>NZ_DATIGV010000091.1:0-5801 GCF_035481345.1 Hydrogenophaga sp. | reverse complement strand
GGCGTCGGCCCCGGGCACGGTGGCTTGCATGGCGGTGAACAAGGCCTTCTCGGCGGCTTCCTGGAACAGGGCCGGGTTCACAGCCTCGCCCACGCCCTCGGACTTCTTGAGGATGTTGCCGATGCGCTTGTTGGCGGCGGCGAGGGCGGGCGCTTCGGGGAGGGCGGCGAAGGTGCGGACGGCCTGCAGCAATCTCGGCACATCCGCGAGGCGAGCCGGTTCCAACACGAGAACCGCGTCCACCTCTTGAGTGGAGAAACCTTGCTCTCGAAGTGATCCTCCGAGACGCTCCAACATGAAGGAGCCGCAACTCTCGTAAATCAGCGCCTCGACCTCAACAGCGTTCGCGACGCTACGAAGCAATGGCCATTTACTGACTTTCCCAAGAGCTTCGTAGCATGCGTGGCTCGCGATGCTGAGCACTTGGCGAAGCTCGATATTGAGATCCTGCTCGATCAGCATCCGCACCACCCCCAGCGCGTGCCGACGCAGCGCGAACGGGTCCTTGTCGCCCGTGGGCAGGTTGCCGATGCCGAACATGCCCACGAGCGTTTCGAGCTTGTCGGCCAGCGCCACCACCGTGCCCACGGCATTGCGCGGCAGCGCGTCGCCCGCGAAGCGCGGTTTGTAGTGGTCCTCGATGGCGAAGGCGATGTCTTCGGAAAGGCCGTCGTGGCGCGCGTAGTAGCCGCCCATGATGCCCTGCAGCTCGGGGAATTCGCCCACCATGTCGGTGAGCAGGTCGGTCTTGGCCAGGCGCGCGGCGGTGTCGGCCTGCTTGGCCAGCACATCACCGCCCAGTTGCTGGCCAATGGCCCGCGCGATGGCGCGCACGCGCTCCACGCGCTCGCCCTGCGTGCCCAACTGGTTGTGGTAGACCACCTTGCCCAGGCCCTCGACGCGCGATTCGAGCGTCTTCTTGCGGTCCTGGTCGAAGAAGAACTTGGCGTCGGCCAGGCGCGGGCGCACCACGCGCTCGTTGCCACCGATCACGGCGCTGGCGTCGGCGGGGCGGATGTTGCTGACCACGAGGAACTTGTTGGTCAGGCGCCCCTGGGCGTCGAGCAGGGGGAAGTACTTCTGGTTGGCCTTCATCGTGAGGATGAGGCATTCCTGCGGCACGTCGAGGAACTGCTGTTCGAACTCGCAAACGAGCACGTTCGGGCGCTCGACGAGTGCGGTCACTTCGTCGAGCAGGGCCTCGTCCTCGATGGGCCGGCAACCGCCGCCCACCCGCTCGGCAGCGGACGCGAGCTGGCGCACGATCTCGGCGCGGCGTTCTGCGAAGGAGGCGATGACGGCACCATCCTTTGCGAGCGCGTCGGCGTAGGTGTCGGCATTCGCCAGCGGGACCGGATCGACCGTGGCCTCGAAGCGGTGGCCGTGCGTGGCCCTGTCGGCCTGCAGGCCGAGCGCCTTCACCGGCACCACGTCCGCACCATGCAGGGCCACGAGCCCGTGAGCGGGCCGCACGAACTGCACGCTGTCCCAGCCCGGCCGTTCACAACCGGACTCCAACTGATAGGTCATGACCTTGGGAATGGGCAGTTGCGCGATGGCCTCATCCAGCGCCTTCTGCAGGCCGGCCGCGAGTTCAACACCGGGCGCGACGCTGTCGAAGAACAAGGCCTCGGCCTTGCCGTCCATGGCGCGGCGCAGGCCGGCCACGGCGGCAGCGTCAGCGCCCAGGCCGCCCAGGCGCTTGAGCAGCGCGGGCGTGGGCTGGCCGCTGGCGTCCAGGCCCACCGACACGGGCATGAGCTTCTGCGACACGGGTTTGTCGGCGCCCTTGGCGAGCACACCCGCCACGTGCGCGGCGAGGCGGCGCGGCGAGGCATAGGCGGTCACGGCCGCATCGGCGTGGGCCAGGCCCTGGGCCTTGAGGCCGTTGGCCAGGCCATTGGCGAAGGACTCGCCGAGCTTCTTGAGCGCCTTGGGCGGCAGTTCCTCGACGAAGAGTTCGACGAGCAGGTTCTGTGCGGACATCGTTGTTCTTCTCTTCCCGGCTCAGGCGGCCTTTTTCTCGATCTGGGCCACCCACTCGCGCGGCGCCATGGGAAAGCCCAGGCGTTCGCGGCTGTCGTAGTAGCTCTGGGCCACGCTGCGCGCGAGGTTGCGGATGCGGCCGATATAGGCGGCTCGCTCGGTCACGCTGATGGCACCGCGCGCGTCCAGCAGGTTGAAGCTGTGGGCGCACTTGAGCACTTGCTCGTAGGCGGGCAGCGCGAGCCGCTCGGCCATCAGGTGTTTCGCCTGCTTCTCATGCGCGGCGAAGGCGGTGAACAGGAAGTCGGCGTCGCTGTGCTCGAAGTTGTAGGTGGACTGTTCCACCTCGTTCTGCTTGTAGACGTCGCCGTAGCTCAGGCCCTCGGTCCAGGTGAGGTTGTAGACGTTGTCCACACCTTGCAGGTACATGGCCAGGCGCTCCAGGCCGTAGGTGATCTCGCCGGTGGCGGGGCGGCAGTCGATGCCACCGACCTGCTGGAAATAGGTGAACTGCGTCACTTCCATGCCGTTGAGCCAGACCTCCCAGCCCAGGCCCCAGGCGCCCAGCGTGGGGTTCTCCCAGTCGTCCTCGACGAAGCGGATGTCGTTCTTCTTCAGGTCGAAGCCCAGGGCCTCGAGCGAGCCCAGGTAGAGCTCGAGGATGTTGGCCGGTGCGGGCTTGAGCACGACCTGGTATTGGTAGTAGTGCTGCAGGCGATTGGGGTTCTCGCCGTAGCGGCCGTCCTTGGGGCGGCGGCTGGGCTGCACGTAGGCGGCCTTCCAGGGCTCGGGGCCGATCGCGCGCAGGAAGGTGGCGGTGTGGCTGGTGCCGGCCCCCACCTCCATGTCGTAGGGCTGCAGCAGGGCGCAGCCCTGGTTGGCCCAGTACGTCTGCAGCGTGAGGATGATTTGCTGGAAGGTCAACATGCGCGTGAGGCCCGCGCGCGGGCGGGCCGGCGGAAGGGGGGTGTCTTGTCGGGGATCGCGGCGCGCCGCGCGGGCGGCGGCACCGGAGGAATGCGCGATTTTACGGGGCGGGGTCTTGCCTGCCCGTGACTCAGCGGCGGCGCGTGCGCCCGCCCCGGCGCCCCAGGTGGCGCAGTGAGGCGATGACCAGCAGCAGCGCACCGCAGACCACCCACAGCGGCATGAGGCCCCAGCGGGCGGCCCATTGCGCGTAGGGGGTGAGGCCGCTGCGACCCTCCACCACCGCCTCCAGCCGGCCGCGCTCCAGGCGCGGCAACTGGTGCGTGACGACGCCCTGGTGGTCGATGGCGGCGGTGGCGCCGGTGTTGGTGGCGCGCAGCATGGGCCGGCCGAACTCCAGCGCGCGCAGGCGCGAGATCTGCAGGTGCTGGTCGATGGCGATGGAGTCGCCGAACCAGGCGATGTTGCTCAGGTTGACCAGCACGGTGGGCGCGCCCTCGGCCGTGGCGAAGCCGGCGGCGATTTCTTCGCCGAACAGGTCCTCGTAGCAGATGTTGGGCGCGATGCGCTGCCCCGCCCAGCTCCAGGGCGCCTGCGGCAGGGCGCCACGGGCGAAGTCGCCCAGCGGGATGTTCATCATCTGGGTGAACCAGCGAAAGAAGGGGGGAATGAACTCGCCAAAGGGCACGAGGTGGTGCTTGTCGTAGCGGTGCACCGCGGGCGACTGGGCATTGGCCAGGGCGCCCCGCGCGGCCGCGGGCGTGAAGCCCCAGGTGGAGTTGGTGTAGCCCGCCTCCAGGCTGCCCAGTGGCAGACCGGTGAGCACGGCGGCGGCCTGGGGGCCGGTCTGATGGGCGATGGGCTGCAGCAGCGGCTGCCAGAACGCGGCGCCGAGTTGCTCGGGCAGCAGGGGCACGGCGGTTTCAGGCGCCACCACGAGTTGCGGCCCGTCGGCGCGCGCGCCGGCGGCAGCCACGCCTTCCAGCACCTGGCGCGGGTACCAGTCGAGTGCCTGTGCCACGCCGGTGCCGGGCACGAACTTCTGGTCCTGCGGGATGTTGCCTTGCAGCAGCCACACGCGCAGCGGGCCGGTGCTGGCCGTCTCGGCCTGACCCAGGCCACGCCAGCGCTCGCCGCCGCCGAGGCAGCTCCACACCAGCAGCAGCACCACGAGCCAGCTCAAGGCGCCACGCGCCAGGCTCAGCGGCGTCCAGGTGCGCGCCTGCACACGGGGCGTGGGGGTGGACACGTAGACCCCTCCGCTCGCGTTGCGCACGGGCGCGGGCCGCACGGGCTTGCGCATCCAGGCCAGCGCGGCCTGCGCCGCGCCGGTGACGAGGGAGGCCAGCACGTAGGCCAGGATGGCCGCCAGGAAACCCATGCCGTAGACGCCGACCAGGGGCGCCCAGGGGGCCATCAGATCAACCTGCGCGTAGCCGCCCGCGCCCCAGGGAAAACCGGTGAAGAGCTGGCCGCGCGCGAGTTCGGCCAGGGTCCAGGCGGCGGCGAACATCAAGGCCTGTGCGCTGCGGGCCATGGGCGCCCAGGCGCAGAGGAAGCCCACGGCGAGGGCGTAGTACAGCGCCAGCGCGCCGGCCAGCGCCAGCACGGCGAGCGCGGCCAGCCAGGCCGGCAGACCGCCGTAGGTGTGCATGGAAATGAACAACCACCAGAAGCTGCCGGCCAGCCAGGCGGTGGCGAACAACCAGCCGCGCCACATGGCCTGCCCCACGCGCGTGGCGAACTGCAAGGCGAAGACCAGCAAGGCCAGCGAGACGATCTGCAGCACGCCACTGGGCTGCCCGATGGCGAAACCCGGCGGCACCCAGGCGGCCGTGGGCCAGGCAATGGCGGCGGCCTGCCCGAGGCCACCGGCCAGACAGACCCAGAAGAACAGGAAACCTGCCAGCCGCGACCCCCGCCCGGGCGGGCGGCGCGTCATGGGATGAAAGCTCGAAGGCGTGTGGAGCGATCCGAAGAGGCTGCGCATGGGCCGAGGGTCTGGGGGATGGATGTCAGGGCTCGGTGGGCAAGGGCGCCACCTTGAACCACTTCACGGCACCGCCCTTGGCGTGCAACACGGTGAAGCGCAGGCCTTCGAGTTCGTGCGTCTCGCCGCGCTTGGGCACGTGGCCCATGGTGTGCGCGATGAGGCCGCCGATGGTGTCGAAATCCTCGTCGGACAGGTGGAGTTCAAAGGCCTCGTTGAGACGTTCGATGGGCGTGTCGCCGCTGACGCGCCAGGTGCTGTCGGCCAGGGCAAAGATGTCGCCCGCGTCTTCATCGACGTCGAACTCGTCCTCGATCTCGCCGACGATCTCCTCGAGCACGTCCTCGATGGTGATGAGGCCGGCCACGCGACCGAACTCGTCGATGACGATGGCCAGGTGGTTGCGGTTGCCGCGGAACTCGCGCAGCAGGTCGTTGAGGCCCTTGCTCTCGGGCACGAAGGTGGCCGGGCGCAGCAAGGCGCGGATGTTGAGCGAGGGTGCGCGCTGCAGCTTGAGCAGGTCTTTCGCGAGCAGGATGCCGATGATGTTCTCTCGCTCGCCTTCGTACACCGGAAAGCGCGAGTGCGCGGTGTCGATCACCAGGTGCAGCAGTTCGTCGTAGGGCGCATCGATGTCGATCATGTCCATGCGCGGCGCCGCGACCATCACATCGCCCGCGGTCATGTCGGCGATGCGGATCACGCCTTCGAGCATCACCCGCGATTCGGCGTTGATGATGTCGTTGTCCTCGGCGTCGGCGAGGGTCTCGATCAGCTCGTCCTTGGAGTCCGGCCCGGGGTGCAGGAACTCGGCGAGCTTTTGCAGGAATCCGCGTTTGTCGGGAAGCCGCAGGCCGCGCTGCGGCCCGCTACTGGGTGGGTGGTCGGCCACTGGGGA
>NZ_DATIGV010000090.1:0-59252 GCF_035481345.1 Hydrogenophaga sp. | reverse complement strand
GGCATGGGCGGCGCGGGCAGCGACACCGCCATGGAGGCGGCCGACGTGATCGTGATGAACGACGACCTGCGCAAGCTGCCCGAAACCATTCGATTGTCCCGGCGCACGCACACGGTGCTGTGGCAGAACATCGCGCTGGCGCTGGGCATCAAGCTCGTCTTCCTGCTGCTCGCGCTGTTCGACAACGCCACCATGTGGATGGCGGTGTTCGCCGACATGGGCGCGAGTCTGCTGGTGGTGTTCAACGGGCTGAGGCTGCTGCGCGGGGGCCGGTCTCAGTAACCGAAGAAGATGGCGGACGAACCGTTGGGACCGTCGACGTACTGCCCGCTCAGCAGCATCTCACTGCCGTCCCGCGTGATGGCCGTGGCCCGGCCCAGATGCTGATGGCTCACGGACCTGGGCCCTTTCAATCGTGCCTTGCGCAGCATGGGCTTGGTGGGATCGGGGTTCTCGACGAAGTAGTACGCTGCGCCCGTGTTCGAACCGCCCGTGCCGCCCTCGTTCACGAAGTCGGCCGCCCGCCGCAGGCCGATGTGGTCGCTGTCGTCTTCGAGCACGCCGACCAGCAGGCGAGGACCGTTGGGATTGACCATCGACACGCTGATACCAAAGCGGTCGGCGGCTCGGGGCGCGGGCGCCAGCAACACCGAGTGCTGGCTCCATTGCGCACCCTGGTGGCGGTACACGGTCACCTCGCCCGCGGCCGATCGGGCGATGCTGCCATCCGTGGGCTCATGGCTCTTGTCGGGGTAGCCCACGGCCAGCCAGTCGCCCTGCGGGGCCATGGACACGGCCCCACCGAACCCCCGGTAGGCAGCGGACGATGGGCCCGGGTTCGGCGACATGCTGAGGTCGCGCAGGGTCGGTGGCGCGAAGCCGATCTGAACCGGCGCGGGCTTGGCTCCACCGGACCATATCCAGTCCATGTCATACACGAACACCCCGCCGGCGCCAGAGCCGTTGTAGGACCCGCACGGCGCACCGACGGCGACCCGTTGCGCGGATTGGTCCGCCGAGAGGGCGACGCCGAAGCACGCGTACGTCGGATTCTGCTGAAGGACGGGCGGCTTCACATAAGCCCTGAAGCTGTAGAGATCGCCGCTGATGGCATAGGCATACACGGCGCCGCGGTCCTCGGCCGTCTTGTTGTCCAGCACCGTCGAGTCGATCGCGCCCGACAAGTACACGTCGCCGCTCGACCCGCCGTCTTCATTCGGCGCGCCGACGAGGAGCCGTCCCTCGTTGCTGATGGCCACCGAGGCGCCGAAGGCATCGTCCTTCCTCGCGTTGGGCGCTTTGATCCGCGCCACGATGGACCAGGCTCCATTGAAGTGGCGGTACACGCGCACGCCGCCTGACCCGTCCACCCCTGTCGCGGTACCGGCCAACGGCGGATTGACCCCATCCTCATCCGTGGGCGCGTCGTCACCCGGCATGCCCACCGCCAGCCACTCGCCGTTGGGCGACAAGGCCACACTGGCGCCGAAGTGGTCGAGCACGGATCCACCTTCGGCAGGCACGCCGGTCGAGCGCAGCAGGGTCGTCGGCAAGACCGACCAGGACGCACTGTCTTGCGCGCGCTCGTAGACCAGCACCATGCCGCGCTCACCATTGAAACCCGGCATGCCCACCGCCAGTACGTGCGTGGTGCCGCGCTTTCCGGTGGCCATCACACGGCCCTGGGAGCCATCGTCCACTGCCTGGTTCGCACTGACGATCGAGCCGGCCAGGTCGCCGGTCACCATGGCGGTCCCGGCCGCCAGGTCACAGCCGCTGGCCCCACAAGCCGTGACCCGGTACTTGTGGTTCATCGCCTCCACCAGGCTCAGGTTGGTGAAGCTGATCGAAGGACCAGCGGACTGCGCCACCTCCAAGAAGTTGTCGGTGCCATCGGTGGCGTCGACGTCTCTTTCGATGCGGTATTGCGATGCACCGGCCACTGTTGGCCAATCGAGTTTCAGGCCACGTTGTGCAACAGAAGTGATCGTCAGCGCGATGGCCGGCGTGCCCGACCCGGTGCCAGGATCGGGAATCGGCCCCGTGCCCGAGCCGGGGGGTGGTGACGCTGGCGGTGAACCCGAGGGTGGCGGTGCCGCGGGCGGCGGTGGCGATGAAGGGGGTGGTGGCGGCGGGCCGCCGCCCGGCGCGGGGCTCGGGCTCGGGCTCGGGCTCGGCGTTGCGTTCGATCCTCCCCCTGTTCCACCACCATCGGCGGGCTCATCCACCCCGCCACCACAAGCACTCAGATACACCACCGCCATCGCGGCCGCGAACCACCGCATCGAACGACGCACCGTCGGCATTCCTTGTTCCTTCACCGCCATTCCATTCATCCGTTCAATAACCAAAGAAGATCGCCTGCCCGGCGGGCCTGCTCGAATCGCCCTTGTATTCACCCGTGAGCAGGAGTTCAGTGCCGTCGCGCGTCATGGCCGTGGCCTGGCCCAGCATCTGGCGCAGCATGCGCTCGGGCGCCTTCAATCGGGCCTTGAGCACCAGGGGCTGGCCGGCGTCGAGGCGTCCGGCGAAGTAATAGGCCGCACCGCTCTCCGGCGTGGCCACAAAGTCGTCGCGCGCGATGTCCGATGCGCGCATCAGACCGTTGTGCCGGCTCCCGTCGTGGTCAGCGCCCACCAGCAGCTTGAGCCCGTCTTGACCATTGACCAGGGACACGCTGACGCCGAAGCGGTCGCCATCGATGGGCACGGTGGACGCGGGTCTTGAATGCTCGTTCCAGGTGCCGCCCAGGTTGCGGTACAGGAAGGCCTTGGACCCGTAGGCATAGCCAGCGGCCAGCCAGTTGCCGTCTTGGCTCATGGACAGGGAGCCGCCGAGGCCACGGAAGGCGTCCGAAGAGAAGGGGGGGTTTTCGTTGGTCGAGGAGAGGGGCCGGCCGCTGCCCGGTCCGAAATCCCGCTTCAGCGTCCAGAAGGAAACGATCGGGGATGGGTAGCTCGGCGGTCCCGGGGTCCAGGCAATGTCGTAGAGCACCACGCCACCGGCGGCCTCGCCGTTGTACGAGGCACGGGGTGCGCCCACGGCAACCCGTCGCGCGAGGGAATCGATCGCGATGGCCGCGCCGAAGTGCAAGGTGGTCTCGTTCCCGATGATGGGCGGTTTGATGTACCCCCCGAAGGAATAGCCCGAGGGGCCATTCGCGTAGGTGTACACGGCGCCCCGGTCCACGGCGGTGGCCGGGTCATCGCGCAACTCCGGCGCATCGCCGGACGCCGGCAGATACGTGCCGGAAGCCGCGGGGCTGTCCTCGTTGGGCGCGCCCACGATCAGGTGGCCTTCGTCGCTGATCGCTACGGCGGTGCCGAAGGCGTCGCCCGGTCCCGCATTGATCGCCTTGAACCAGGAGTGCTTCTCCCATTCGGTGCCGGCGTAGTGGTACACCTCCACCGCACCCGAATCTTCAACCTCGCTCATACCGGCATTCAGCGTGGGGTTGACGCCCAGTCTCTCGGTCGGCGGCCGCGGCCGCCGGTCGCCCGGTATGCCCACCGCCAGGTACAGCCCGTTGGGCGAGAGCGACACGCTGGCGCCGAAATGGTCTTTGAGCGCCGGCAGCGACGACTGCTTCGCCAGGGTCTGAACCAGAACCCAGGCGCCGCCATTGGTGAAACGTTCGTAGACCCTGACGATGCCCCTGCCCTGGTTCGCCCCGGGCTGCCCCACGGCCAGTACGTGCACGTTGTCATAGCGCACGGCAGTGGCCATGGCGCGCGGAACGTTGTCGAGCGAATCGTCCAGCAGCGTGTTGTCGATCATGGTGGTGATCGAACTGGCGAGGTCGCCGCTCACCGGCGGGGTCGTGGCCGTTGCCAGGGCAGGGCCTATGGACGACAGGGCCACGACCCGGTACTTGTGGTGTATGGCTTCAGCCAGGGGAAGGTCGGTCAAGGTGCGGGAGGTGCCGGGGGCTGCCACAAAGCTGCCGCCAACGATCACGAAGTTGTCGACACCGTCGTTGGCATCGACATCGCGCTCGATCCGGTAACCGTTGGCGCCTTCCACCGCGGGCCATTCGAGCTTCAAGCCCCGCTGCGGCGCGGACGTGATGGTGACGGAGAACGGCACAGCCGGCGGGGCGCCGGGATCGGGAATCGGCGCGGAGCCCGATCCCGGTGGTGGCGCCGCAGGGGGCGTGCCCGCTGGCGGCGGAGGCGGCGGACTGCCGCCCGGGGCCGGGCTCGGGCTGGGACCAGGGCTTGAACCGGGCGCCGCGCTGGGGCTGGGGGTGGCGCTGTGTCCCGAGCCGTCGGCGTCGCTGGGCGCATCCCCACCACCACCGCCGCAGGCGCTCAAGTACACCGCGGCCATCGCGGCCGCGAACCACCGCAATGAACGACGTTCCATCTGCATGTCTTCTTCCTTCAGGGATCTCGGGCGAGCGTGCGACCAGGCGACATCCGCCAGCGTGCGATCCGGGCCTGCCCACCACCCGGTGAGGCGACAAGGTATCGGTGCGGTGTGCGTTCGGGTATCCGCAGCCCGCCCGAGGCCGGCCCGGCAAGACGGCCGATGACCCGATGGCTTGACCAGAGAAAACGGTGAGGAAACGCGCAGCGAGCGCGCTGGCGCGCCCGCCGCTCAGAGCCCCTGCTGGTCGGGCTCGTCCAGGCGCACCGGCGTGGCCTGCGCCAGCGCCAGCCACACGCCCAGTGGCAGTTGCGGCACCGCGCGGCGCGGCGCCTCGCGGCGGATCTCCCAGCCCATGGCGCCGCTGTCGACCAGCACGCCGCAGTCCTCGGGCACGTCGCCTTCATCGCCCACCGGCCGGCCCTTGGCGTCGCGGCCCAGCACGTACCAGACTGCGCCCGCCATGCCCAGGTAGGCCGCGCGCTTGTCCGCCTTGCGCAGGTCGGACAGCAGGTCCGCGCGGCTCACCTTGATCTCGTGCACCACCGGCTCCAGCCAGTCGGCGCGCGAGCTGCGGCGGATGGAGTACACGTCGGGACAGGCCATCACCCAGTCGTTGGCCAGTGGCTCGTCCGCGCGCGGCAGGGGTGCGCGCAGGGCCAGGCCGCACCAGGCCAGGCGACCCGCGCGCGCCTGCTCCAGCGCCACGCGCTGCACCAGGGCCTCGTGCGCCGACAGCGCGGCGCGGTTGCGCGCGTAGATGCGCGCCAGCAGCGCGATGCCTTCGTCGCTCACGCGCAGGTGCTCGCGGCCCGCGTCGTCGAAGCAGCGCAGCAGGCAGCCGGCCGCGATCAGCTCGACCTCGATCGCATCGTGGCAGGGCCAGCCCGCCGAGCGGTGCATCTCGCGCAGGCGCTGGTGGTGGCGCCGGGTCAGGGGAAGAGGCAGGGAAGAAGGCTCGCTCACGGGGGGATTCTCGTTCCGTATGATCCCCGCTCCGTGTCCGCCGAACCCGTCTCCGAGCCCCTGCGCGTCGCCGTGCGACGCCTGTGTGACTTCGCGGCCCGCGCGGGCGATCTGGACCACCGCTTCACGCCGGCGCCCAGCGCCTTCGAGGGCATTGCGGGCCATGCCAGCGTGGCCGCGCGTCGGCCCGCGCACTACCAGCGCGAGCGCACGCTCAGCGGCCTGTGCGAAGGCCTGCTGCTGCAGGGCCGCGCCGATGGCTACGACCCGCAGGCCCGCCGCCTCGACGAAACCAAGACCCACCGCGGCGACCCGACCCTCATCACCCCCAACCGCCAGGCCCTGCACTGGGCGCAGGCGCAGGTGTACGGCTGGCTGCTGTGCGAGGCCGAGAACCTCGACGCGATCGAACTCGCGCTGGTCTACTACGACATCGACAGCGGCCACGAGACCGTGCTCACGCGCCAGGGCACGCGCGAATCGCTGCGGGCCTTCACGCAAGACCTCTGCGCGCGCTACCGCGACTGGGCGCGGCAGGAAGCCGAACACCGCCGCGCGCGCGACGCGGCGCTCGCGGCCACGCCCTTCCCTTTCGACGGCTACCGCGCCGGCCAGCGCGAACTCACCGAGGCCGTGTTCCGTTCGCAGCGCGCGGGGCGCCACCTGCTCGCGCAGGCGCCCACCGGCATCGGCAAGACGGTGGCCACGCTGTTCGGTGCCCTGCGCGCCATGCCGGTGCTGGGCAGCGAGCAGTTGCTGGTGCTCACACCCAAGACCACGGGCCGCGCCATCGCGCTCGACGGCCTGCGGCGGCTGAACGCGCGGCCCCTGCGCGTGCTGGAACGCCTGGCGCGCGAGAAGGCCTGCGAGCACCCCGACAAGGCCTGCCACGGCGAGTCCTGTCCGCTGGCGCAAGGCTTCTACGACCGCCTGGGCGCCGCGCGCGAGCAGGCCGCGCGTGTGGCCTGGCTGGACCGCGAGGCCCTGCGCGACGTCGCGCTCGCGCACCGCATTTGCCCCTACTACCTGGCGCAGGAGATGCAGCGCTGGGCCGACGTGGTGGTGGGCGACGTGAACCACTGGTTCGACCTGAACGCGCAGGCCTGGTCGCTCGCGCAGGCCGAGGGCTGGCGCGTGCAACTCTTGCTGGATGAGGCCCACAACCTGGCCGAGCGCGCGCGCCGCATGTACAGCGCCGAGCTGGACCCGCAGCGATTCGGCGCCTGGCGCGCGCAGGCGCCGCGGGCCCTGAAGGCCACCATGGACGCGGTTCACCGCGCCTGGGGCGCACTGGCGCTCGACGAGCCCGACACCCCGGCGCTCGACGACGCCCTCCCGGCCGCCTTCATCGCCACGCTGGGCCGCCACGTCGCCACGCTCACCGACTTCATGGCGCGCCACCCGCAGGCCGCCGTGGGTTTGCAGCCGTGGTTGTTCGAGGCGGTGCACTTCCTGCGCGTGGCCGAGCGCTTCGGCACGCACTCGGTGGTGGAGCGATCGCCCGGACCACCCACGCGGCGCGGCAAGCCGCGCCCGCAGCTCGCGCTGCGCTGCCTGTTGCCGGCCGAACTGCTCGCGCCGCGCTGGGCCGGCGCGCACGCGGCCACGCTGTTCTCGGCCACGCTGGCGCCCATGGCGCACGCGCAGCGCCTGCTGGGCCTGCCCGAGCCGGTGGCGCGCATCGAGGTGGCCTCGCCCTTCGACCCGGCCCAGTGGTCGGTGCGCGTGGCGCGCGGCCTGTCCACCCGCTGGGCCGACCGCGTGCGCACCCTGCCGCGCCTGGTGGACGAGCTCGGCGCGCACTACCGCGCGCAGCCGGGCAACCACCTCGCCTTCTTCAGCAGCTTCGACTACCTCACGCAGGCGATGGAAGCGTTCCGCGCCGCGCACCCGGACGTGGCCGTGTGGTCGCAGTCGCGCAGCATGGACGAGGCCGCGCGCGAGGCCTTCATCGCCCGCTTCGTGGAAGGCGGCCAGGGCATGGGCTTCGCGGTGCTGGGTGGCGTGTTCGGCGAAGGCATCGACCTGCCCGGCTCACGCCTGGTGGGCGTGAGCATCGCCACCCTGGGCCTGCCGCCGCCCGATGCCTTGAGCGAGGCCCTGCGCGAGCGCCTGCAGGCCACCGGATCGCAGGGCTGGGCCGACACCTACCTCTACCCCGGCCTGCACAAGGTGGTGCAGGCCGCCGGCCGCCTGATCCGCACACCGCAGGACCGGGGCACGCTGCTCTTGCTCGACGAGCGCTTCGCCAGCCCCGAGGTGCGCGCGCTGCTGCCGCCCTGGTGGGGCGTGCGTTGAGCGAATCGACGGCTCGGCCGCCGCGTCAACCGTCTTCGCGGGGCTCGATGGGCTCGAGCTCCTCCGGCGGCAGCGGCGTGACGAGCACGCGCGCGATGCGCCGGCCGTCGACCTCCAGCACCTCGAAGCGCCAGCCCGCGCCGTCAACGAACTGCCCCTGGTGCAGCAACTCGCCCGCCATGGAGTGCATCAGCCCCGCCACGGTGGCGTAGCGGCCCTTGTCCTCGTCGGGCAGCGCCTCGATCTCCAGGCGCGACTTCAGCTCGGCCACCGGCATCGCGCCGTCGACCTCCCAGGCACCGTCCCCGAGTTCACGGGCCCAGGCATCCACCGGAAGTTCGGGCGAGAGCTCGCCGGTGATGGCCTCCAGCATGTCCAGCGGCGTGAGCAGGCCCTGCACCACGCCGTATTCGTCCACCACGAACACCATGCGCGTGGCGCGCGCGCGAAACTGCTCCAGCAGCTCCATGCCGGTGAGCGTCTCGGGCACGAAGGCCGCCGGCTGCACGTGCGCGCCCACGGCGCCCCGTTCGCCCTCGGCCTGCAGCGCCAGCAGGCGCGGCACGTGAATCACGCCCACCACGTCTTCCAGGCCACCCCGGCACACCGGGTACCAGGAGTGCCCCGAGACCGCGGCCTGGCGCAGCGCATCGTCCACGCCGGTCGCCGCGTCGAGCCACTCGATGTCCGATGCCCGCACCATGATGGAGGTGAGCAGCCGGTCGTCCAGCCCGAACACGTTGCGCACCATGCGGTGCTCCTGCGCCTCGATGATGCCGGCGTCCACGCCCTCGGCCAGGCTGGCCTCGATCTCTGCCTCGGTTACCACCTGCGCGGCCGAGTTGTCCACGCGCAGAGCCTTGAGCACCCACTGCGTGGTGTGCGTGAGCAGCCACACGAAGGGTTTGGCGCCGCGCGCCACCGCCGCCATGGGGCGCGAGACCCAGCGCGACACCGCTTCGGGGTAGAGCTGGCCGATGCGCTTGGGCACCAGCTCGCCGAAGACGATGGTGATGAAGGTGATGGCGGTGACCACGATCGCGGTGGCCAGCACGCTGGCCACGGTGTCCTCCAGGCCGAACGACTGAAGCCAGAACCCGAGGTCGTCGCTGAACGCCGCCTCGCCCACGATGCCATTGAGCATGCCGATGGAGGTGATGCCCACCTGCACCGACGAGAGGAACTGCGTGGGGTTGTCGAGCAGCTCCAGCGCCGTGTGCGCGCCCTTGTCACCGGCCTCCGCCATGGCCGACAGGCGGGCCTTGCGGCTGGAGGCGAGCGCGAGCTCGGACATCGCGAAAGCGCCGTTGAGCAGCGTCAGGAAGACGATGAGGACGATATCCATAATGGGGCGATGGCAATGTATCTCATCGGTGATGTGCAGGGATGCGACGAGGCCCTGGGCCGCCTGCTCGATGTCGTCGGCTTTTCGCCGAGCCGTGATCGGGTCGTGGTGCTGGGTGACCTCGTCAACCGGGGCCCGGCCTCGCTGGCCGCGCTGCGCCGGCTGATGGCGCTGGGCAGCAGCGGGCAATGCCTGCTGGGCAACCACGATCTGCACCTGCTCGCGGTGTCGCAGGGCGTGCGCCAGCCGCACCGCGGCGACACCGTCAACGACATCCTGCGCGCGCCCGACCGCACGGAACTGCTCGACTGGCTGCGCCAGCGCCCGCTGGCCTTGATGGAACGCGGCTGGCTGCTGGTGCATGCGGGCGTGCTGCCGCAGTGGGACGCGGCCGAGGCGCTGCAGCTCGCGCACGAGGTCGAGACCGTGCTGCAGGCACCCGACTGGAGCGATTTTCTGCACCAGATGTACGGCAACCGGCCGGCGCGATGGGACGCGGCGCTGCAGGGCAGCGACCGCCTGCGCGTGATCGTCAACGCCTTCACGCGTCTGCGCTTTTGCACACCCGAGGGCGAGATGGAATTCGAGACCAAGGACGGCGCCGGCGCCGCCCCCGACGGTCACTTTCCCTGGTTCGAAGTGCCCGGGCGGCGCACGGCGGACACACCGGTGGCCTTCGGCCACTGGTCCACGCTGCGGGGAGTGGAACGGCCGGGGCTGCTGGCGCTGGACACGGGCTGCGTGTGGGGCGGCTGCCTCACGGCCGCGCGGCTGGGCGCGGGGCCGGGCGAGGTCGAGCGTTTCGAGGTGAAGTGCCCCCAGGCGCAACGCCCGGGGAAGTGATCCGGCGAACCCTGCTCAGGAGTTGGCCGGCGGTGGCGCACTGGACTTGAACAGCGCGGGCACCTTGCGGCGCTGCTTGATGTTGGGCGACAAGCCCTTGGGCGCGTTCGCGCGCTGCGCCGTGTCCCACTGCGGCGGCGGGGCGTCGGCGCTGGCGGGCTTGGACTCGTAGGGCTGATCGAAGAACGGGTCGGCCGGCGGGCGCGAGACGCGCGGGGGCGAGGGCGCGCGCGGCGCACGGGGTTCGCGCGGCTCGCGCCCGCCGTCCTCGCGCTGCCAGGCGCGCTGGCCGTCGTTGAAGCGGCCGGCCGGGCGGCGATCCTGCTCCAGCTCCAGCGCCTCGATCTCCAGCTTCTTGCCCAGCAGCTTTTCCAGGTCGCCCACCAGGCGCGCGTCGCGGCTGGAGACGAAGGACACCGCCAGGCCCGAGGCGCCCGCGCGGCCCGTGCGGCCGATGCGGTGCACGTAGTCCTCGGCGTTGAACGGGATGTCGAAGTTGAACACCGCCGGCACGTCCTTGATGTCCAGGCCGCGCGCGGCCACGTCGGTGCAGACCAGCAGGTCCACGTTGCCTTGCTTGAAGGCGTCCAGCGCCTTCAGGCGCTCGTCCTGGCTCTTGTCGCCGTGCAGCGCGGCGGTGTTCAGGCCGTCGCGCTCCAGCGAGCGCGCCAGGCGCGCGCAGCCGAGCTTGCTATTGACGAACACGAAGGCCTGCTTGATCCCGCGCTCGCGCAGGATCTGTCGCAGCGTGCCGCGCTTGTCGTCGTCGTCGACGCGGTAGAAGTGCTGCTCGACCGTGGAGGCCGTGGCGTTGGAGCGCGCCACTTCCACGGTGATGGGGTCTTGCAGGTAGCTGTTGGCCAGGCGCTTGATCTCGGGCGAGAAGGTGGCCGAGAACAGCAGCGTGGTGCGCTGCTTGGGCAGGTAGCTCAGGATGCGCTGCAGGTCGGGCAGGAAGCCGATATCGAGCATGCGGTCGGCCTCGTCGAGCACCACGTACTCGACCTGGTTGAGCACCGCGTTCTTGGCCTCGATGTGATCGAGCAGGCGCCCCGGTGTGGCCACCAGCACCTCCACGCCCTTCTTCAGCTCCAGGGTCTGCGGCTTCATGTCCATGCCGCCGAACACCACGGTGCTGCGCAACTGCGTGTATTTGGCGTAGAGCTTGACCTGCTCGGCCACCTGGTCGGCCAGTTCGCGCGTGGGCAGCAACACCAGGGCGCGCACCGGGTGGCGCGCGGGCGAGGTGGAGGCGTTCTCGTGCTTGAGCAGGCGCTGCAGCAGCGGCAGGGAGAAGGCGGCGGTCTTGCCGGTGCCGGTCTGGGCGGCGCCCATGACGTCGCGCCCGGTGAGCACCTGCGGAATGGCCTGCGCCTGGATGGGCGTCATGGTCTCGTAGCCCATTTCGGCCACGGCCTTCGCCAGCGCGGGCGCGAGATTGAGTTCGGAGAAGCTTTGGGTCATGTCGGGAACGCCGGGGTGGCGGTAAGCCCGCTATTGTCGCACCCGAGCCACAACCCCGCCCCGTACGGGTTCGCCCCCCTCAGAGCGAGCTTGCTTTGAACGTGTCGCAGGCGCGCACGTCGCCCGTCTCCAGCCCCTTGTGGAACCAGCGCTGGCGCTGCTCGCTGCTGCCGTGGGTGAAGCTGTCGGGCACCACGTGGCCCTGGCTCTTGCGCTGCAGCGCGTCGTCGCCGATGGCCGCCGCGGCGTTCAGCGCCTCCTCCACGTCGCCGGGTTCGATGACCTGCCCGCTCTTGTGGTTGTGGTTCGCCCAGATGCCCGCGAAACAGTCCGCCTGCAGCTCCAGTCGCACCGACAGCGCGTTGTACTCGCGCTCGCTCGCGCGGCCCCGGGCCTTCTCCATCTGCTCGGTGATGCCCATGAGGTTCTGCACGTGGTGGCCCACCTCGTGCGCGATCACGTAGGCCTGGGCGAAATCACCGGGCGCGCCGAGCTGGCGGCGCAGGGTGTCGTAGAAGCTCAGGTCGATGTAGACCTTCTGGTCGCCCGGGCAATAGAACGGCCCCATGGCCGACTGCCCGGTGCCGCAGGCCGTGGGCGTGGCGCCGCGAAACAGCACCAGGCGCGGCTTCTGGTACTGCGCCCCGGCGGCCTGGAAGATGGCGCCCCAGGCGTCCTCGGTGCCACCGAGCACGGCGGCCACGAAGCGGCCCATGTCGTCGGTGGGCGCGCCGGCCTGGCCCTGTGGCGCTTCCATGGGGGCGGGCGACTGCAGGCCGCCGCCGTCCAGCGCGCCCAGGATGGTCAAGGGGTTGATGCCGAACACCCAGCCCGCGATCAGCGCGATGGCGATGGTGCCGATGCCGATGCCCCGGCCGCCCCCGATGCGCGGGATGCGGCCCCCGCCGCCGGGGCTGTTGCGCCGGTCCTCGATCTGGTCCGACTGCCGGTTGTTTTCCCATTTCATCGCGAAGCTCCTTCACCCGGTGCGCGGGCGCTGTCGCGATGGTAGGTCAGGCCTTGGGCAGCGTCACGCCCACCTGGCCCTGGTACTTGCCGCCACGGTCCTTGTAGGACACGTCGCAGACCTCGTCGCTTTCGAAGAACAGCACCTGCGCGCAGCCCTCGCCCGCGTAGATCTTGGCCGGCAACGGCGTGGTGTTGCTGAACTCCAGCGTCACGTAGCCTTCCCACTCGGGCTCGAAGGGCGTCACGTTGACGATGATCCCGCAGCGGGCGTAGGTGCTCTTGCCCAGGCAGATGGTGAGCACGTTGCGCGGGATGCGGAAGTACTCCAGCGTGCGCGCCAGCGCGAAGCTGTTGGGCGGGATGACGCAGACGTCCTTGTTGATGTCGACGAAGCTGTTCTCGTCGAAGTTCTTCGGGTCCACCACCGTGCTGTGGATGTTGGTGAAGACCTTGAATTCGGGCGCGCAGCGGATGTCGTAGCCGTAGCTGCTGGTGCCGTAGCTGATCACCCGCTTGCCGTCGACCTGGCGGACCTGGCCCGGTTCGAAGGGGTCGATCAGGCCGTGCTGCTCGGCCATGCGGCGGATCCACTTGTCGCTCTTGATGCTCATGGGCGGCGATTGTAGGCAGCGGCCATCGGCGCGATCTCACCGATTCATTCTTTCACTTAGTTGCGAATAGTTCGCATTTGTGTTTATGATCGGCACATGCCTTCCGTCAAACCCGCCAACGCCCCCTCGCCCGCTTCGCCCGTGCCCGCTCCTGCGCAGGTCCCGGCCGTGCAGGTGCAGTTCGGCCAGCTCAGCGGTGGCCGGCGCGACGTGTTCATCGAGCACGACGGCCAGCACTACAAGCTGAGCCTGACCGCGCAGAACAAGCTGATCCTCACCAAGTAGGTTTCGCCGGCGCGCCACGGCGCGCGCCATCGCCTCTTCCAGCCAGCCAGTTGCCGCTTCGCGGCGCGCGAGCCAGCCCGTGTCTTCCACAACACACAACGGGTGCGCTCGTGCCACGCCATTTCCATTTCACTTTTCCCGCCTTCCATCCCGTCGCACTCGCCTGCGCGCTGCTCGCAGCCGCGCCGGCCCTGGCGCAAACCCCCACCAGCGGTGCCACCACCACGGCCTCGGCCGGCTCGCTCAAGCCGGTGGTGATCTCCGGCTCGCGCAGCGAACGCGCGCTCGACGACGTGCCCGCGCGCATCGACGTGATCGAGGGCGAGGCGCTGGACCCGACGCGCGCGCAGGACATCCGCGAGCTGGTGCGCGAGCTGCCCAATGTGGAGGTCCGGCGCGCGCCGCAGCGCTTCGGCGCCGTGACCGGCTCCACCGGGCGCGACGGCAACGCCGGCTTCAACATCCGCGGCCTGGACGGCAACCGCGTGCTGCTCACGGTCGACGGCATCCGCATGCCGCGCGAGCTCAATAACCAGGTGTTCGGCGCCGCCGCCTTCGGCCGCGACTACTACGACCTGGGGCTGATCTCGCGCGTGGAGATCCTGCGCGGCGCGGCCTCGGCGCTCTATGGCTCCGACGGGCTGGCCGGCATGGTGTCCATGACCACCACCGCGCCGAAGGACCTGCTCAAGGACGGCCAGACCTTCGGCGGCCGCGTGGGCGTGCGCACCGACACCGAAGATGAGAGCGTGGGCACGGGCGTCACGCTCGCGGGCATCGCCAGCGAGCGCCTGCAATGGCTGGGCAGCGTGCAGGTGGGCCGCGCGAAAGCCCTCGACAACCAGGGCGAGAACCACTCGCTCAACAGCAACCGCACGGCACCGAATCCGCAGAAGGACAAGAGCGTGTCGGCGCTGGGCAAGATCATCCTCACGCCCGGTGGCGGCCAGACGCACACCTTCGCCGTGGAGCACGTGGACAAGGAGACCGAGGTCGAGGGCTACACGGGCCGATCGCCCAGTGCCAGCGGCGTGCAGGACCTGGACGGCACCAGCGAGATGCAGCGCACGCGCGTGAGCTGGGACGGCCGCTTCCAGCTGCAGTCCATCTGGGCCGATTCGCTGCGCGCCACCGTGGGCTACCAGCAGTCCGAGTCGCGCGAGTGGTCGCGCGAGCTGCGCACCGCCGTGCCCAACGTGCGCGAGCGCGACGTCACCTACACGGAAGACCTCTGGCAGGCCGTGCTGCAGGCCGAGCGCACGCGCTCGCTCGGCCATGGCTGGGCGCACACACTGGTCTATGGCGCAGACGTCTCGGTGGCCGAGCTCGACAACCTGGTCACCGGCGTGGCCGGCCCGGCCTACGAGACCTACCCGCTGCAGCGCTTCCCCAAGACGCGAGAGACCAACAGCGCGCTCTTCGTGCAGAGCGAGTTCGTGAGCGAGCGCTGGAGCCTCATCCCTGCGCTGCGCTACGACCGTTTCTCACTCAAGCCACAAAGCAGCCCGCTGTATCCCCTGGAGCCGGCGGAGCTGTCCGACAGCGCGCTCTCGCCCAAGCTCGGCCTGATCTTCCGCCCCCAACCGCACTGGCAGGTGTTCGCCAACGCGGCGGCGGGCTTCAAGGCGCCGAGTCCGCTGCAGCTCAACAACTTCTTCCAGAACGCGCTCGCCAACTACCGCACCCTGCCCAACCCGGACCTCAAACCCGAAACCAGCCAGACCCTGGAGCTGGGCGCGCGCGGCGAGCAGGGCCGCTTCAACTGGCTGGCCACCGCCTTCACCGGCCGCTACAAGGACTTCATCGAGGACAACGTGCGCGTCGGCGGCACCGGCGCGCCGGGCAACCCCATCCTCTTCCAGGCCGTCAACCGCGGCCGCGTCAAGCTCAGCGGCTTCGAGCTGGAAGGCCGATGGGCCGCCACGCCGGCCACCACGCTCAAGCTGGCCTACGGCCAGACGCGCGGCCGCGACACGCTGCTGAACCAGCCGCTGAACTCGGTGAACCCGGCCAAGCTGGTGATGGGCGTGGACCACCGCATCGCCGACTGGACGCTGGGCGCCGTGCTGACGCACGCCGCGGCCAAGGACGACGCGGACATCAACCGCACGAACACCCCCCAGCAGTTCGCTACGCCCTCGTGGACGACGCTGGACCTGCGCGCCACCTGGCGCATCACGCCCGCCACGCGCCTGAGCGCGGCGGTCCACAACGTGACCGACCGCAAGTACTGGCTGTGGAGCAGCGTGCAGGGCGTGGCCAGCAACCTGGCCACGTTGGACGCCTACACCTCACCCGGCCGCAGCCTGTCGGTGGCGCTGGTCACCGACTTCTGAGTTTTCCAGGAGCAACACCATGGACACCCACGAGATCCGGACCGCTTACCAGGCCGCCCGCGCCAAGGGCCTGCGCGCCCGCGACGCGGCCGCCGCCATCGGCGCGAGCGAGGGCGCGGCCCTGGCCACGCACATCGGCGCCACCGATGGCCCCACGCGCGCCGTCGCGCTCCAGGCCGACTGGCTCGCGCTGCTGCAATCGCTCAGGCCCTGCGGGCCGCTGCTCGCGCTCACGCGCAACGAAGGCGTGGTGCACGAGAAAACCGGCGTTTACGAGAAGCTCTCGGGCGAAGGCGCGATCGGCCTGGCCCTCGGTGAAGACATCGACCTGCGCCTGTTCTTCCACCAGTGGCACGCCGGCCTGGCCGTGACCGAACTGCCGCAGAACCCCGGCAACGAGGCCCTGCCCAGCCTGCAGTTCTTCGACCGCCACGGCACCGCCGTGCACAAGATCTACGCGCGCGAGGCCACCGATCGCGAGGCCTGGCGCCGCCTCATCGAGCAGTGGCAGGACCCCGCCGCCGCGCCCGCCTTCGAACCCGTGCCCCCGCCCACCGCCAAGGCACCCGCCTCGGTCGACGCCAAGGCCTTCTCCGAGGCCTGGGGCGCCATGACCGACACGCACCAGTTCTTTCCGCTGCTGCGCCAGTTCGGCGTCGAGCGCCAACAGGGTTTTCGCCTGGTGGAGGGCCGCTACACGCGCCGCGTGGACCGCCACGCCGTGCGCGACACCCTCAACGACGCCAGCATCGACGGCACGCCGATCATGGTCTTCGTCGGCAGCCCGGGCTGCATCCAGATCCACACCGGGCCGGTGAAACGCGTGGAGCCGATGGAGGTGAGGGGCCAGGTCTGGCTCAACGTGCTCGACCCGGGCTTCAACCTGCACCTGCGCGAGGACCTCGTCGACGAGGTCTGGGTCGTGGAAAAGCCCACCAGCGACGGCGTGGTCACCTCGCTGGAAGCCTTCGACGCGGGCGGCGAGCTCATGGCCATGTTCTTCGGCGCGCGCAAACCCGGCCAGGCCGAACGCGGCGCCTGGCGCGACCTGCTTGCGCAACGGCCCACGCTGGACGCGCCGTCCCTGGCCTGAGGCGCGCGCCATGGCACACCATTCCCCCCACCGCCGCGCGCTGCTGCAAGGCACCGTCGCCCTGGCCGCCGGCAGCGCCCTGCCGGCCTTCGCACAAGGCCAGGCACGCGCGCCGCGCCTGGTCACCGTGGGCGGCGGCATCACCGAGGTGGTCTACGCGCTCGGCGCGCAGGACCAGCTCGTGGGCACCGACACCACCAGCCTGTACCCCGCCGCCGCGCTGGCCACGCCCAAGGTGGGCTACATGCGCCAGCTCTCGGCCGAAGGCCTGCTCTCGCTGCGGCCCGACGCCGTCATCGCTCAGGGCGACGCCGGCCCGCCCGTGGTGCTCGACCAGTTGCGCTCGGCCGGCATCAAGGTCGATCTGATCGAAGCGACGCACGACTGGCCCGAGGTGCGCCGCAAGGTGCAGGCCGTCGGCCGCGCCGCCTCGAAGGAGCGCGCCGCGCAAGAACTGCTGACCACGCTGGACGCGCAGTGGGAACAGACGCAACGGCGCGTGAAGGCCCACCCGGGCACGCCACCGCGCGTGCTGTTCGTGCTGGCCCACAGCGGCAGCCCCATGGTGGCCGGCGAGGCCACGGCGGCCAACGCCCTCATCGGCTTCGCCGGCGCGCGCAACGCACTCTCGGGCTTCAAGGGCTACCGGCCCATGACCGCCGAGGCCATGGCCGCCGCCGCGCCCGAGGTGATCCTCACCACCACGCAAGGCATCGAGGCCGTCGGCGGCGAAGCCACGTTCTGGCGCCGCCCCGAGGTGCAGCTCACGCCCGCCTGGCAGCGCCGCGGCAGCGGCCGCGCGCTGGTGCACCTGGACGCGCTGGAGCTGCTGGGCTTCGGCCCGCGCATGCCTGGCGTGGTGAGCGGACTGCACCAGCGCCTGGTGGCCGCGTGAACACGCTCGTGCGCGTGGCCTCCGCCGCGTGGCCCCCGATGGAACAGCGCGGCCCCTGGACCCTGGCCCTGCTGGGCCTGCTGCTCGGTGCGTGCGCCCTGTGGGCCGCCGGCCAGGGCGCCTACGGCCTGCCCTTGCGCGAGCTGCCCGCGCTGCTGTGGGGCGCGCTCAGCGGTGGCACCGAGGCCGCGCGCAGCGGGCCCGAACTGGTCTTCTTCAACATCCGCCTGCCGCGCCTGCTGCTGGGCGTGGCCGCGGGCGCGGGCCTGGGCCTGGCCGGCGCGCTCATGCAGGGCCTGTTCCGCAACCCGCTGGCCGACCCCGGCCTCATCGGCGTGAGCAGCGGCGCCGCGCTGGCCGCGGGCGTCACCATCGTGCTGGGTGCCACCTGGTTCCCCGACCTGCCGCGTGCCCTGGGCAGTTGGCCCCTGGTGCTGATGGCCTTCGCCGGTGGCCTCGCGGTCACGGCGCTCATCTACCTGCTCTCGCGCAGCGACGGCGGCACGCGCGTGGGCCTCATGCTGCTCGCCGGCATCGCGGTCAACGCGCTCGCGGGCGCCGGCCTGGGGCTGCTGAACTTTCTGGCCACCGACGAACAGCTGCGCAACCTGCAGTTCTGGCTGCTGGGCAGCCTGGGCGGCGCGCGCTGGAGCGCAGTGCTGCTGGTGTCTGGCATCACCGCCGTGGCGCTGGCCATCGGGCTGCGGCTGGCGGGCGCGCTCAATGCGCTGGCGCTGGGCGAGGCCCAGGCCGTCATGCTGGGCGTGCGAGTGGAAGGCCTCAAGCGCCTGTGCATCGTGGTCACGGCGCTCGCGGTGGGCGCCATCACGGCCACCACCGGCATCGTGGGTTTCATCGGTCTGGTGGCGCCCCACATCGTGCGCCTGCTCGCCGGGCCCGACCACCGCTGGGTGCTGCCGGGCTCGGCCCTGCTGGGCGCGGGCCTGGTGCTGGTGGCCGACGCCTGGGCCCGCACCGTGCTCGCGCCGGCCGAACTGCCGCTGGGCGTCATCACCGCCGCGGTGGGCGTGCCCTTCTTCCTGGCCCTGCTGCGCAGCGCGCACGCGAGAACGCTGTGAGCGAGAAGACGCCCCATCGGCTGCGCGCCCAAGGCCTGCACGTGCGCCACGGTGCGCGCAGCGTGTTGCAAGGCGTGGACGTCGACCTGCGCGCCGGCGAGGTCGGCGCCATCCTCGGCCCCAACGGGGCGGGCAAGTCCACCCTGCTGGGCGTGCTGGGCGGCCTGCAGCGCGCCGACGCGGGCCGCGTGTGGCTCAACGGCCAGGCGCTGGACACCACCACGGCGGCGGCGTTCGCGCGCCACCGCGCCTACCTGCCGCAAGACCTCGTGCCGGCCTTCGACTTCACCGCGCAGGAAGTGGTGGAACTGGGCCGCTACCCGCACCGCCTCCAGCCAGAGGCCGACGAAGCCGCCATCGTGCGCGCGGCCATGCAATGCGTCTCGGTCGATCCGCTCGCGCGGCGGGGCATCCGCCAGCTCAGCGGCGGCGAGCGCGCGCGCGTGCAGATCGCGCGCGTCATGGCCCAGGTGTGGCGGCCCAGCCCTGACGGCTTGCCACGCTGGCTGTTGCTCGACGAGCCCACCGCCGCGCTCGACCTGCGGCACCAGCACCAGTGCCTGTCGGCGCTGCGCGAGTGGTCGCGCGCGCAAGGCATCGGCGTGCTCATGGTGCTGCACGACCTGAACCTGGCGCTGCGCTACGCCGACCGTGTGTGGGTGCTGGCACAGGGACATCTGGTGGCCCAGGGCGCCACCGCCGACACCCTCACCGCCGCGCTCGTGCAGACGGTCTGGCGCGTGAAGGCCCACCCGGTCAGCGACCCGGCGGGCATGCCGCAGTTCGTGACGACGCCTTGACCTCGCCCTGCGCGCCGTTGAATCCCCTTGCGTTCATCCTGAAATTTCAGTATTTCCTGAAACTTCAGGCAAATCCGGCTACAGTGCCGGCCATGCCGCTGCAAGACCACCTCCCTCCCCTCAACCGCGAGTTCGTCGCCCACTTCGGGGAGATGGGCAGCCGCTGGGGCATCAACCGCACCGTGGGGCAGATCTACGCCCTGCTCTACATCAGCAACGAGCCGCTGTGCGCCGACCAGATCGCAGAGACGCTGGAGTTTTCGCGCTCCAACGTGAGCATGGGGCTGAAGGAACTGCAGGCCTGGCGCCTGGTGCGGCTGCGCCACTTCGCGGGCGACCGCCGCGAGTTTTTCGAGGCGCCCGCCGACGTGTGGGAGATCTTCCGCGTGCTCGCCGAGGAGCGCCGCCGCCGGGAGATCGAGCCCACGCTGTCCATGCTGCGCACCGCACTGCTGGAGACGCCCACCACCGATGCCGAGCGCCATGCCCAGCAGCGCATGCGCGAGATGCACGACCTCATCGACCGCCTCATGACCTGGTTCGACGACGTGCAGAAGCTCGCGCCCGAGACGGCCTTGCAACTCATGGGCATGGGCGCTACGGTCACGCGTGTGCTCGAACTCAAGGACCGGCTCACCGGCAAGGCCCCCGCCGCGCGCCACGAGAAAAAGAACGCGGCCTGACCCGCGAGGAAGGAACGCCCCATGGACCTCGACACCCTGCTGCTCTCGCGCATCCAGTTCGCCGCGAACATCAGCTTCCACATCCTCTTTCCCACCATCACCATCGCCCTGGGCTGGTTCCTGCTGTTCTTTCGCATCCGGTTCGTGCAGACGCGCGAACACGCCTGGGAAGAGGCGTATTACTTCTGGACCAAGGTGTTCGCGCTGAGCTTCGCGCTCGGCGTGGTCTCGGGCGTGACCATGAGCTTCCAGTTCGGCACCAACTGGCCGGGCTTCATGGAAAAGGCCGGCAACATCGCCGGCCCCCTGTTGGGCTACGAGGTCATCACCGCCTTCTTCCTCGAGGCCAGCTTCCTCGGCATCATGCTGTTCGGCCGGGGCCGCGTGAGCGAGCGCGTGCACCTCATCGCCACCTTCCTCGTCGCGCTGGGCACCACCTTCTCGGCCTTCTGGATCCTCAGCCTCAATTCGTGGATGCAGACGCCCGCGGGCGCCGAGATCGTCAATGGCGAGTTCATGCCTCTCGACTGGTTCGCCATCGTCTTCAACCCCTCGTTCCCCTATCGCCTCGCGCACAAGCTGCTGGCCTCCGGTCTCACCGCGTCCTTCCTCGTCGCGGGGCTGTGCGCCTGGCAACTCATCAAGGGCAGCGCCACGGGTGGCACGCACAAGGCCTTGCGCACCGCCGTGTTCGCCGCCGTGCTGCTGGCGCCGGTGCAGATCTTCGTGGGCGACCTGCACGGCCTGAACACGCTCAAGCACCAGCCCGCCAAGATCGCCGCCCTCGAAGGCATCTGGGAGACCGAGCGGGGCGCGCCGCTCACGCTGATCGGCATTCCCGACGAAGCCGCCCGCACCACGCACTACGCATTGAAGGTGCCCAAGCTCGGCAGCCTCATCCTGGCGCACGACTGGGACGGCGAGATCAAGGGCCTGGCCGAATTCCCGAACGCGCACCCGCCCGTGGCCCCGGTGTTCTACGCCTTTCGCGTGATGGTGGGCGTGGGCACGCTCATGCTGCTGGTGGCGCTGTGGAGCGTCTGGAAGGTCTGGCCGCAGCGACGCAGCACACGCATCGCGCTGCCGCGCCCGCTGCTGTGGACGCTCGCAGCCATGACCTTCTCGGGCTGGCTGGCCACGCTCGCGGGCTGGTACGTCACCGAAATCGGCCGGCAGCCCTTCATCGTCTATGGCCTGCTGCGCACGGCCGACGTGGTCACCCCCATTGCGCCGGCCAACGTGGCCGCCACGCTCACCGCCTACCTGGTGGTCTACGGCCTGCTGCTGATCACCTACGTCGGCGTGCTCAAGTACATGGCCGAGAACCCCGTCAAACACGCGCCCGAGGCGCCTTCGGGCGAAATGGGCAAGGCCGGCGCCTGAGCCGCTGCTAGCGAAGGAAACACGACATGACCTGGGCCGAATTCCTCCCCCTGATCTTCATGGCCGTGATGGGCCTGGCGCTGCTGGCCTACGTGGTGCTGGACGGCTACGACCTCGGCGTCGGCCTGCTGCTGCCGCTGGGCGACGAGGTGCAGAAGGACACCATGGTCAGCAGCATCGGCCCCTTCTGGGACGCCAACGAAACCTGGCTGGTGCTGGGTGTGGGCGTGCTGCTGGTGGCCTTTCCCAAGGCGCACGGCCTGGTGCTGCAGGCGCTGTACCTGCCGGCGGCCATCATGATCGTGGGCCTGATCCTGCGCGGCGTGGCCTTCGACTTCCGCGTGAAGGCGCCGACGAAGTACCTGCCGTTCTGGAACCGCGCCTTCTTCGCCGGCTCGCTGGCGGCCAGCGCCTCGCAGGGCTGGATGCTGGGCAGCTACATCACCGGCTTCGACAACGGCCCGCTGGGCCTGCTGTTCAGCCTGGGCATCGCCATCACCCTGCCCGCGGCCTACCTGCTGTTGGGAGCCGGCTGGCTGATCATGAAGACGGAGGGCGAGCTGCAAGAGAAGGCGGTGCGCTGGGCGCGCCGCGCGCTGTGGCCCATGGGCGTGGCGCTGCTCGCCATCTCGGTGGCCACGCCGCTGGTGAGCCAGGCGGTGTTCGAGAAGTGGTTCGGCCTGCCCCAGATCTTCGCGCTGCTGCCCGTGCCCCTCATTTGCGCGGCGGCCTTCTTCGCCGTGCAGTGGGTCGTCACGCGGCCGAACCTCATCGCCGCCGGCTATGGCTGGCTGGTGTTCGTGAACACGGTGCTGATCTTCGTGCTGGCCTTCTTCGGCCTGGCCTACAGCATCTTCCCGGACATCGTGATCGGCCGGCTCACGCTGTGGGACGCCGCGGCCGCCACCAGCTCGCTCACCATCATCTTCATCGGCGTGGCGATCACGCTGCCGATGATCATCGCGTACACGATCTACCTGTACCGCGTGTTCTGGGGCAAGGCGCATCCGCTGAGCTACGGCTGATCCGAACGGCCCATGGTCCGATGGGCGCTCATCCCATCGGATGCCCCCGAAAGGCCTCCCAAGGGCGTGCATTCACGTGCATGCAACCGGTCTTCCGCATTGTCGGCGTGCCAACACTTCATGCGTTGGCATCACCACAACCAGGAAGACCTTCATGTTCGCCAACAACCATCCCCGACTTCGCGCCAGCGCGATCGCCCTGGCCACCGGCCTGATGCTCGCTGCTTGCGGCGGCGGCGGTGGCGGCGCCACCGACGGTGGCACCACGCCCACGCCGCCCACCCTCCCGCCGGCGTCCCAAACCCCCACCACGCTCAAGATCGGCCTGCTGCCCGACACCCAGGGCAGCAGCTCCGGCGTGGCCCAGCACCCCATGAAGGCCGTGCTCGACTTCCACGTTCAGCAGGGCGTGAAGATCGTGCTCGCCGTGGGTGACCTGGTCGAGAACGGCACGCCGGCCGAGTACGCGCTCTGGCGCGAGGTGGCTGACCAGTACAAGGACAAGCTGACCATCCTGCCCGTGATGGGCAACCACGAGCCCAAGGGAACCGACCAGGACTGGCACGACGCCGTCGAATCCTTCATTCCGGCCGACGCCGAGCACATGCCCGGCGCGCGCAACAAGAACTACGCGCTGGTGCGCGGCAACGTGCTGTTCATCAACGTTTCCTACGGCTGGTTCGAGCGCTCCTACGACTTCGTCGAGGCCATGGTCAACCAGCACGCCGCCAAGGTCGACCACATCATCCTGCAGACGCACAACTCCTTCGCCGGCAGCCGCTATGGCCTGGTGCGCGAGAACATCATCGACGGCAGCATCTCCATCGAGAACGACGTGCTGTTCCGCGACGCCTACGACAAGTACCGCAAGCTGCTCGCCGCGCACGACGTGATCTACGTCAGCGGCCACGAGCACCACTACTCGCGCAGCCTGATCCGCGACAACACCGAGCGCCCGTTCATGCAGATCATCTCGGGCAACGCGGCGTACAAGGGCTACGAGACCCGCTTCAGCGAGCACGAGCGCATCCAGGACTACCTGATGGTGAAGGTACAGAACGAGAGCACCGGCTTCGTGGACGTCAACGCTTCGGTGTTTGAGGTCACCGGTCCGAAGATCGACTACCGCTCCTACTTCATCTCGCATTCGGTGTTCGCCAACACCGACCCGCTGCAGCAGCTGGCCACGCCCAACTGGGCCCTGATGGACCGCTTCGTGCGCACCAAGGACCGCTGCGCCAAGACCGTGTATCCCTCCAGCGTACCGTCGGACATCCAGCGCTTCGGCGTGTACGACCCGAGCTACCGCAC
The DNA here is from genome assembly GCF_035481345.1 of Hydrogenophaga sp. Taxonomy (GTDB): domain Bacteria; phylum Pseudomonadota; class Gammaproteobacteria; order Burkholderiales; family Burkholderiaceae_C; genus Hydrogenophaga. The sequence goes on along the minus strand of NZ_DATIGV010000090.1, from coordinate 35,498 downwards.
CAGCACCTGCGTGTCGGCCGGCGGCAGCCGCGCGCGCCTGCTCGATGGCGTGAACCACACCTTCAACCGCCACGACAGCCGCACCCGCACCATGGGCGCCACGCCAGGCTATTCCTTCGCCAGCAGCAACCTGGAGATGGAATCCATGATGTACCGCTACATCTTCCAGCGCCACCAGAGCTACAGCCCCAACCTCAACAACAGCCAGCGCGCGCGCGTGATCAACGTGGGCACGCCCGACGAGGAAGTGGAAGTGCGCGGCACCACCATCGACCTGAAGAAGCAGGTGCTGCTGAACTGGCAGGCCAAGGGCGCGGCCACGCTGAGCGATGAACTGATCATCAGCGGCATCAGCGGCCAGGACGGCACCTACATCGATCCCTATGGCGCGGTGAAGGACATCACCGTGAACACCGGCTTGCCCGGCAGCTACGGCAACGGCACCGAACTCGGCAAGGCGCCCGTGGTGCTGCCTGCGCACGCCACCCGGGGTTGGGCGCTGACGGACGACAAGGTCGGCGACAGCTACGTCGTGGAGTTCGTGGCGCCCGCCGGCCGCAACGCGGCCAACAGCACCATCGCGCGCTACGACACCACCACGAAGACCTGGGTGCCGCTGGCCAGCGCGGCCTGTGTGAGCGCACAGGCCTACCAGGCCAACTACCTCACGGCCCTGCCGGCCGACGTCGACGCCGCCTGCGGCAACGGCAACGCCCCCGTGGTGGGCTTCAACGCCAGCACCGGCGCGTTCTGGGCCCGCTTGAGCCGCGACGACCGCGTCGCCATCGTGGCGCGCTGATCGCCCGCGCCGGCCCGCGCGGGCCACTGCGCCGGCGCGTGCTTCAGCGGCCGTTGACCACCGTGCGCGCGACCGCGCGGTCGTCGCCCAGCACGATCAGCGCAAAGAGCAGCTCGTCCAGGCTGCTCGCTTGCGCGGTCTTGCGCGCCAGCAGCGGCGTGGCCTTCGGATCGAGCACCACGAAATCGGCCTCGTGGCCCGGTTGCAGGTTGCCCACCACACCCTGCAGACCCAGCGCGCGCGCCGCGCCGGCCGTGTGCTGCCACCACAACTGGCCGGGTGTGAGGCTCAGGCCCGGCTTGGTCTGGCCCTCGCGGCCCACGGTGTAGGCCGCGAGCATGGTGCGAAACGGCGAGAAGCTGGTGCCGCCGCCCACATCGCTGGCCAAGCCGTAGCGCATGCCGGCCGCGTCGGCGGCCTGGTAGTCGAAGAAGCCGCTGCCCAGGAACAGGTTGCTCGTGGGGCTCACCGCCGCCACGGCGCCGGCGGCCGCCATGCGCTCGCGGTCGGCGGTGCTCAGGTGGATGCAGTGCGCGTAGACCGCCCGCTCGCGCAGCAGGCCGAAGTCTTCGTAGACGCCGAGGTAGCTGCGGCTTTGCGGGAAGAGCTCGGCGGCCCAGCGCACCTCGTCGCGGTTCTCGGCCACGTGCGACTGGATCCACACGTCCGGGTATTTCGCCGCCAGTTCGCCCGCGCCCCGCAGTTGCGCGGGCGTACTGGTGGGCGCAAAGCGCGGCGTGATGGCGTAGCCCAGGCGGTCCACGCCGTGCCAGCGGCGGATGCCGGCCTCGGTGTCGACGAGGCTCTGCTCGGTCTCATCGCGCACGCCGTCGGGGCTGTGGCGGTCCTGCAGCACCTTGCCGGTGATGAAGCGCAGGCCGCGCGCGCGGGCCTCCTCGAAGGCGGCGTCCACCGAGGCGGGGTGCGAGGTGGCGAACGTCAAGGCGGTGGTGACGCCGTGGCGCGCCAGCTCGTCGAAGAAGAAACGCGCCACCTCGCGTGCGTGGGCCGGATCGTGGAAGCGCGATTCGTGCGGGAAGGTGTAGTGCTCCAGCCAGGGCAGCAGGCCGGCCGCGGGCGCGCCGATCACGTCGGTCTGCGGGTAGTGGATGTGCATGTCCACGAAGCCCGGCGCGATGAGTTGGTCGCGCAGGTCTTCCACTGCCACACCGGGAAAGCGGTCGATCAGCGCCCCGTGCGCGCCCGCCGCGCGCACCACCGGCCGGCCGGTGGCGTCGGGGCCGACCACCAGCAGGCCGTCTTCATCGAACTGGGGAGCGCCGCTGTCTTCGTCGAAGCGCAGCAGCCGGGCGCGGTAGGCTTTCATGGGCCGCGAGCCTACACGGCCCCGCGCGCGATGTCATATGGCCGCGCCGATGGCGGCCATGCGCGCGGGCGGATCAGGGTGTAAGGGATCCCTGCACGCCCTCGACGAACCAGTTCATCTTCAGGATCTGTTCGTCGCTCAGGCGCTGGCCGGCCGCGATCACGGGCTGGCCATTCTGGCCGAGCACCGGGGCCGAGGCATGCGCCGCGAACACGGGCAGGCGGCCGGCGGCCATGTCGGCCTGGCGCGCGTTCACTTCCTTCTGCACGGCCTCGGGCACCTTCTTGCCGAAGCCCTCGACGCGGATGAAACCCTGCGCCACGCCGCCCCACACCTGCTCGCTGCGCCACTGGCCGTCGAGCACGGCCTTGACGCGGGCCGTGTAGTAATCGCCCCAGCGGTGCGTCACCGCCACCACCTGGGCGTCGGGCGCCACCGCGCGCATGTCGGAGTGGTAGGCCACGGCCAGCTTGCCGCGCTCCTGCGCGGCCACCATCACGGCGTTGCTGCCGGTGTGAAAGGCCAGCACCTCGGCGCCCTGGTTCATCAGCGTCATGGCGGCGTCGCGCTCGCGCGGCGGGTTGAACCACTCGCCCAGCCACACCACCTTGACCGTGGCGCGCGGGTTCACCGAGCGCATGCCCAGCGTGAAGGCGTTGATGCCCTGGATCACCTCGGGAATGGGAAAGCCCGCCACGTAACCGGCCTGCGTGGCCAGGCGGCCCGCCGCCACGCCCGCGAGGTAGCGGCCCTCGTAGTAGCGCGCGTTCGCGGTGGCCACGTTGGGCGCGGCCTTGTAGCCGGTGATGGACTCGAACCTCACGTTCGGAAAGTCGCGCGCCACCTTCAGCGTGGGCTCCATGTAGCCGAAGCTGGGCGTGAAGATGATGTGGTGCCCCTGCTGCGCGAGGTCGCGGATCACGCGCTCGGCGTCGGCGCCTTCGGCCACGTTCTCCACGTAGCGTGTCTCGACACGATCGCCCAGCGCGGCCTGCACGGCCTGGCGGCCAAGCTCGTGCTGGCGCACCCAGCCGGTCTCGGTGAGCGGCGCCACGTAGACGAAGGCGGCCTTCACCGGCGGCTTGACCGGCTGAGCGTGAGTGGCAAGGGGAGAGAAAAACAAGGCGGCCAACACCGGCGCGAAGGCGCGCCAGGCCGCGAGGTTTTTGTACATGGTGTTCCTCTACATGGCTTCCGATGATGAAAAAACGCGAGCCGGGGAAGCACCGGCTCGCGTCGGGGCGGTATTTTAGGCGCTGGTCAGGGGCGTGATCTCGTAGCCCGTGCTGCGTCCGCCGGCCGGCAGGCGGCGGATCACCCCCAGGTTGAGCAGCACCTGCAGGTCGCGCAGGGCGGTGTCGTTCGAGCAGCGTGTGAGCTTGGCCCAGCGGCCCGTGCTCAGGTGCCCGTCGGCGCCATCGAGCGCGCGGTTGAGCATGAGCACCTGCCGCTCGTTGAACGGCACCTGCGCCCAGCGCTGCCAGAAACGCGCCTTGCCCAGCACCGAGCCCAACCCGTCGAGCGCGGCGTCCAGCGCGCGCTGCAGGGCGTCGAGAAACCAGGCCAGCCACGGCGTCGCGTCCAAATTGCCGCGCTGCGTGCGCTCCAGGATCTGGTAGTAGGCCTTGCGCTCGCGTTGCATCTGGGCCGACAGGCTGTAGTAGCGCTGCGAACCGCCATCGGCGCGCGCCAGGAACAGGTCGCCCACGGCGCGCGCGATGCGGCCGTTGCCGTCGTCAAATGGGTGCAGCGTGACAAGCCACAGGTGCGCCAGACCGGCCTTGATCAGCAGGGGCTCGCCCGTATCGGCGTTGGCCCAGGCGAGGAAGTTGTCCGTTTCGGCCACCAGTCGAGGGGCCGGGGGCGCCTGGAAATGCACGCGCTCACGTCCCAGCGCGCCCGACACCACCTGCATCGGGCCACCCGCGTCGTTGCGCCACTGCCCCACGCGGATGCGGTGCAGGCCGTTGAAGCCCGTGGGAAACAGCGCCGCGTGCCAGCCCCACAGCCGCTGGGCGCTCAAGGGCTCCAGACAGCGGGTGGTGGCGTCCAGCACCATGTCCACGACGCCATCCACGTGGCGGTCGCTCGGCGCCAGTGCGCCGATGTCCACGCCCAGACGGCGCGCCACCGACGAGCGCACCGAGGCCGGCTCCAGCGTCTCGCCCTCGATCGCGCTGGTCTTGATCACGTCGTCGGTGAGCGCCTGCAGGCAGGCGCGCTCGCGCTGCTCCAGGCCCACCTCGGCCAGTCGGCCCAGCAGCAGGCCCTGGGAATGGCTCACGCGGGCCAGCGCGGGCGCCAGGGCCGCCAGGTCGTAGCGCATCGCCGGCCAGGTGCTGTCCTGCCAGATGAAGGTACCGACACCGTCCCAATCGCCGTAAGTCATGCGGTGAATATACGCCGCATTCACCGCATCAGGCGCCTATTCACCGCGTGAAGTGCGGCGAATAAACCCCGCATTCACCGCACAGCCCGCCCTCAACCCACTGCGGCATCCACCCGCGCCAGGTAGCGCCGGCGCGTGTCCTCGTCGATGAAGCTGGCCTCGAAGCTGTTGCGCGCCAGGGTGATGACCTCCTCGCGCGACAGACGCAAGGCCTCCACGGTCTGCGTGAAGTTGGCGTTGAGGTAGCCGCCGAAGTAGGCCGGGTCGTCGCTGTTGACGGTGGCGCACAGGCCGGCATCCAGCAGCTTTTTCATGGGGTGCTCGCGCAGGTCCTTCACCACACAGAGCTTGAGGTTGGACAGGGGGCACACGGTGAGCGGCGTGCGCCGCCGCGCCAGCTCGGCCACCAGCGCCGGGTCGTCCAGGGAACGCACACCATGGTCGATGCGCTCCGCCTTGAGTTCGTTCAGCGCGCTCCAGACGTAGGCTGGCGGCCCCTCCTCGCCCGCGTGCGCGACGATGCGCAGCCCCAGTTCGCGGCAGCGCGCGAACACGCGCGCGAACTTCTCCGGCGGGTGGCCCACCTCGCTCGAGTCCAGGCCCACGCCGATGAAGTGCTGGCGGTACGGCAGCGCGGCCTCCAGCGTGGCGAAGGCCTCCTCTTCGCTGAGGTGGCGCAGGAAACACAGGATGAGCCGGCTGGAGATGCCCAGCTCGGCCTGCGCCCATTCGCAGGCGCGCTGCAGCCCACCGATGACCACGCCGATGTCCACGCCGCGCGCGGTGTGGGTTTGGGGGTCGAAGAAGATCTCGGCGTGGATCACGCGGTCGGCGAAGGCGCGCTGGAAGTACGCCCAGGCCATGTCGAAAAAATCGTCCTCGCGCAGCAGCACGCTGGCGCCGGCGTAGTAGATGTCGAGGAAGCTCTGCAGGTTGGTGAAGGCATAGGCCGCGCGCAGGGCCTCCACGCTGGCGTAGGGCAGCTTCACGTGGTTGCGCTGCGCCAGCGCGAAGATGAGCTCGGGCTCCAGCGAGCCTTCGATGTGGATGTGCAGCTCGGCCTTGGGCAGGTGGGCGGCGAGTTCGGCGGGGCTCAGGTCGGCGGGTTTCATGACAGGTTCAGCAAGTGCCCAGGGTGATGCCCAGGCGTTGTAGATAGCGGCGGTAGGCGCTGCTCACGCGGTCGGCGGGGCCGTGCACCTCGCTCACGCGCACGGTGCGGCCGATGGGCAGCGCCTTGGGGTTCTGCGATTCCACCACTGGCCGGTCCTGCGCGAAGACCGTGTCCTGGAAGTCGATCAGCGCTTCGTCGCTGGAGCGGTCGTTCTGCGTGGCCATCACGAACCAGGCGGTGCAGGCCTCGTCGCCGTCGGGGCGGATGAACAGCGCGATGGCGTTGCGCACCGGATCGCCCAGGCTCGCGTCCTTGCGCAGCAGCGCGGCGTAGGGATGCGGCACCTCGTAGGCGTAGTCGATCCAGGTGCCGCCTTCGGCCTCGGCGTAGCCGCGCGGCTGCCAGGCGCGGGCCTTGAGCACTTGCACGCCTTGTGGGCTCTCGCTCACCACACCGCTCATCACCTGCGCGTGCCCGCGCTCGCCCAGCCAGCCCTCGTGCACGAAGCCGAAGTGGCTGAGGTCGAGGAAGTTCTCCACCAGGCGCGGCGCGCTGGTGGCCACCGCGTAGGGGCCGCAGACCACGCGGCGCCAGGCGCTGTCGTCGGCCTCGGCGAAGGCGGGCGGCGCATCGGGCAGTTCAGTCCCGGGCGCGTCCAGCCGCACCCAGACCAGGCCGTGCGCCTCGCGCGCCTCGAACGCCGTGGTGGCATGGGCCGGGGGTGGTTGGAAGTCGGGCGAGGCCGGCACGAGGCGGCAACGCCCGCCGCCCTCGAACTGCCAGCCGTGGTACGGGCATTCCAGGCGCGGGCCGTGCACGGTGGTGAGCACCCGCCCCAGCGACAGCCGCGCGCCGCGGTGCGGGCAGCGGTCGGCCCACGCGTGCACCGTGCCGTGGTCACGCCACAGCACCAGCGGTTCGCCAAGCAGGCTCAGTCCCAGCGGCGCCTCGCGCAGCATGTGCGAAGCCACCACGGGATGCCAGAGTTGCCGTTCGATCATGGAGTGCATTCAAACAAAAAGGGCTGCCCTTGGGCAGCCCTTTTTCAACCCAGGGCACCGCGGAACCGGCTTTGCCGGGCCGCAGGTGCCGCCCCCTCGAGAGGGTCGCGCGAAGCGCGGCGGGGGTGTTTCCTTAATTCGGAACCTTGCCTTCCACGCCCTTGACGTAGAACTTGATGCCGCCCAGGAAGGCGTCATCGGCCTTCTGGTCCTTGGCCAGCACTTCCTTGCCGGCCTGGTCCACGATCGGGCCGGTCCAGGGGTGGAAGCTGCCGTCCTTCAGACCGGCCTTGATGGTGTCGATCTTCGTTTTGATTTCGGCGGGCACGTCGTCGGCGATGGACACCATGTCGATCGCGCCTTCCTTGTGGCCCCACCACACGCCGCCGGTGCTCCAGGTGCCTTCCAGCGCGTCCTTGGTGGCCTTGATGTAGTACGGGCCCCAGTTGATGACGGCCGAGCCCAGGTGGGCCTTCGGGCCGTAGGCGGTCATGTCCGAATCCCAGCCGAAGGCGCGCTTGCCGGCCTTCTCGGCGGTCTGCAGCACGGCCGAGGAATCGGTGTTCTGGAACAGCACGTCGGCACCGCCGTTGAGCAGCGAGGTCGCGGCCTCGGTCTCCTTCGGCGGATCGAACCAGCCGTTCACCCAGACCACCTTGGTCTTGACCTTGGGGTTCACCGACTGCGCACCCAGCGTGAAGCTGTTGATGTTGCGGATCACCTCGGGGATTGGGATGGAGGCCACCACACCCAGGGTGTTGGTCTTGGTCATGGAGCCCGCGATCACGCCGGCCATGTACGCGCCTTCGTAGGTGCGGCTGTCGTAGGTGCGCAGGTTCTCGGCCGTCTTGTAGCCGGTGGCGTGTTCGAACTTCACGTCCTTGAAGTCGGCGGCGACCTTGAGCATGGGCTCCATGTAGCCGAAGGTGGTGCCGAAGATGAGCTTGTTGCCGTTGGACGCCATGTCGCGGATCACGCGCTCGGCGTCGGCGCTCTCGGGCACGCTTTCCACGAAGCTGGTGACGACCTTGTTGCCGAACTCGGCCTCCAGGGCCTTGCGGCCGTTGTCGTGCGCGAAGGTCCAGCCGCCGTCGCCCACCGGGCCGACGTAGGCGAAGGCGATCTTCAGCGGCTCGGGCGCGGCCGGGGCGGCGGCGGGGGCCGCGGGTGCAGGGGCGGGCGCGGGCGCTGCCACCTCTTCTTCCTTCTTGCCGCAGCCGATCAGCACGGCGGCGGCCAGCGCGCTGATCGCGGCGACCTTGAACAGGGAACGCTTGTGGAGGTCGGTCATGGGTGTCCTCGGGTGTCGACGGTTGGGTAAAACGGGCCGGGGTGGGCGGTTTAAACGCCACCCCGTAGGGTATTCAAGGCGACAAGCAAATTATGAACCGGGGTAGAACGGTTTCCCGATCGACGACGGCATGTTGATGCGGATCCAGGTGGGGTTGCGCGAGATGAGCACCAGCACCACCACGGTGGCCAGGTAGGGCAGCATGGTCAGGAACTGGCTAGGGATCTGCACGCCGATGGCCTGCAGGTGGAACTGCAGCATGGTGACGCCGCCGAACAGGTAGGCCCCCAGCAGCACACGCGCGGGCCGCCAGGTGGCGAAGGTGGTCAGGGCCAGCGCGATCCAGCCCTTGCCGGCGATCATTCCCTCCACCCACAGCGGGGTATAGACGGTGGACACATACGCGCCCGCCAGGCCGCACAGGGCGCCGCCGGCCATCACCGCGAGCAGCCGGATGCGCCGCACCGGGTAGCCCAGGGCGTGCGCCGATTCGGGGCTTTCCCCCACGCTGCGCAGCACCAGCCCGGCGCGCGTGCGGTACAGGAACCAGATGAGCCCGATGGCAATGGCCACGCAGCCATAGACCATGGGGTGGTGGCGGAACAGGGCCGCGCCGAGCAAGGGGATGTCGGCCAGGAACGGGATGGACCAGCGCACCTGCTCGGGCAGCGTGGCCTGCACGTAGCCCGTGCCCGCGAAGGCCGAGAACCCCGCGCCGAAGAGGCTGAGCGCCAGCCCCGTCGCGTACTGGTTGGTGTTGAGCCAGATCACCAGCACGCCGAACACCGCCGCCAGCAGCGCGCCCGCGCCCATGCCGGCCAGGAAACCCAGCCAGGTGTTGCCCGTGTGCACCACGGTGGCGAAGCCCGCCAGCGCGGCGCACAGCATCATGCCCTCCGCCCCCAGGTTCACGATGCCGGCCTTCTCGTTGATGAGCAGGCCCAGCGAGGCGATGGCCAGCACGGTGCCCGCGTTGAGCGTGGCGGCGATGAGCAGTGCGTAGGACTCCATCACTTGCTCCACTTGATGCGATAGGCGATGAGCGTGTCGCAGGCCAACAGCGAGAACAGCAGCAGGCCCTGGAACACGCCGGTGATGGACTTGGGCAGGCCCAGGCGCGACTGCGCGAGCTCCCCGCCGATGTAGAACATGCTCATCAGCACCGCCGAGAACACAATGCCCACCGGGTGCAGCCGCCCCACGAAGGCCACGATGATGGCCGCGAAGCCGTAACCCGCCGGCACGTAGGGCGTGAGCTGGCCGATGGGGCCAGCGACTTCGAACGCCCCCGCCAGGCCCGCCGCGCCGCCCGAAGTGAGCAGCGCCACCCACAGCGCCTTGCGCGAGGAAAACCCCGCGTAGCGCGCCGCCATGGGCGCCAGGCCGCCCACGGTCTGCGCGTAGCCGGAGACCGTGCGGAACAGGAACAGCCACACGCCCGCCACGCCCAGCAGCGCGAACACCAGGCCGATGTTCACGCGCGAGCCCTCCATCAGGCGCGGCATCTGGGCCACGCGCTCGAAGGTCTTGGTCTGCGGGAAGTTGTAGCCGCCCGGGTCTTTCCACGGCCCATAGACGAGGTAGTTGAGCACCTGCACGGCCACGTACACCAGCATCAGGCTCACCAGGATCTCGTTGGCGTTGAAGCGGTCGCGCAGCAGCGCGGTGATGCCGGCCCACAGCATGCCGCCCACCATGCCGGCCACGATGACCGCCGGCACGATCCACAGGCCGGTGTTCTTGTCGGCCAACAGCGCCACGCCACCCGCGAACACCGCGCCGATGATGTACTGCCCCTCGGCGCCGATGTTCCACACATTGGAGCGGAAGCACACCGCCAGGCCCAGCGCAATGATGAGCAGCGGCGTGGCCTTCACCAGCAATTCGGAGATCGCATAGGTGTTCTTGACGGGTTCCCAGAAGAACACCTGCAGGCCGCGCACCGGGTCCTTGCCCAGCACCTCGAACAGGCCGATGCCGATGAGCACCGTGATGGCCAGCGCCAGCAGCGGCGAGGCGTAACCCCACAGCTTCGAGGGCTGGGGACGGACTTCAAGCCGCAGCATGCGCGGTCTCCTTCTTGTTGTTCTGTGCCGTGTCCCACAGGCCCGACATCCATTCACCGATGCGCTCCACCGTGGCGTCCGCGCGGTCCAGGCTGGGCGACAGGCGCCCCTTGGCGATCACGTGCAGGCGGTCGCTGATCTCGAACAGCTCCTCCAGCTCCTCGCTCACCACCAGCACCGCGCAGCCGGCGTCGCGCAGGGCCAGGATCTCGCCGCGGATCTGCGCCGAGGCGCCCACGTCCACGCCCCAGGTGGGCTGGCTCACGATCAGCAACTTCGGCTTCGCTTCGATCTCGCGGCCCACGATGAATTTCTGCAGGTTGCCGCCCGACAGCGACTTGGCCGCCGCGTCCGGCCCGTTGGCCTTGACCTTGTAGCGCGCGATGATGTCCGCCGCCTGCCGCCGCAGCGCACCCACGCGGACCCAGCCGCCCGCGCCCACCGCGTCGCGGCGCGACAGCAGCAGGTTCTGCGCGAGCGAGAGCGTGGGCACGGCGCCGCGGCCCAGGCGTTCCTCGGGCACGAAGTGCAGGCCCAGGGCGCGGCGCTTGGCCGGGCCGAGCGCGGCCACGTCCTGCCCGCCCACCTGCACGCTGCCGGCCGGGGCGCGCGCGTCCTCGCCCGAGAGCGCGCGCAGCAGCTCGCCCTGGCCGTTGCCCGACACGCCCGCGATGCCCACGACCTCGCCCGCGCGCACGCTGAGCGCGATGTCGGCGAGCGGTGTGCCGAAGGGGTCCTCACTGGCCAGCGTGAGCGCCTTCACCCGCAGCACCGCTTCACCCGCGTGCAGCGGCCGGTGCGTCAGCTCCGGCGGTTCGGCGCCGATCATCAGGCGCGAGAGGGAGGCGTTGCTCTCCTCACGCGGGTCGCACACGCCCGTGACCTGGCCGCCGCGCAGCACCGTGCAGGCGGTGCACAGCTCGCGGATCTCGTGCAGCTTGTGGCTGATGTAGAGGATGCTGCAGCCCTCGGCCGCCAGTTGCCGCAACACCACGAAGAGCTTTTCCACCGCCTGCGGCGTGAGCACCGAGGTCGGCTCGTCCAGGATCAGCAGTTGCGGGTTGGTGAGCAGCGCGCGGATGATCTCCACGCGCTGCATCTCGCCCACCGAGAGCGTGTGCACCGGGCGCTCGGGGTCCACGTCCAGGCCGTACTCGCCGGCCTTGGCGCGGATGCTCTCGCGCACCCGCGCGAGCGAGAACGACTTGTCCAGCCCCAGCCACACGTTCTCGGCCACGGTGATGGTGTCGAACAGGCTGAAATGCTGGAACACCATGCTGATGCCCAGGGCCCGCGCCTCCTGCGGGTTGCGCACGTGCACGGCCTGGCCGTTGAAGCGCACCGTGCCCTCGTCGGGCTTGGCCGCGCCGTAGATGACCTTCATCAGCGTGGACTTGCCGGCGCCGTTCTCGCCGAGCACGGCGTGGATCTCGCCGGGGCGCACGCTGAGCGAGACGCCGTCGTTGGCCACCACGCCGGGGTAGCGCCTGGTGATGCCGGTGAGTTCGAGTCGTAGGTGTTCCGTTGAAGTCATGCAGCCTCGGCGCGGGTGGATTCGCTCGCGCGCAGCGAGGCGGCGACGGATTTGATCTGTTCGCGCAGCCAGCGCCCCGCGTTGGAGGCGTGTGTGCGCTCGTGCCAGAGCTGGTAGTACATCATGCGGGGGAACTTCACCGGCGGCATCAGGATGGTCACGGGCAGCGCACCCACGTAGCGTTCGCAGTACTGGCGCCCGGTGGTGAGCACCAGCAGGCTGCCCGCCACCATGGCCGGGATCAGCCCGAAGTGCGGGCAGCGCGCCGTGATGTGGCGCGTGAGGCCCTGGGCGGCCAGGTGCTCGTCGATGACGCCGCGCGCGCCCGGGTGGGTGGGTGTGGGCGCGATGTGCTCGGCGCTGAGCCAGGCCTCGGCGTCCCAGCCGCGGCGCACCGCCGGGTGGTGGCTGGCCACCAGGCTCACCACCTCGTCGCCGAACAGGCGGCCCAGGTGCAGGTCGTCCGGCGGCTGGGCCCAGTTGCCGATCACCACGTCCACCGTGCCCTGGGCCAGGTGGGTGCGGTAGTCGGCGTCGCGCGAGAGCGGGTGGATGTCGATGCTGGCGTGGGGCGCCTGGGCCTTGATCTGCGTGACCAGCGTGGGCAGGAACAGCGGGTCCAGGTAGTCGCTGGCGGCCAGGCTGAAGGTGTGGGTGGCGGTGGCCGGGTCGAAGGCGCGGGCGTCGGAGAACAGCACCTCGGCGCTGCGCAGGATGTCGGCGGCGGGCTCGATCATGCGCAGCCCGGCCACCGTGGGCACCATGCCGGCGCCCGAACGCACCAGCAAGGGGTCACCGGCCAGTTCGCGCAGGCGCTTGAGCGAGGCGCTCACCGCCGGCTGGTACATGCCCAGCTTGATCGCCGCGCGCGAGACGCTGCGCTCCGTCAGCACGGTGTGCAGCACGCGGATCAGGTGCAGGTCGATGCGCTCGAACATGGGGCCGTATTTCATGACGGTGTCATCTCTTGTGGCATCGGATATCGGGCATTGGCGGCATACGCCCAAGCATATGACGTGCCGTGGTGGTATGGGTATGCTGGTCCGCATGAACGTCCACGACCGGCCCAGCCAACCCCTGACCTTCCTGCGCCGCGGCCAGCCCGTGACCCTGCCCGCCGTGCCACCCGAGCGCACCCTGCTGCAGGTGCTGCGCGAGGACCTGCACTGCACCGGCACCAAGGAGGGCTGCGGCGAGGGCGACTGCGGCGCCTGCACCGTGGTGCTGGGCGAGGCGGTGGACGGGCGGCTGAAGCTGCAGGCCGTCAACGCCTGCATCAAGCTGGCGCATTCCGTGCAAGGGCAGGCGGTGTTCACGGTGGAAGACCTGGGCGGCACCCACCCCGCGCAGGAGGCCATGGTGCAGTGCCACGCCAGCCAGTGCGGCTTCTGCACCCCGGGTTTCGTCATGAGCCTGTTCGCCCTGTACGAAGACACCGGCGGCGGCCAGGGCGTGGACCACGCCCGCGCGCAGGCCGCGCTGTCGGGCAACCTGTGCCGCTGCACCGGCTACCGCCCCATCCTGGACGCCGCCGCCCGCATGGGCGAGCTGCCCTGCCCGGCCGGCGCGCGCGTGGACGAGGCCGCCGTGCTGCGTGGCCTGCGCACCCTGGGCGGCGCGGCCCCGGACGCGCCCTACCAGCGCCCCGCCACGCTGCAAGCCCTGCTGAAGGCCCGCGCCGCGCACCCCGGCGCCCAGGTGGTGGCCGGCACCACCGACGTGGGCCTGTGGATCACCAAGCAGCACAAGACCTACGCCCGCCTGCTGGACGTGACCGGCGCCGCCGAGCTGCGCCGCGTGGAGACCTACCCGCACCACATCGCCATCGGCGCCGCCGTGAACCTGACGGACGCCTACGCCGCCCTCGTGGCCGAGCGGCCCTCGCTCGCCGCCTTCGCCCACCGCTTCGCCGGCCTGCCCGTGCGCAACGCGGGCACGCTGGGGGGCAACGTGGCGAACGGATCGCCCATCGGCGACAGCATGCCCCTGCTCATTGCCCTGGGCGCCAGCGTGGTGCTGATGCGCTGGGACACGAAGCGCCGCGCCATCGCCCACCGCGAGCTGGCGCTGGAAGATCTGTACACCGGCTACCGCCAGAACGTGATGCGGCCGGACGAGTTGCTCTGCTGGATCAAGGTGCCGCGCCCCGCGCCGGGCGAACGCCTGCAGGTCGACAAAGTGAGCAAACGCTTCGAGGACGACATCTCCGCCGTCTGCCTGGCCGTGAAGCTGCGCATCGAGGGCGGTGTCGTCCAGGAGGCCCGCATCGGCGCCGGTGGCGTGGCCGCTACGCCGGTGCGCGCGCCGCGGACCGAGGCGGCCTTGATCGGGCAGCCCTGGAACGAAGACACGGTGATGGCCGCCAGCGCCGTGCTGCGCGACGAGTTCCGCCCCATCAGCGACATGCGCGCCAGCGCCGACTACCGCCGCGCGGTGCTGGGCAACCTGCTGCGCCGCCACTGGCTGGCGCACCAGGGCCAGCGCGGCCTGCGGCTGGAAACGCTCGATCTGGAGGCCCTGGCATGAACGCCCCCGACACCGCCCTGTTGCAACAAGCCGCGCCCAGCGCCGCCGGCAGCTCGCGCTTCCACGAAAGCGCCCGCGCCCAGGTGGCCGGTGCCGCCACCTACATCGACGACATCCCCGAGGTGCGCGGCACCCTGCACGCCGCGCCCGTCTGCTCGCCCGTGGCGCACGGCCGCCTGAGCGGCTTCGACACCGCCGCCGCGCTGGCCGTCCCCGGCGTGCGCGCCTTCGTGAGCGCGGCCGACGTGCCCGGCGACCCCCTGCTCGCCGCCTTCGGCCACGACGAGCCCGTGTTCGCGCAGGACACCGTGCAGTTCCTGGGCCAGGCGATGGGCCTGATCGTGGCCGACGACGTGATGACCGCGCGCCGCGCCGCGCGCCTCGTCAAACCCCGCATCGAAGCCCTGCCGCCCGTGCTCACCGTGCACGAGGCGCATGAACGCCAGAGTTACGTGCTGCCCCCCGTGCACGTGGCGCGCGGCGACGCCGCCGCCGCGCTGGCGCGCGCCCCACACACCCTGGACGGCGAGTTCGAGGTCGGTGGCCAGGAGCACTTCTACCTGGAAGGCCAGATCGCCTACGCCCTGCCGCTGGAGCAGGACCAGTGGTGGGTCCACAGCAGCACCCAGCACCCCGGCGAGGTGCAGCACTGGGTGGCGCACGCGCTGGGCATTGCCAACCACGCGGTCACGGTGGAATGCCGGCGCATGGGCGGCGGCTTTGGCGGCAAGGAAACGCAAGCCGGCCACCTGGCCGTGTGGGCCGCACTGGCCGCGCGCAAGACCGGCCGGCCCGTCAAGCTGCGCCTGGACCGCGACGACGATTTCATGCTCACCGGCAAGCGCCACCCCTTCGCCTACCGCTACCGCGTGGGCTTCGACGACAGCGGCCGCCTGAGCGGCCTGCGCATCGCCATGCTGGCCAACTGCGGCTTCAGCGCCGACCTCTCCGGCCCCGTGGCCGACCGCGCCATCTTCCACTGCGACAACGCCTACTTCCTGGAAGACGTCGCCATCGACTCGTTCCGCTGCAAGACCAACACGCAGAGCCACACGGCATTCCGCGGCTTCGGGGGGCCGCAGGGCGTCATCGCCATCGAGCGCATCCTCGGCGACATCGCGCGCCACCTGGGGCTGGACCCCTTGCAGGTGCGGCTGCGCAACCTCTACGGCGTGGACGAGCGCGACCGGACGCACTACGACATGCAGGTGGAGGACAACATCCTCGAACCGCTGATGACCACGCTGGCGCAAACCGCGGGCTACGCCGCGCGCCGCGCCGCCATCGAGGCCTTCAATGCCAGGAGCCCGGTCATCAAGAAGGGCATCGCGCTGACGCCGGTGAAGTTCGGTATCAGCTTCACCGCCACCCTGTTCAACCAGTCCGGCGCGCTGGTGCACGTGTACACCGACGGCAGCGTGATGGTGAACCACGGTGGCACCGAGATGGGCCAGGGCCTGAACACCAAGGTCGCGCAGATCGTGGCCGACGAGCTGGGTGTGCCCTTCGAACGCGTGATGGCCACCGCCGCCAGCAGCGGCACCGACCTCAACGGCCGCGCCGCGCAGTTCGCCGCGCGCCACGTGCGCGACAACCTGGCCGCCTTCGTCGCCGGCCTGGACGGCTGCGGCGCGGGCGCGGTGCGCTTCGCCGCGGGCGAAGTGATCACACCCAGGAGCACGCGCCGCTTCGAGGACGTGGTGCACGCCGCCTACGCCAACCGCATCCAGTTGTGGAGCGACGGCTTCTACCGCACGCCCAAGATCCACTACGACAAGGTGACGATGAAGGGCCGGCCCTTCTACTACTTCGCCTACGGTGCGGCCGTCAGCGAAGTCGCCATCGACACATTCACCGGCGAGAGCCGCGTGCTGGCCGTGGACATCCTGCACGACGTGGGCCACAGCATCAACCCGGCCATCGACATCGGGCAGATCGAGGGCGGCTTCATCCAGGGCATGGGCTGGCTCACCACCGAACAACTGGTGTGGAACGACAAGGGCTACCTGCAGACCCACGCGCCCAGCACCTACAAGATCCCCACCGCGGGCGACCTGCCGCCGCACTGGAAGGTCGACCTGTGGCCCGAGGCCAACCGCGAGGACAACGTGCACGGCAGCAAGGCCGTGGGCGAGCCGCCCTTCATGCTGGCGATCAGCGTGTATGAGGCGCTGCGCGACGCGGTGGCGCAAGCGCAGGGCGACCCCGAGGCCATGAACGCGCCGGCGACGGCGGAAGAGGTGTTGCGGGCGCTGGGCGGGTAAGCAGCGTCAGCACAAGGCATGATCCATCATCCGCCTCCACACACCGGGCGGCTTGAACGGAGGGGTCATGGTTGGTCGCTACGCAGTCGACGGTTCAGAAGGGGAGTACGAGCCAGGTTCCGACGAGCAGGTTCTGCGCAACCTGGTCGGCATCGCGTCGCCAACCGACATGAATGACCTTGAGCTGGAACTGCTGAACCAGCTCTATCAAGATGTGTTGATCAACCAGTTGCCCGACCACACCATCACGACGGATGACTTGATGACATGGCACCGGCGGTGGTTGGGAAACGTATATGCATGGGCGGGGCAGGTACGTCAGGTCACCTTGAGCAAGGATGGCTTCCCTTTTGCGGCCGTTCCTCAGATTCCGCGCCTGCTGGCCGAGTACGAACGGGACCACTTGACGCGGTGGACGCCATGTAGCCGCCTGTCAACCAACGAATTGATCGAAGCCATCGCCATCACGCACGTGGAGTTCATCCTGATCCACCCGTTTCGCGAAGGCAACGGGCGGCTGTCGCGCCTACTGGCGGATGTGATGGCCGTGCAGGCAGGACACGACCCCCTGGACTACCGCGGATGGGACGCACGCAAGCCCGCGTACGTTGGTGCCATCCATGCGGGATTCAATGGCAACTACCAGCCGATGAGGGACTTTGTGGCGGAGGCCCTGGGCGACAGCCCGAAAGGTGTCAGCGTGCCAGAGTGATGTGCGAGAAACGCCGCGAAGGCTGTCGCAACTTGGATTCCAGCTCAGCGACACTTTGCCCCGTCTCGATGGCCGTCGAACTGGCCACGGAACGACGCACTGCCGCCGCACTGGGCTTGCGGCGAGGGGCATGGCCAAGGACTGGCTTGTCGGGCTTGGAGGGCATTGCCACAGTGTAGCGGGTGAGCGATACGGCGGGGGAGCGTGCCCACAATTCAGCGATGCTTGTCCCCGTAGCGCGGGGTGGGCTCCGCGATCAGGACTTCGGCTGGAATGCCCAGGCCCTGATGCAGTCGCCGGATCATGGGCAAGGTCAGAGGCCGCTTGTGAGCGAACACCTCGTACACCCTGTTGCTGCGCCCGATCAGGGGCTCCAGGTCCTTCACCGTCAACCCGGCCTGATCCATTCGAAAGCGGATCGCCTCTATCGGATCCGGCGGCAACACCGGGTAGTGCTTGCGCTCGTGCGCCTCGATGAGCGTGAGCAGCGCCTCGAAATACGCCCCTTCCTCGCTGTCGGGATCGGGCTCCTCGGCGGCATCAAAGAACACTTCGACGCGCTTGAGCGCCGCGCGGTAGTCCGCATCGGTGCGGATGGGGTTAAGGGTCATGTCGGTCTTGCTCATGGATCGATCTCCACCGCGTTGACGTCGATCGCGTCGTATTGGGCGTGCGTGCCAACGAACTTCACATACACCGCCTGAAACCGGTACGCCACCGCAACGACCAGGCGGTAGTCGTTGCCCTTGATGTTGAACACCACGCGCCGGTTCCTGAGCACGCTCGCGCTACGGAACTGGGCCTTGATGTCGGCCGGCTGGTGCCAGCTCGCGGCCTGCGCTTCCTCCAACCATGCCTTCAGCGCCTGCTCCGCGTCGCGGTGCTCTGCCTTCTCCCAGAAATCCTTCAGTGTCGAGATGGCGATGACGCGCATGGTGCCGAGTTTAGTCCCAAATTGGGACCATCGCAAAACCTCCCTGGCTGCCTGGAACCGTCATGAGCTTTCCCAGCACCCTTGGCACAATGGCCGGCCCATGAGACCTTTCCTCCCCGACTGGGCCCACCCCTGGATCGAAGCCATCACCATCGCCCTGCAGATCGTGATGATCATCCTGATCGCGATGCTGCTGCGTTCGCTGCTGCACCGCTTCATCGCCCGCCTGTCCGTCGAGAAGAACCTGCCGCTGGACTTCACCGTGGGCAGCAAGCGCCTGGTCAGCGTGCTCCTGGGCGGCGCGGCCCTGCTGTGGATCCTGGACCGCATGGGCGTGTCGGCCGGCGTCATCTGGGCCGGCTTCACCGGCTTCGTCACGGTGGGCGCCATCGCCTTCTTCGCCGCCTGGAGCGTGCTCTCCAACATCTTCTGCTCGGTGCTGATCTTCACCACGCGCCCCTTCGGCCTGCGCGACCACATCGAACTGCTCGAAGGCGGGGACAAGCCCGGCCTCGCCGGCGAGGTGCTGGACATCAACCTCGTCTACACCACGCTCAAGGAAGACCCGGTGGACGGCAAGGAACCCACCCACCTGCGCGTCCCCAACAGCCTGTTCTTCCAGCGCACCACGCGCCTGCGCAAGAGCCAGCAACCCGTGCTCGGTTCGTTGCTGGACTGATCGCCCATTCGGCCGCCGCGTAAAGCGCGTTACCGAGTTGTTTCCATTGCGCCGCCTCAGACACCTGCGGTTACAGGCACCCCCTGGCCCCGGACTAGATTTCGCTCACCGAAAAACCAGGAGTGAGCGCATGGACAAGTCAATGATCAAAGGCATGGCCCTCGGCGGCCTGGCGATGGTGGTGCTGGGTGCCGGCGCCGTGGGCGGGTACCAGACCCTGGCCAAGCCCAAGGAGGCCCAGGTGCTGTCCGTCAAGGAAGTGATGACCACCGTGAGCACGCCGCGCGAGGTGTGCGAGAACGTGGCCGTGCAGCGGCAGGCGCCCGTGAAGGACGAGCACCGCATCGCCGGCACCGTGGTCGGCGGCCTGGCCGGCGGCCTGCTGGGCAGCACCATCGGCAAGGGCTCGGGCAAGACGGTGGCCACCGTGGCCGGCGCCGCGGCCGGCGGCTACGCGGGCAACCAGGTGCAGAAGAACATGCAGAAGAACGACACCGTGACCACGACGGAGCGCCGCTGCCGCACGGTCAACGAGAAGTCGCAGAAGCTCTCGGGCTACGACGTGACCTACCGCCTCGACGGGCAGGACGCCACGGTGCGCACCTCGTTCAAGCCCGGGGCCACGCTGCCGGTGAAGGACGGCAAGGTCGACATGACCGCGCCATCGGGCGCGTAAGCGTGGGGCAGTAGCTGGCTTCTTTCAAAGCGCTCGCTGCGCAGGCCGCATGGGAACCCTGCATGGACAGGGCTCCACCTAGGCGGCTTCATCAACCCTTGCGAAAGAAGCCGCATGATTCACCAGCAAACAACTTCACCCTACGTCTATGTCGCCAGGACAACCCCTGCCGCCACGAAACATCCTTCGACCGCAGTCACGCTGACGTCTCTCGACGATTCTCCGCAGCGACGCCACGAGCTGCAGCGTCAGGCATGGAAGGAGGACATCAGCCTGTCTGTGGACATGGCAAAAGGCTCCCTGACCTACAACTTGCATCTGGCCGAACGGGCCAGTGCCCATGCCCGCAGGCTGTTGACGACCGGCTCCAATGCCGTTCCCGACGCCGTGCCCGGGCTCAGCGCGCAGGCCTCAAAGACGTGCATCAAGGCACAGCGTGGAATGGATCGCTCCACGCTCACGGAGGCCGCCAACCTGGGAAAGATTGGCTACGTGGTGGATCCGTATGACTCGCGTCGGATCTGGGTAAAGCTAACGGATGTGTCGAGGGTTCATGCGGCCTCGTTGAAGGCATCTGGCTTCGGGTATTGCGGCGAGCTGGCGGCAGCCGCATGGTGCTACCTCGCCGACAATTGCCCGGCGAACTACCCCATCGAGTTCTACAAGGTCAATGGAGGCAATCACCGCCTGATCATCATCGGGAGTGCGCCGAACCAGGTAGTGTGCGATCCCTGGGCCAACAAGACCTATCCCTTGTCAGACTTGGCCACCATGCAACTGCCGGAGAACGACGTGAAAAGCGTTGATGATCCAAACAGCACGCGTCACTACCTGTCTGGCGGCCTTGTTCCCGAGCGAGAGTGGATCGGCGTGCAGCGCTACTAGTAGCGACTGCGACCTGCCCCGTCTGGTGCGCCGAGAGGTTGTCAGCACGAGACACGGTTATGGGCCTCGCGCGTACACTTCCCCCTTGCTCCGGGGTGCCCAGGCCTGAGAAGGCCGGCGCTGAGATGGCTGAAGGGCCGAACCCGTGAACTTGATCCGGCTAGTACCGGCGAAAGAAGAGCGCATGCCGAGGTGAACGGCATGCCGGGCCCTCCGCCTTGTGGCGGTCCAGGGCACCTGGCATGAAGCCACCAACGCGGTCCTCCGGAGCAAGCACCTTTGTGTGATTGCTTGCCCCACAGGAGACCGCCCATGAACGCCCCCGACAAGTTCGCTCCGCTGCTCACGCTCACGCGTGAGCCCTTCCCCGCTTCCACCAAGGTGTTCGTGCCCGGCGCGCTGCCCGGCGTGAGCGTGCCCATGCGCGAGATCGCACTCACCAACGGCGAGCGCGTGACGGTGTACGACACCTCGGGCCCCTACACCGACCCGGGCGTGGCCATCGACGTGAAGAAGGGCCTGGCCCCGGTGCGCGCCGCCTGGATCGAGGCGCGCGGCGACACCGAGACCTACACGGGCCGCGAGCGCCAGGCGCTGGACGACGGCGCGAAGCATGAAGCGCGCGAGGCCGAGCGCATCGCCGCGCTGCGCACCGAAGCCGCCGCGCTGCAGCGCACGCCGCGCCGCGCCAAGGTGGGCGCCAACGTCACCCAGATGCACTACGCGCGCCAAGGCATCGTCACGCCCGAGATGGAGTACATCGCCATCCGCGAAAACGGCAAACGCGAGTGGATGCGCGAGTACCTGGGCGACGCCGAGCGCGAGGCCCGCCTGCGCGGCAACCCCATGGGCGCGCGCATCCCCGATGTCATCACGCCGGAGTTCGTGCGCGAGGAAGTGGCGCGCGGGCGCGCCATCATCCCGGCCAACATCAACCACCCCGAGCTCGAGCCGATGGTCATCGGCCGCAACTTCGGCGTGAAGATCAACGCCAACATCGGCAACTCGGCCGTCACCTCCAGCATCGAGGAAGAGGTGGAAAAACTCGTGTGGTCCATCCGCTGGGGCGGCGACACGGTGATGGACCTGTCCACCGGCAAGAACATCCACACCACACGCGACTGGATCGTGCGCAACTCGCCGGTGCCCATCGGCACCGTGCCCATCTACCAGGCGCTGGAGAAAGTGGGCGGCGTGGCCGAAGACCTCACCTGGGAAATCTTCCGCGACACGCTGATCGAGCAGGCCGAGCAAGGCATCGACTACTTCACCATCCACGCGGGCGTTCGCCTGCCCTTCATCCACCTCACCACCCAGCGGCGCACCGGCATCGTCTCGCGCGGCGGCAGCATCCTGGCCAAGTGGTGCATCACGCACCACAAGGAAAACTTCCTCTACACGCACTTCGAAGAGATCTGCGAAATCATGAAGGCCTACGACGTGAGCTTCTCGCTCGGCGACGGCCTGCGCCCCGGCAGCGGCGCCGACGCGAACGACGAAGCGCAGTTCGCCGAGCTGCGCACCCTGGGCGAACTCACGCAGATCGCCTGGAAGCACGACGTGCAGACCATGATCGAAGGCCCCGGCCACGTGCCCATGCACCTGATCCAGGCCAACATGGACGAGCAGTTGAAGCACTGCCACGAAGCGCCGTTCTACACCCTCGGCCCGCTCACCATCGACATCGCGCCGGGCTACGACCACATCGCCTCGGCCATCGGCGCGGCCATGATCGGCTGGATGGGCACGGCCATGCTGTGCTACGTGACGCCCAAGGAACACCTGGGCCTGCCCGACCGCGACGACGTGAAGCAGGGGATCATTGCCTACAAGATCGCCGCGCACGCGGCCGACATCGCCAAGGGCCACCCCGGCGCCCGCGCGCGCGACGACGCCATGAGCAAGGCGCGCTTCGAGTTCCGCTGGCGCGACCAGTTCGCGCTGGGCCTGGACCCGGACACGGCAGAGGCCTACCACGACGAGACCTTGCCCAAGGACTCGTCGAAGGAAGCGCACTTCTGCTCCATGTGCGGGCCCAAGTTCTGCTCCATGAAGATCACGCAGGACGTGCGCGACTACGCGGAGCAAAAGGGGCTGGCCGAGGCCGAGGCGCTGCAGCAGGGCATGGCCGAGAAATCGGCGCAGTTCAAGGCGGTGGGTGGCGAGTTCTACGTGCCGCTCGATGCGCTGAAGAAGGGCTGAGGATGGCGCGCATCGGCATCGCGGGCGCGGGCGTGCTGGGCCGGCTGCTGGCCTGGTGGCTGGCGCGCGACGGGCACGACGTGACCGTGTTCGACCCGGCCGACGGCCCGCTGCCGCCGGTGCAGGGCCGCGTGGCGCCCGCGCTGGCGCGGCCCCACGCCGCGGGCTTCACCGCCGCCGGCATGCTCAGCCCGCTGGCCGAGCTCGATGGCGCCGAGCCCGCCGTCGCGCGCCTGGGCTGGCGTTCGTTGCCGCTGTGGCGCGCCATCGGCCAGCGCCTGCGCGAGGGCGGCGCGCCCGAGCTGGTTCGCACCGAGGGCAGCCTGCTGCTGGCGCACGGCAGCGACCGGGGCAGCGCGCAGCGCACGCTCACGCGTCTGAGCGCCGTGGCCGAAGCGCCCGCGCCGCAGCCGCTGGATGCCGCCGCGCTGCGCGAGCTGGAGCCCGCGCTGGCCCCCGGCCTGCTGGCCTGGCTGCTGCCTGGCGAAGGCCAGTTGCTGCCGCGCGAGACCTTGCAGGCCCTGGCCGACCAGGCGCACGGCGTGCGCTGGCGCTGGGACACACGGGTGGACGCGGTGCACCCGGGTGCCCTGCAACTGGCCGACGGCAGCGGCTTCACGGCGGACCTCGCCATCGACACGCGCGGCCTGGGCGCGCGGCCCGAGGTGCCGCTGCGCGGCGTGCGCGGCGAGGTGGTGGGGCTGCACGCGCCCGGCGTGCGCCTGCACCGACCCGTGCGCCTGCTGCACCCGCGCCACCGCGTGTACCTGGTGCCGCGCCCCGGCGATCGTGTCGTGATCGGCGCCAGCGAGATCGAGAGCGAGGACCGCTCGCCCGTGAGCCTGCGCAGCGCGCTGGAGCTGATGTCGGCCGCGCACAGCGTGTTGCCGGAACTGGCGGAAGCGCGCATCGACCACCTGGAAACCAACCTGCGCCCAGCGCGCGCCGATCACCTGCCCTGCATCGAGCACGCGCCGGGCCTGCTGCGCATCAACGGCCTGTTCCGCCACGGCTGGATGGTGGCGCCCGCGCTAGTGCAGGACGCGCTCGCCGCCGCCGGCTGGGCGCGCAACGGAGAATTCCCGCCATGACAGAGACCACCCCCACCGTGCGGCTGAACGGCCGCGAACGGCCCTGCCCACCCGGCGCCACGCTGCAGGACCTGCTGGAGCGCGAAGGCCTGCGGCCCGAGCGCGTGGCCACCGCGCTCAACGCGCGCTTCGTGCCGCGCGCCGCGCGCGCCGACACCGTCTTGCAAGCCGGCGACGACGTCAGCACTTTCGAGGCCATCGTCGGAGGTTGAACATGAACACCCATGACACGAACGCTTCGACCACGCCGAGCTGGACGGCCTATGGCGAGACCCTCAGCTCGCGCCTGATGCTGGGCACGGCGGGCTACCCCTCGCCCACCGTGCTGCGCGACGCCATCACCGCCAGCGGCGCGGGCGTGGTCACCGTGGGCCTGCGCCGCATGGTCGCGGGCCAGGGCGGCGACAACGCCTTCCTGAGCGAGCTTCTGCCCCCCCTGCGCGCGCGCGGCGTGCGCCTGCTGCCCAACACCGCCGGCTGCCGCAGCGCGCGCGAGGCCGTGGCCCTGGCGCACATGGCGCGTGAGTTGATGGACACGCACTGGATCAAGCTGGAGGTGGTGGGCGACGAGCACACCCTGCAGCCCGACCCCTGGGGCACGGTGGAAGCGGCCGCCGAACTCGTGAAGGCCGGCTTCGCCGTCTTTCCCTATTGCACCGACGACCTCGTCACCTGCCAGCGCCTGCTGGACGCCGGCTGCGAGGTGCTGATGCCCTGGGGGGCGCCCATCGGCTCGGGCCAGGGCCTGCTCAACCCCTGGGCGCTGCGCACGCTGCGCGCGCGGCTGCCGCAGGTGCCGCTGGTGGTGGACGCCGGCATCGGCGCGCCCTCGCACGCCGCGCTGGCGCTCGAGCTCGGCTTCGATGCCGTGCTGCTCAACTCCGCCGTGGCGCACGCGCGCGATCCCGTGGCCATGGCGCGCGCCTTCGGCGACGCCGTGCGCGCCGGCCGCCTGGCCTTCGACGCCGGCGTGATGGCGCCGCAGGACATGGCCGTGGCCAGCACGCCCGTGGGCGGTCGGCCCATGCTGATCGGCTGATCCGTCGATCGGCCGCACCCACCACTGGCTGGACGGCCGGGCGAGGCCCGGTCGTTGAGCGACACTCCCCGCACCATGGACACCCCCGCTTCCACCGATTCACCCGCCGGCACGTCCACCGACGCCGTGCTGCGCCTCACCGCCCACGAAGCGGCCGAGCGCCTGGGGCTGCCGGCCGGCAGCCTCTCCGTTCCCGAACTCGCCCGCGCCTTGCGCGACCAGGGCGCCAGCGAGGTGGTCGTCACCGGCGATCCGCACGACTGGCTGGACACCGCGCACGCCAGCGGCTGGCTCACGCGCCCGCGCTCCGGCCCCACCGACCACGCCATGCGCTTCGAGGCCGCGCTGGCACGGGGCTGGGTCGCGGCCGATGCCGCCGTGCTCGCCCGCCTGCCCGAGCACGCCACGGCGCTCGACCTGCCCGTGCTCTCGGTGGACGAAACACCCGCGCGCTGGACCGCACCACTCACCCACGTGCCCGCCCTCGGCGTGTACGCCATCGTCGACAGCGCCGAGCGCGTGCGCGCCTGCGCCGAGGCCGGCGCGGGCCTGATCCAGCTGCGCATCAAGGCTCGGCGGGACGACCCTTCGCTGGTGCCCGAGATTCGAGCCGCGCTGGACGCCGCGAGCAGCCATGGGCGCACGCCGCTGGTGATCAACGACCACTGGCGCCTGGCGCTGTCGCTGCAAGCCCCCGCTCTGCACCTGGGCCAGGAGGACTGGCTCGCGCTGCGGCCCACCGAGCGCACCACCATCGCCGCCGCGCAGGCGCGCGGCCTGCAACTGGGCATGAGCTCGCACAGCCTGTGGGAGCTGTGCCGCGCGCGCGGCGCCGGGGCCGACCTGATCGCCTGCGGCCCGGTGTGGCCCACGCTCACCAAGGACATGCCCTGGCACGCGCAAGGCCTGGACAACCTTGCCTGGTGGGTGCGCATGGCGGGCCGCCCGGTCATCGCCATCGGTGGCATCCTGGCACCCGAGCAGCTCGAACAATGCGCGGCCACCGGCGCGGCCACCGTGTGCGTGGTGCGCGGCCTGGGCAACGACCCGCGCGCCACGCTGCCGCGCTGGCAGCGCGCGTGGGACGCGGGACACCACCATGCGGCGCCACGGCCCGCGCCGGCGTGGCCCCACCCCACACTGACGCCGGGAGCGGCGTGAACGCCCTCGGCATCGACGGCGCTCACACCGCCGCGCCCGGCGCACTCCTACAGCCGTGATCGATAACGACCTGCCCCCGCTGACCCCCACGCCGCCCGGCCTGTACCGCCACTACAAGGGCGGCTGGTACGAGGTGATCGACACCGTGCGCTGCAGCGAGACACTGCAGCCGCTGGTGCTGTACCGCGCGCTCTACGGTGGCTTCGGGCTGTGGGTGCGGCCCTCGGCCATGTTCAACGAGACCGGCGTATTCGAAGGCCGCGAGCAGAAGCGCTTTCGCCGCATCCGCGCGGCCGACCTGATGCCGGCCGACCTGGCCAGTGCACAGGCGCTCGTCGCCCACCTGCGCGGGCGCGCGGCGCGACAAGGCATCGACCTGGACACCGCCCTGCGCGCCCCACCGCCGGAGCCCACCACCTGCTGCGGGCGTGGCTGCAACGGCTGCGTGTGGGAGGGCTACTACCACGCCGTGCGCCACTGGGCCGACGACGCGCTGGAGCAACTGGGCTGAGGGCCGGCGCGCTCGCGAAGCGTCAAGCGCCACCCAGCACCGGCAGCGCGCGCAGCCGCTCCACCGCCATGTCCACGAACACCCGCACCTTGGCCGCCGCCTTGCGCCCGGCGGGGTACACCAGGTGCACGGGAATCGGCGGAGGTTCGTGGTCGGCCATCACCACGCGCAGGCGGCCGTCGGCCACCTCCTCGGCCACCTGGTAGGACAGCGCGCGCGTGAGGCCGCGCCCCGCGACGGCCGCCGAGATGGCCATCTCGCCGGTGTTGGCCACCAGCGGCGTGTCGATGGCCACCGCCTCGCGTTCGCCGCTGGGGTGCAGCGTCCAGGGCGCGGCCGTGGCGCCCATGGGCGAGAAGCCGATGCCCACGTGGTCCCTCAGATCGGCGACGGTGCGCGGTTCGCCGCGCGCGGCCAGGTAGTCGGGCGCGGCCACCATCACGCGCCGCACCGAGCCCACGCGCACGGCGGTGAGGCCGGAGTCGGGCAGGTGGGCGATGCGCACCGCCACGTCGTAGCCCTCGTCCACCAGGTGCACGATGCGGTCCACGAACAGGGTGCGCACCTGCACGCGCGCGTGCCGCTCCATGAAGGCCAGCACCAGCGGCGCCACGTGCCGCCGCCCGAACATCGACGAGGCGGTGACGCCCAGCACGCCCTGCGGTTCGCGAAAGGAGCCACCGGCCAGCGACTCGGCCTCGTCCAGTTCGCCCAGCAGGCGGCGGCAGTCGGCCACGAAGCGCTCGCCCGCTTCGGTGAAGCGCACGCTGCGCGTGGTGCGCACCAGCAGTTGCGCGCCGATGCGCGCCTCGAGCTGGTCCATGGCGCGCGAGACGGCCGGCGGCGAATGGCCCAGGCGCCGCGCGGCGCCCGCCAGGTTGCCGGCCTCGGCCACCGCCACCAGCACACGAAGGTGTTCGAGTTTGTCCATGCAGTCTTCCATTGCGTGGAAGGCAGAAATGCCTTTGGCGGGGATTCTGTTCGCGCGCCGCAATGCCTAAGCTGGCGTTCCGTTTTGACCCACCCCTTCCCAGGGGTCTTGCCAGGAGCCCACATGAACACCCCCGCCCCCAGGCCCGACCGACCGCTGCGCCTGCACCGCTTCGCGCTCTCCGGCCACGCGCACCGCGTGGAACTGTTCCTCTCCCTGCTCGGCCTGCCCTATGAAAACGTGGACGTGGACCTGCCCAAGGGCGCGCACCGCGAGGCGGCCTTCCTGCGCCTGAACCCGTTCGGCCAGGTGCCGGTGCTGGAGGACGGCGACGTGGTGCTGCCCGACAGCAACGCCATCCTGGTCTACCTGGCCGGCCGCTACGACCCGAGCGGCCGGTGGTGGCCGCGCGATCCGCTGGCCTGCGCGCAGGTGCAGCGCTGGTTCAGCGTGGCCGCCGGCCCGCTGGCCAACGGGCCCAGCGCGGCGCGAATCGCCCGCGTGTTCGGCCTGCCGCACGACGAGCGCAGCCACCTCGTCGCGCACGAACTCTTCAAGCGCATGGAGGCGCACCTGGAAGGGCGCGACTGGCTGGCCGCGCCCCACGCCACACTGGCCGACGTGTCCCTGTACACCTACACCGCGCACGCGCCGGAGGGCGGTGTGCCGCTGGACGACTACCCGCGCCTGCGCGCCTGGATCGCGCGCGTGGAAGCGCTGCCGGGCTTCGTGGGCATGGTGCGCTCGCCTTTGCCGAACGCGCCCGGCGCGCGGGCCGCCTGAGGGGAGCGCTGCCATGCACGACACCGCCACCTTTCACGACGGCGAACGGGCGATGCAGGCGCGGGCCGGCGCGCTGGAGCGGCTCACGGCCATCGGCCCGCGCGTGGTGCGCGATCACATGCCCGACCAGCACCGCGAGCTGTTCGAGAAGCTGCCCACGCTCGTCGTCGGCAGCCTCGACGCGGCGGGCCAGCCCTGGGCCTCGCTGCTGGCCGGGCCGCCGGGCTTCGTGCGCACGCCGGACGCGCGCCACCTGCGCGTGAACGCGCGGCCCGACGCCGACGACCCGCTGGCCCCCGCGCTCGCCCTGGGTGCGCCGCTGGGCCTGCTGGGCCTGGAGCCGCACACGCGGCGGCGCAACCGCATGAACGGGCGCGTGGTGGACGACGGCGCCGAGGGCTTCACCGTGCGGGTGGACCAGAGCTTCGGCAACTGCCCTCAGTACATCCAGGCGCGCGAGCCCGAGTGGGTGCCGCACGCGCCGCTGCCGGCGCAGCGCCACGGCGCCCGCCTGATCGAACCGGCGCGCGCCCTGCTCGCGCGCGCCGACACGGTCTTCATTGCCAGCGCCGCGCCGCGCGCGGGCTCGGGCTCGGGCGGCGAGGAGCCGAGCCAGGGCGTGGACGTGTCGCACCGCGGCGGTCTGCCCGGTTTCGTGCGCGTGCACGACGACGAGGGACCGCAGGGCGCGAGCGTGCTCACCTTGCCCGACTACCGCGGCAACTTCTTCTTCAACACCCTGGGCAACCTGCTGGCGCGCCCGCAGGCCGGGCTGCTCTGCGTGGACCCGGGCAGCGGCGACGTGCTGCAACTCGCGGCCGAGGCCAGCCTCGTGTGGGACGGCCCCGAACTGGCCGCCACGCCCGGCGCCGAGCGCCTGCTGCGCCTGCGGGTGGTGTCGCACCTGTGGCGGCCAGGGGCCTTGCCGTTGCGCTGGACGGCGCCCCAGTTCGCGCCGCAGTTCCTCCATCCAGCCAGGGGTTGATCAGCGCCCCTTCTCTTTCGGCGGATCCATCAGGCGTGGCGGCAACTCAACATCACCCGCCGCTTCCGCCAACGGCGAAGCGGCAATGAACGCCGGCAGACTCTGATGGCCCCCACCGAGTGGATCGAAGTCCTCCTTGGACAGCACGACCGCTACCGGTTTGCCACGCAGCTTGATGTACTGCGGTCCTTGTTGGCGGGCTGCCTTGATCAGCTCGGACAAACGGGCTCTGGCTTGCTCCATCTTCCATTCCTTCACAGCAATCCCCTTTCTGACCAGAAGCCTCGGGAGTGTCGGGTCGCGCTCGTCCGGGGCGCCCATCAAAACAACTCCCCCTGCGCCGACAGCGCCCCCGGCTGAAAGTGCGACAGGTCCATCGGCTCGCGGTCCTGCGAGTAGCCCAGCCGCGCGCAGGCCTTGTGGAAACGCTGGCGCAGCAAGTCGGCCCAGGGGCCGGTGCCTTTCATGCGGGTGGCGAAGTCGCTGTCGTAGTCGCGCCCGCCGCGCATGTCCTGGATGCGCGCCATCACGCGGCCCGCGCGCTCGGGGCAGTGCTGCTGCAGCCACTGGCGGAAGATGGGCGCGAGTTCCCAGGGCAGGCGGATCACCTGGTAGAAGGCGCGCCGCGCGCCGGCCTCGCGCGCGGCCTCCAGCACCTGCTCCATGTCCTCGTTCAGGAAGGGAATCTGCGGCGAGACGCTCACGCCCACGGGAATGCCGGCCTCGGCCAAGGTGCGGATGGTGCGCAGCCGCCGGTGCGGTGCGGCGGCGCGCGGCTCCAGCGTGCGCGCCAGCTTGGGGTCGAGCGTGGTGATGGTGACGTAGACCGCCGCCAGGCCCATCGTGGCCAGGGGCGCGAGCAGGTCGATGTCGCGCTCGACGCCGCTGCCCTTGGTGACGATGCCCACCGGGTGGCGGGCGCGAAAGAGCACGTCGAGGGCGGCGCGCGTGAGGCGCAGTTCGCGTTCGATGGGCTGGTAGGCATCGGTCACGGTGCCCAGGGCCATCATGCTCGGCTCGTACGACGGGCGCTGCAGCTCACGCGCCAGCACCTCGGCGAAGCCGCGCTTGGCGATCAGCTTCGTCTCGAAATCGAGCCCCGGCGAGAGGTTGAGGTAACTGTGGCTGGGCCGCGCGTAGCAGTACACGCAGCCGTGCTCGCAGCCCCGGTAGGGGTTGAGTCCGTGCACGAAGCCGATGTCGGGCGAGGCGTTGGTGGTGATGGCGCTTTTGGCGTCTTCCCAGCTCACGCTGGTGGCGGGCGCGGCGTGCTCTTCGGCCTGCGATTCGTCCAGCGTGCCCCAGCCGTCGTCGAAGGCGGCGCGCGCGGCGGACTCGAAGCGGTGAGGTTGGCGGAAGGAGACGCCACGCCCCTTCAGGGCCGCGACGGGGATGTGGACGTCGGGCATGACGGCCTCCTGATACTGTACAAAATCACAGTATAGAGAGTGCTGTCGCCGCCCGGTGGGCCGCCCGTCGTCGCCATGCGCTACCCCGTATCGGTAGGGTTCCGGCCGCGGCGCCGGCTTTCGTGACTTATGACCGTCGCGCTGCCTTGAGACTGCCATCGGGCCCTCCTTATACTGCCCGGGGATAGGTAAAAAGACGTCCAGCCCGCTCGCTGAGATCGCCTGGTTTTTCCAGCTTCAAGAGGGACCCCGGTTGAGCCAATCGAACATCGGCGGCTTTCGCATCGCCGGCGTGAGCACTTGCTTGCCGCCACTGGTGGTGGACAACCTCGACCCGGCCCTGGGCTTCGCGCCCGAGGACGTGCGCAAGGTGGTGGCCATGGCCGGCGTGCGCGAGCGCCGCGTGGTGCGGCCCGACATCACCTCGGCCGACCTGTGCCACCGCGCCGCCGAGCGCCTGATGGCGCGCCTGGGCTGGGCACCCGAGACGGTAAGCGCCCTGGTCTTCGTCACGCAGACGCCCGACCACTTCCTGCCCTCCACCAGTTGCCTGCTGCAGCAGCGCCTGGGCCTGCCCGACACCTGCGCCGCCTTCGACGTGGGCCTGGGCTGTTCGGGCTACCCCTATGGCCTGTACATCGCGGCCACCATGCTGCGCGGGGGCGGCCACCGGCGGGTGCTGATGCTGCACGGCGAAACGCCCAGCCGCTTCGTCAGCCCCGAGGACCAGGCCACCGTGCTGCTGTTCAGCGACGCCGGCTCGGCCACCGCGCTCGAACTCGACGACGACCCCGGCGCGGGCGGCCACTTCGTGCTGCACACCGACGGCAGCGGTGCCGAGGGCCTGATCCTGCGCGGCGGCGCCTTCCGCGACCGCGAGCCCGCCAACCCGCGCCACCGCTTCCTCGAAATGGACGGCGCGGCCATCTTCAACTTCACCATCAAGCGCGTGCCCGCGCTCATCGCCGACACCCTGGCCTTCGCCGGCAAGACCGTGGCCGAGGTGGACGCCTTCGTGTTCCACCAGTCCAACCGCTTCATCATGAAACACCTGATGAAGAAGAGCGGCCTGCCCGAGGACCGCGTGCCCTTCTCCATCGAGGACAGCGGCAACTGCGGCGGCCCGTCGGTGGCGGTGGCCATGACGCGCCGGCTCTCGCCGCCGCCACCCGGCCAGCGCCAACTCTGGATGCTGCTGGGCTATGGCGTGGGCCTGTCCTGGGGCGCGGCCCTGGTGCCGGTGGACGAGCGCACCGTGCTGCTGCACGACGACGGTGAAGGCCTTTGAACATCGCCGAGGCAACGCCCATGGACGCCAGCACCCGCCCCACCATCAATCAGACCGAGGCCCTGGCCCTGCTGGCCGAGTGCTTCAACGTGCCAGCCGACAGCCTGCACCCGGACGTGGAGCGCGAGTCCATCGAGGACTGGGACTCCATGGGCGCGCTCATGCTCATCGCGGAGCTCGACGAGCGCTTCGGCCTGGAGCTCACCGCCGAGGTCTCGCGCGAGATGACGCGCATCGGCCACGTGCTGGACTTCCTGCGCGCGCACGGGGTGCTGCGTGAGGGTGACTGAGACCCCGCGCCCCGCGGCGCCAGCGCCGCGCGTGCCGGCGCACGACAAGCTCGGCCGCCTGGTCGCGCGCAGTCTGGGCCTGGACGAGCCCGCGCTGCGCGAGGGCCTGCGCCCGGCCACGCTGGACGACCTGCCCGCCGTGCTGGCCCTGCGCCGCGAGCACCTGCTGCCCGGCCATCAATGGGACGACGACGCCTACCTGCGCTGGCGCTACCGCCTGGGGCGCGAGGGCGCGGGTTTCGGCGAGCTGTGGTGCCTGCGCGCGCACGGGCGGGTGCTGGCCACCATCGGCGTGGAAGACCTGCCCGTCGACATCGAGGGCCAGCACCTCACCGGTGCCCAGGTGATGGACCTGCTGGTGCGGCCCGAGGCGCAGGAGTCGGGCCTGGGCATCTGGCTCAACCAGGCCATGCTCGCACGCCACGACTTCACGCTGGCGGTGGGCGCCAACACGAACTCGGCC
This sequence comes from Hydrogenophaga sp., assembly GCF_035481345.1. Lineage (GTDB taxonomy): Bacteria > Pseudomonadota > Gammaproteobacteria > Burkholderiales > Burkholderiaceae_C > Hydrogenophaga. The sequence goes on along the minus strand of NZ_DATIGV010000090.1, from coordinate 3,148 downwards.
GGCATCGTGCGCCGCCTGTTCGAACCGCTGGCACCGCGCCTGACCTTCACCCACCCGCTGGACCTGGGCCCCTTCGTGCGCCGCCGCTGGCCCGCGCTGGCGGCCACGCCGCTGGCCATGCGCGTGGCCAACGCGGGCCTGGCCCTGCGGCGCCTGGCGCTGCGCGGGCGCCGGCCGCGCGGCTTCACCGTCGCAAGCACCACGCGGCTGGACCCCACGCTCGCCGCGCCGCGGCCGCGCGCGGCCGCTGGCGTGCACCTGCGGCACAGCGGCGCCTATCTGCAGCGGCGCCTGCTCGACAACCCGCGCCGGCCGCTCAGCCTTCGCGTGGCGCGGCGCGGCGACACCGTGGCCGGCCTCATCGCCTGGGCCGTGGAGGCCGACGACCTGGGCCGGCCCGAACTGCACCTGGTCGACTGGCACCACGATGGCAACGAGGCCCTGCTGGTGCTGTTGCACGAGGCGCTGCTCGAGGCCGCCGCGCGAGGCTGCACCTGCGTGCGCGTGCTGCTGCAGGACGAGGCCTCGCAGCGCGTGGCCGCGCGCGCCGGCTTCCTGCCGTCCAGCGACGACGACGGCCGCCCCTGTGGCGTGCAGTCGCGCGACGCCGGGCTCGCCGCGCGGCTCGCCGGTGCGCCCTGGGCCCTGACCGACCTGCACGACGACGCCGATGGCTTCTGAGCGCTCCACCACACACAAGGTCTGAACATGTGCGGCATCGCCGGCCTATTCAGCCCCCAGCGGCCGCCCGCGCGCCACGAGCTGGCGGCCATGGCGCGCACCCTGCACCACCGCGGCCCTGACGGCCAGGGCGTGTGGGTCGATGGCCCCATCGGCCTCGCGCACACGCGCCTGGCGATCATCGACCTGGCCGGCGGTGCGCAGCCCATGGCCAGCGAGGACGGCCAGGTGCAACTGGTCTTCAACGGCGAAGTCTTCAACTACATCGAGCTGCGCGCCGAGTTGCGCGCGCTGGGCCACCACTTCCGCACCGACTCCGACACCGAGGTGCTGCTGCAGGCCTACCGCGCCTGGGGCGATGCCTTCCTGCAGCGCCTCAACGGCCAGTTCGCCATCGGCCTGTGGGACGCGCCACGCCAGCGCCTGCTGCTGGCGCGCGATGGCGTGGGCATCCGCCCGCTGTTCTGGACGCGCGTCGGTGACCGCCTGGCCTTCGCCTCCGAGGCCAAGGCCCTGTTCGCCCTGCCCGAGGTGCCGCGCGCCTTGGACCCGGCCGGCCTGGCGTCCACCTTCGGCTGGTGGGCGCCGCTGGCGCCGCGCACGGCCTTCGCGGGCATCCACTGCCTGCCGCCGGGCCACTGCTTGGCGGTGGACGCGCGCGGCGAGACGCTCACGCGCTGGTGGGACTGGGACTTCCCCGACACCGACCCCTTCGCCCCGGTGGACGAGGACGCGCTGGCCGACGAACTGCACGCCCTGCTGGTGGACGCCGTGCGCCTGCAACTGCGCGCCGACGTGCCCGTGGGCGCCTACCTCAGCGGCGGGCTGGACTCGTCCATCCTCACCACCGTCATCCGCCGCCACACCGACACGCCGCTGCGCAGCTTCTCGCTCACTTTCGATGAGGCCGAGTACGACGAGAGCGAGCACCAGCGCCTGATGGTGCGCCACCTGGACACGCGGCACTCCGCCATCGGCTGCGGCCGGGCCGACATCGCCGCCGCCTTCGCGCGCACCGTGTGGCACGCCGAAACGCCCCTGGTGCGCACCGCGCCCGCACCCATGCTGCGCCTGGCCGACAGCGTGCGCGCCGCTGGCTACAAGGTGGTGCTCACCGGCGAGGGCGCGGACGAGGTCTTCGGCGGCTACGACCTGTTCAAGGAAGCGAGGATCCGCCGCTTCGTCGCGCAAGTGCCGGGCTCGGCGCGGCGTGCGCGCGCGGTGGAGCGGCTCTACCCCTGGATGGCGCGTTCGCCCGGCGGCGCCCACAACGCGCTCGCGCAGCGCTTCTTCACCGACAGCCGCGTGCCCGACGGCGACGCCAGCTACGCGCACCAGACGCGCCTGGCCAGCACGCGCCGCACCTGGGCCTTCTTCACGCCCGAGTGGCAATCCGCGCTCGCCGCGCACGACCCGGCCGCGCAGTGGCAGGCGCAAGTGCCCGACTCTTTCGCACAGTGGCCCGGCATGGCGCGCGACCAGTACACCGAGGCGCACACGCTCATGAGCGGCTACCTGCTCGCCGCGCAGGGCGACCGCATGGCCATGGCCGCGTCCATCGAAGGGCGCTACCCCTTCCTCGACCCGCGCGTGATCGCCTTCGCCGCCGCGCTGCCGCCGCGCCTGAAGATGCGCGGGCTGCGCGAGAAGCTGCTGCTGCGCCAGGCCTTCGCGCACGAGCTGCCGCCCGCCATCGGCCAGCGCACCAAGCAGCCCTACCGCTCGCCCGACTGCGCCAGCTTCTTCGACAAGGGCCAGCCCCTGCCCTGGGTGCGCGAGCTGCTGAGCGAGCACAGCCTGCGCGAGGCCGACCTGTTCGATGCGCCCGCGGTCGCGCGGCTCGGCGCCAAGTGCGCGGCCGGCCGGGCCATCGGCTTTGCCGACAACATGGCTTTCGTGGGCGTGCTGTCCACGATGCTGTTGCACCGGCAGTTCGTGCGCGCCGAAGCGCCTGCGCTGGAGACCACTTGAACATGGGCCCCTTCGTGCACAGCGCCTTTGAAACGCGTTGCCATGAGCAGCCGGGCAAGACCGCCCTGGTTCTTGGTGAGCGCCGGGTGAGCTACGGCGAACTCATCGCGCAGGTCAACGGCATCGCGGTGGCGCTGCACGAGACGGGCATCACACACGGCGATCGTGTGGTGCTGCTGCTCGACAGCGGCGTGGACTACGTCGCCGCGCTGCACGCGGTTTGGCGCCTGGGCGCGGTGGCGGTGCCGCTGGGCCCGCAGACCAAGGCCGCCAAGCTCACGCATGTGCTGAGCGACACCGGTGCGCGCGCCTTGCTGACGCAAGCCACGCTGGCGAACGTGTGGAGCGCGGCCTTGAACGACACCTCGCTGCGGGTGTGGGTGCGCGGCGAAACGGCCTCGCCTGCCCTCGCGTGGCCTTCGCCATCGAACCGCGCCACCGACCTGCCCGGCCCCGCCAGCGCCAGCCAGCTCGGCACCCTCATCTACACCTCCGG
>NZ_DATIGV010000089.1:0-6541 GCF_035481345.1 Hydrogenophaga sp. | reverse complement strand
GGGCACCACCACGGTGGTCATCACGCACAACGCGCCGATCGCGCAGATGGCCGATCGTGTGCTGCGCCTGGCCGACGGGCGCATCGCCTCGGCACAGGCCAACCCGAACAAGGCTCCGGCGGCAACGCTGAGCTGGTGAGGACCCGGGGCATGCGCGCGATCCACATCAAGCTCGGCCGCGACCTGTGGCGCCTGCGCGCGCAGGTGCTCACCATCGCCATGGTGGTGGCCATCGGGGTGGGCGGCTTCGTGGGATTGTTTTCGGTGCACGCTTCGCTGCTGGCCGCGCGCGACCACTTCTACACCGGCCACCGCCTGGCCGATGTGTTCGTCACCCTCAAGCGTGCGCCGCTGGCCCTGCGCGAGCGCATGGCCGACATCCCGGGCGTGGCCGAGGTGAAGACCGGCCTGGCCTTCGACGCGCGCGTGGACCTGGGCGACCCCGGTCCACCCGTGACGGGCCGCTTCGTGGCCCTGGACCTGGCGCGCGTGCAGCGCGGCCAGCAAGGCCTCAACGCCCTGCGCCTGCGCGAAGGCCGCTGGCCCGAGGCCGGCGCCACGTTGGAGGCACTGGCGAGCGAGGCCTTCGCCAAGGCGCGCGGCCTCCAGCCCGGCGACCGCGCGCAGGCCGTGCTCAACGGGCGCCTGCAGACGGTGCATGTGGTCGGCCTGGCGATTTCGCCCGAGTACGTGTTCGCCTCGGGCGGCGCCGCGCCCGATGAACGCAGCTTCGGCATCTGGTGGACCGACGCGCGGCGACTGAGCGAGCTCCTGGACCTGCAAGGCGCGTTCAACCAGGCCTCGCTGCGGCTGGAGGCCGGTGCCTCCGCGGACGCGGTCATCGCTGCGCTGGACCGCCTGCTGGAGCCCTACGGCTCGCTGGGCGCGGTGGCGCGCGCCGACCAGCTCTCGGCCCGCGTGGTGGACGACGAGCTCGACCAGTTGCGCGTGATGGGCACGGTGCTGCCGGCGATCTTCCTCGCGGTGGCGATGTTCATCCTCAACGGCGTGCTCGCGCGCCAGGTGGCCACCCAGCGCCCGCAGATCGCCGCGCTCAAGGCGCTGGGCTACGAGGACGCGGCGATCGGCTGGCACTACCTGCAGTTCGCGCTGGTGGTGGCCGGGCTTGGCGTGCTCGGCGGGCTTGCGCTCAGCGCCGTCATCGGCCGGCTCATGCTGGGCCTGTACGAGCCGGTGTTCCGCTTCGACGCCCTGGCCTACCGCACCACGCCGGCGGTGGTGGGTGTGTCGGCCGTGTTCACCCTGCTGGCCGCCGCGCTGGGCACCTGGACATCCATTCGCGCCGTGGTGAGGCTGCGCCCAGCGCAGGCCATGCTGCCGCCCGCGCCGCCGCACTATCGGCGCACCTTGCTGGAACGCCTGGCGGGTCGGCGCGTGCGAGCGGCGCTGCTGCTGGTGTTGCGCGACGTGGAGCACCGCCCCTGGCGGACCGCCTTCACCGTCGGCGGCGTGGCGATGGCCATGGCCTTGCAGATCTCGGGGGCGTTCTGGCTCGACGCCATCGCCCACATCGTGGACGTGCAGTTCCGCCAGGTGCAGCCCGGCGACGTGGTGCTGCACTTCGAGCCGCCGGCCAACGCCACGGTACTGTCCGAACTGCGCCGCCTGCCCGGCGTGCTGCAGGCCGAGGGCTACCGCAGCGAATCCGTGCGCCTGCACCACGGCGCGCGCTGGAAGGACGCCGGCCTGAGCGGCCTGCAGGCCGGCGCGCGGCTGCAGCGTGTGGTGGACGACCCGCTCGGCGTGGTGGAACTGCCCGACGAGGGCATCGTGCTGTCGCAACTGCTGGCGCACGCACTGGACGCGCGCGCGGGCGATACCGTGACGTTGGTGTTTCGCACCGGCCACCGCCGCAGGGTCGACCTGCCCGTGGCCGGCGTGGTGCACACATTGATGGGGCAGCAGGCCTTCATGCGGCTGGGCACGCTGCAGCGCCTGGCGCGCGACGGCCAGGGCCTGTCCGACGCGGTGCTGCAGGTGGAGCCGGGCGCGCGGCCGGCCTTCTGGGCCGCCGTGAAGGCTGCGCCCGCCGTGCGCGCGGTGTTCGACAAGCGCTCGGTACAGCAGACCTTCGACGAGCGCACGCAGCACAACATGGGCGCCTTCAGCGCCATCCTCACGCTGTTCGCCGTGGCCATGGCGGTGGGCATCACCTACAACGCCGCGCGCATCGCGCTGTCCGAACGCGCCTGGGACCTGGCCAGCCTGCGCGTGCTGGGCATGACGCGCGCCGAGGTATCGGTGCTGCTGCTGGGCCAACTCGCTGTGGAGTTGCTGCTGGCGCTGCCACTGGGCCTGCTGGCCGGGCGCGCGCTGGCCGGGCTGCTGATGCACCTGATGTCCTCGGACAACATCGACTTCCCCGTGATCATCGCGACGTCCACCTACGCGTGGGCGGCGCTCATCGTGCTGGCCGCGGGCGCGGCCAGTGCCCTGCTGGTGCGCCGCCACATCGACCGGCTCGATCTGGTGGCCGTTCTGAAGGTACGCGAATGAACAACGACAAACCCAAACACCGGCGGCGCGTCTGGCTGATCGCTGGCGCTGCCGTGCTGGCCATCGCGGCCCTTCTCGCCTGGGCCTTGCGGCCGGCGGCCTTGCCGGTGGAGACGGCCACGCTGCAGCGCGGCGCCTTCGAGCAGGCCATCGAGGAAGACGGGGTCTTGCGGCTGCTGCAGCGCTACACCGTGGCGGCGCCCACGGCCGGCGAGTTGCTGCGCCCCGGCCTGAAGGTGGGCGACACCGTGGCCGAGGGCGAGCCGCTGGCGGTGCTGCGCCCCACGGCGCCGTCGATGATCGACAGCCGCACCCGCGGGGTGCTGCGCCAGCGCGTGGGCAGTGCCGAAGCGGCGTTGGCGGCGGCGCAGGCTCAGGCCACGCGGGCGCAGGCGGCGCTGGCGCAGGCCGAGCTGGACGCGCGCCGCACCGAGGAGCTGGCGCGCGCGCAGTTCGTGGCGCCCTCGGCGCGCGAGCAGGCGCAGCTCAACCTGACGGCCGCCCGCCAGGCCCTGGCCGGCGCGCAGGCCGAGCAGCGCGTGGCGGCCTATGGCCTGAACGAGGCGCGCGCGGCGCTGGCGCGCGCCGATGGCGGCGCGGGGTCGGAAGAAGGTCTGTGGACCTTGCGCAGCCCGATCGCGGGCCGCGTGATTGCGGTGCACCGCGACAGCGCGGGGCCGGTGAGTGCGGGTCAGGCCTTGCTGGACCTGGGCGACACCACGCGGCTGGAGGCGATCGTGGACCTGCTGTCCGGCGACGCGGCGCGCGTGCCGGTGGGCGCGTTGGTGACGCTTCAGGCGGGCAGCGGCCTGCCGGGCTTGCCGGGGCGCGTCACGCGCGTGGAGCCGGTGGCGTTCACCAAGGTGTCGGCGCTGGGCATCGAGGAGCAGCGCGTGAACGTGCACGTGGCCCCGGCCGCTCCCTGGCCGGATGCGCTGCCACTGGGCGAGGGCTACCGCGTGGAGGCGCGCATCGTCACACTCGCCCAGGCCGATGCGCTGCTGGTGCCCAATGCGGCGCTGGTGCGCGCGGGTGAGGGCTGGCAGGTGTTCGTCGTGGACGGCGATGGCCGCGCCCGCGAACGCGCCATCACCCTGGGGCCGCGCGGCACCGAAACGTCCGTTGCCACCGGCGGCGTGCAGCCCGGCGATCGCGTGGTGCTGTACCCCGGCAGCGGCGTGTCCGACGGCCAGCGGGTGCAGAACGGCCGGCGCGTGCGGGAGCGGTGAGATGGGCAGGCGAGTGAAGCCCGCTACCCCTTCAACGCCGCCCGGATCTCCTTCACCAGCGCCTGCCCCGAGATCGACAGCGTCCGCCCTCGCTTGGTGACGATGCAGATGTCGCGCGAGACCCTCGGGCCGGTCAGCGGCAACACCACCAATTCCTCGGGCCGCGCCGCGCGCGCGTAGGCCGCTGGCATGATCGCGATGGCCATGCCCGCCCGCGTCATCCACAGCGCGGTGGACAGGAAGGTCACCTCGTGCACCACGCGCAGCCGCACGCCCGCGCGCGCCGCGCTCGCGTCGATCAGGGGCCGCACGCCGTAGCCCGGACGCACGGTGATGACCGGGTGGCCGTCCAGGTCCGCCCAGCGCAGTCGCGCGCGCCCGGCCAGCGCATGCCCCGCCGGGCACACCACGGCCAGGTGGTCGCGCACCAGCGTGTCGGTGTCCACGTCGGCGCCCGCCTGTTCCGGCACGCCGATGCCGAAGTCCACCTGCTCGCCCACCACGCGCGCCACGAACTGGTCGGGTGCGCAGTCGTTGATGTCGACGTGGATGCCCGGGTACCGCTCGCGAAAACGCACCACCGCCGCCGGCAACAGCAGTTCGGCCAATGTGGGCGTGACCGCCACGCTCACGCGCCCGCGCCGCAACTGCGACAGCTCCAGCGTGCCCGCGCCCAAGGCCTCGGCGTCGCGCAGGATGCGCTCGGCCAGCACGATGGCCTCGTGCGCGGCCTGCGTGGGCTGCAAGGTGCGTGTGGTGCGGTCGAACAGGCGCGCGCCCAGGCCGTCTTCCAGTTGCCGCAGCGACAGGCTCACCGCCGACTGCGTGACCGACAACTGCTCGGCCGCCGCGCTCACCTTGCGCAGGTGGTACACGGCCGCGAACGCGCGCAACTGGCGCATGCTGGGGATGAAGCGGCTCTCGGTATTCATGAGTTGAAATGATAAATCGTTCGATAAGTTTCGCTTTACGCATGAATACGGAGCGGGTTGAATGGCGGCCGGATATCCACCCCCAGAACCAGGAGACAAGCCCATGAAGTTCACCACCCTGCGGCGCGCGCTGTGCGCGGCCCTCGGCGGCGCCGCGCTGCTCGCGCTCGCCAGCCCCGCCCTGGCCCAGGACGCCGCCTGGCCCACCAAGCCCATCCGCGTGATCGTCACCTTCCCGCCCGGCGGCAGCGCCGACGCCATCGTGCGCGCCATCGCCCCGCGCGTGAGCGAGAAGCTGGGCCAGCCGCTGGTGATCGAGAACCGGCCCGGCGCGGGCGGCAACATCGGCCTGACCGCCGTCGCCAAGGCCGAGCCCGACGGCCACACCGTGGGCCTGGGCGCGGCGGGCGCGCTCTCGGCCAACGTGAGCCTCTACCCGCAGATGCCCTACGACCCGATCAAGGACTTCAAACCGGTGTCGCTGGTCGCGGTCATTCCCTTCGTCTTCGTGGGCCACCCCTCGGTGGGCGTGCGCACGCAGGCCGAACTCATCGCCCTGGCCAAGCGCGACCCGAGCAAGCTCACCCTGGGCCACGGCGGCAACGGCACGGCCATGCACCTCACGGCCTCGCTGTTCGACCAGATGGCGGGCACGAAGATCGTGCAGGTGGCCTACCGCGGCTCCGGCCCGGCCGCCGTGGACGCGCTGGCCGGCCAGATTCCGCTGGCCGTGACCGACCTGCCCGCCGCGCTGCCACACATCCGCGCGGGCAAGTTGCAGGCCTTCTCCGTCACCAGCGACAAGCGCGTGCCCGCCCTGCCCGACGTGCCCACCGTGGCTGAGGCCGGCCTGGCGGGCTACGAGTCGGTGGGCTGGTTCGGCATCGTCGCGCCGGCCGCCACGCCCGACGCCATCGTCACCAAGTTCAACGCGGCCCTGGCCGATGCGCTCAACGACCCCGGCACGCAGGCCACCATCCGCGGCCTGGGCGTGGAGCCCGCGCCCTCCACGCCCAAGGCCTTCGGCGACTACATCAAGTCCGAGACCACCAAGTGGGCCAAGGTGATCCGCACCGCCGGCATCAAACTCGAATGAACCCCGCTTCTCCCATGCCAGAACGAACCGACACCAGCACCTGCGACGTGCTCATCGTGGGCGCCGGCCCCGTGGGCCTGACGCTCGCCATGGACCTCGCCGGGCGCGGCGTGCGCGTCACCATCGCCGAGCTGCGCGCCTACAAGGAGCCGCCCAGCGTGAAGTGCAACCACGTGGCCTCGCGCACCATGGAGCGCTTCCGACAGCTCGGCGTGGCCGACACGCTGCGCCGCGCGGGCCTGCCCGACACGCACCCCAACGACGTGGTGTTCCGCACCGCGATGACGGGTATCGAGCTCACGCGCATCCCCATTCCCAACCGGCTGGAGCGCTTCACCGACAACGGCGGGCCCGACACCTGGTGGCCCACGGCGGAACCGCCGCACCGCATCAACCAGATCTACCTCGAACCGATCCTGCTGGAGCACGCGGCGTCGCTGGCCAACGTGACGCTGCTCAACCGCACGCGCGTGGAAGGCTTCGAGCAGGACGAGGCGGGCGTCAGCGCCACGCTTGTCGATCTGGACAGCGGCACCACGCGCCGCGTGCGCGCGCGCTTCCTGGTGGGCTGCGATGGCGGCTCCTCGGGCGTGCGCAAGGCCATCGGCACGCAGTTCGAGGGCACGGCCGTGATCCAGCGCGTGCAGTCCACCTACATCCGCGCCAAGGACCTGCTGAGCCGCCTGCCCGGCAAGCCCGCCTGGTGCTACTACTCGGTCAACCCGCGCCGCTGCGGCACGGTCTTCGCCATCGACGGCCACGAGACC
>NZ_DATIGV010000088.1:0-4013 GCF_035481345.1 Hydrogenophaga sp. | reverse complement strand
GAGGAAGGGATAGCAACATCGGTGCCAGTGTGGCGCCGTGGCGGGCGGGCGGCGGCGCGTTGGCCACGAGGCCTTTTGCACACGAAATCTGTATACACATTCTCCGCGCGCGGCCGGGTCGGGTCATCCTGACATACCCTGAAAAAGGCGCGCCCCACGGCGGTGCTGGCACCGACGTGGGGCGCATTGTGGCCCTGAAGTGGTGCGGCGCGCCCCGAGAGGAACCCGGGGCTGCCGTGGAATCAGGCCTGGGCCGCCGCCAGCGCCGTCATGTTGAGCACGCGGCGCACGGTGGCCGCGGGCGTGAGGATGTGCACCGTGCCCTTGGCGCCCATGAGCACCGGGCCCACGGTGACGCCGCCGCTGGCGGTGGTCTTCATCACGTTGTAGAGGATGTTGGCCGCGTCCAGGTTGGGGCAGATGAGCAGGTTGGCCGCGCCGGTGAGCGTGCCCTCGGCCAGGTAGGCGCTGCGGATCTCGGGCTGCAGGGCGGCGTCGCCGTGCAGCTCGCCATCGCATTCGATGCCGGGGTGCGTGGTGACGAAGATGTCGCGGGCGCGCGCCATCTTGCGCGCCGAGGGGCGCTTGCTGGAGCCGTAGCTGGAGTGCGAGAGGAAGGCCACGCGCGGCTGGTGGCCGAAGCGCTGCACCGTCTGCGCGGCCATGCCGGCGATCTCGGCGAGTTCCTCGGCGCTGGGGTCCTCGTTGACGTAGGTGTCGGCGATGAACAGCGGGCCGCGGTCGGTCATGAGGGCATTGACGGCGGCGTAGAGGTTGGCGCCCGCGCGGCGGCCCAGGATGCTGTCGATGCGCTCCAGGTGCGTCATGTAGCTGCCCACCAGGCCGCAGATGAGGGCGTCGGCATCGCCGAGCGAGATCATGAGCGAGCCGATGATGGTGTTGGAGCGCCGCACCGCGGCCTTGGCGACTTCGGGCGTGGCGCCGTGGCGGCCCAGCAGGTGGTGGTAGTGCTCCCAGTACTGGCGAAAGCGCGGGTCGTCCTCGGGGTTGACGTTCTCCACGTCGGTGCCCAGGCGCATGCGCAGGCCGGCCTTGGCGATGCGCGCCTCGATGACGGCCGGGCGGCCGATGAGGATGGGGTGGGCCAGGCCGTCGTCGATGGCCATCTGCGCGGCGCGCAGCGCGCGCTCGTCCTCGCCATCGGCGTAGGCCACGCGCTGCTTCTTGGCCTGGGCCTTGGCCGCGCTGAAGACCGGCTGCATGAGGATGCCGGTCTGGTAGACGAAGCGGCCGAGCTGCTGGCGGTAGGCGTCCATGTCGGCGATGGGCCGCGTGGCCACGCCGGAGTCGGCCGCCGCCTGCGCCACGGCGGGCGCGATGCGCAGGATCAGGCGCGAGTCGAAGGGCTTGGGGATGAGGTACTCGGGGCCGAAGCTGAGCTCCTGGCCGGCGTAGGCGTTGGCCACCTCTTCACTGGTTTCGCTCTTCACCAGGTCGGCGATCTGGCGCACACAGGCCAGTTTCATCTCTTCGGTGATGCGCGTGGCGCCGCAGTCGAGGGCGCCGCGGAAGATGTAGGGGAAACACAGGACGTTGTTGACCTGGTTCGGGTAGTCGCTGCGGCCGGTGGCGATGATGCAGTCGGGCCGCACGGCCTTGGCGAGTTCGGGGCGGATCTCGGGCTCGGGGTTGGCCAGGGCCAGGATGATGGGCTGGGCGGCCATGGTCTTGACCATCTCGGCCGTCATCACGCCGGGGGCCGAGCAGCCCAGGAAGACGTCGGCGCCGTTCACGGCATCGGCCAGGGTGCGTTTGTCGGTGGCCTGCGCGTAGCGCTGCTTGGACTCGTCCATGCCGCCGGGGCGGCCCTGGTACAGCACGCCCTTGGAGTCGCAGACGAAGATGCGGTGGCGCGAGACGCCCAGGCCGACCATCACGTCCAGGCAGGCAATGGCCGCCGCACCAGCGCCGGAGACGGCCACCGTCACCTCGCCGATGGCCTTGCCCACGAGCTCCAGGCCGTTGAGCAGGGCGGCCGCGCTGATGATGGCGGTGCCGTGCTGGTCGTCGTGGAAGACGGGAATGTTCAGCCGCTCGCGCAGTTGCTTCTCGATGGTGAAGCACTCGGGGGCCTTGATGTCCTCGAGGTTGATGCCGCCGAGCGTGGGCTCCAGCGCGGCGATGATGTCCACCAGCTTGTCCGGGTCCTTCTCGGCGAGTTCGATGTCGAAGACGTCGATGCCGGCGAACTTCTTGAACAGGCAGCCCTTGCCCTCCATCACCGGCTTGCCCGCGAGCGGGCCGATGTCGCCCAGGCCCAGCACGGCGGTGCCGTTGGTGACCACGCCCACCAGGTTGCCGCGGCTGGTGTAGTCGGCGGCCTTGTTCGGGTCGGCCTGGATCTCCAGGCAGGGGTAGGCCACGCCGGGGGAGTAGGCCAGCGACAGGTCGCGCTGGTTGGACAGCGGCTTGGTCGGCGCGACGGTGATCTTGCCCTGGCGGGGGCTGCGGTGGTATTCGAGCGCGGCGTCGCGCAAGGCCTGTTCGGCGGGCGTCATGGCGGTCTCCTCGTTGTCTGCGGTGACGGGGCCGGCATTGTGGCAGCGCCTGCGACCGGCCCACGCCAGGGTATCAGGCGCGCAGCAGATCGTGCAGGGTGCGCGCAATGACCTTGGTGGCGCGGCGCAGGTCGTCCAGGCGCACGTGCTCGTCGGCGCGTTTGGCGTTGGACTCGCGCACGGTGCGCGGGCCGGCCCCGTAGATGACGCCGGGAATGCCGCGTTCGACATACAGGCGCACGTCGGTGTAGAGCGGCGTGCCGACGGCGGGGATGGGCTCGCCGAACACCGCTTCGCCGTTCGTTTGCAGGGCCTTCACCAGGGCGGCGTTGCCCGCCAGCGGTTGCATGGCGCGGGCCAGCAGCATGCGTTTCACGTCCACGCGCAGCGCCTTGCCGCCGCGCGGCGGGTTGAAGCTGGCGGCGGCCTTCGCGATGGTCTCGCGCAGCGCGGCCTCCACCTGCGCCGGGTCTTCCTCGGGGATCATGCGGCGGTCGAGCTTGAGCACGACCTTGCCGGGGATGACGTTGGTGTTGGTCCCGCCGCTGATGAGCCCGACGTTGAGGTAGGGGTGGGTGATGCCCTCGACGGTGGAGCGCACCTGGAGGTAGTCGCGGTTGAGCGCGTACAGGGCGTTGAGGATGTGCGTGGCGCCCTGCAGCGCGTCGGTGCCGCTGTCGGGGATGGCGGCGTGCGCCATGTCGCCCTGCACCGTCACTTCGAGCTGCAGGCAGCCGTTGTGGGCCACCACCACCTGGTAGCTGAAGCCGGCGGCGATCATCAGGTCCGGTTTCGTCAGGCCCTTGGCGAGCAACCACCCCGGGCCCAGTTCGCCGCCGAACTCCTCGTCGTAGGTGAAGTGCAGTTCGACGCCGCCCTTGAGCGGCGCCTTCAGCGATTCGAGCGCGCGCAGCGCGAAGGTGAAGCTGGAGAAGTCGCTCTTGCTCACGGCGGTGGCGCGGCCATACATGGCGCCATCGGCGATCTCGCCGCCGTAGGGGTCGTGCGTCCAGCCCTCGCCGGGCGGCACCACGTCGCCGTGGGCGTTGAGCGCGATCACCGGGCCGCCGTCGGCGAAGCGGCGGCGCACGATGAGGTTGGTGATGCTCTGCAGGCCGGCGGCCTGCACCTCGGCCTCGGGCACGGCGTGCCGCTCGGCGGTGTAGCCCATGGCGGCCAGCAGCTCGGCGGTGCGCTCGGCGTGGGGGGCGTTGTTGCCGGGCGGCGTGTCGGTGGGCACGCGCACCAGTTCCTGCAGGAAGCGGACTTCCTCGTCGAAGTGGCGGTCGATCCAGGTGTCGATCTGTGGGTAGCGGTCGGTCATGGGTGGTCCGCCAGTTGTTCGAGCAACTGGCTGAAGGCGTCGACGCACAGCTGCGCGTCGTCGGCGGTGATGGTTTCCAGCGGGTTGTGGCTGATGCCCGAGTTGCCGCCCCGCACGAACAGCATGGCCTGCGGCATCACCTCGTGCAGTTTCATCGCGTCGTGCCCGGC
>NZ_DATIGV010000087.1:0-25798 GCF_035481345.1 Hydrogenophaga sp. | reverse complement strand
ACCCGCGACCGCTGGAAATCGAACTCAAGATGATCGGCCGCACGATCACCACGAACTGAAGCGAACCTGCATGGAAGCCCTCATCTTCATGTTCGACGTGGCCTGCATGACCTACCTGTGCTGGCGCGTCTACAAAATCGACCCGAAACACCCCAGGCCCGACGACCTGGGCTACTTCCAGTACCGCGTGCACGACGTCCACGCCCCGGCCGAGCCGCCGCCGGGCAAGGCCGATGGCCGGCGCAAGGAGCGTTCCGGTGCGTGACCTGTTCTTCGCCCTGGCCATGCTGGCCCTGGTGCCGCTGGCCTTCCTGCGGCCCTTCAACGCCTACATGCTCTGGGGCTGGACGTCCGCGATGATCCCCACGGGCTTCCTGTTCGGCTTCATGGCCAGCGCGCGCGTGAACTTCATCTTCGCCGGCATCACCCTGCTGCTGGTGCTGCTGCGCCGCGTGGATTGGAGCCAGTACCGCTTCAACTGGGCGGTCGCGCTCTACCTGGTCTTCCTGCTGCACGCCACCATCGCCTGGCTCACGGGCTACGGTGGCAACGGCAACAACGCCAAGTACTACGACATCCTCATGAAGGGCCTGATCTTCAGCATGCTCATGCCGATGTTCGTGCAGTCGCGCATGCACATCCACCTGATGCTGCTGGTGGTGGTCTTCGGCCTGGGCCTGCACGGCATGATCGAAGGGCTCAAGACGGTGGTGTCTGGCGGCTCGCACAACATGTACGGCCCGGCCGGCAGCATGCTCTACGACCGCAACCACCTGTCTACCGCCCTGGCCATGGTGCTGCCCATCGCGTACTACCTGTACCTGCACTCCGTGCACCGCTTCGCGCGCTGGGGCTTCCTGGCTTTGTTCGTGATCATCGTGCTGGCCATCATGGGCGGTGGTTCGCGTGGTGGTTTCGTCGCGCTGGCGGTGGTCGCCTTCTGGCTCATCCTCACCTCGCGCCACCGCTGGCGCACGCTGTTCATCGTGCTCGCGCTGGGCCTGCTGCTGTGGCAGTTCGTGCCCGACTCGGTGGTGTCGCGGCTGGAGACCATCGGCGAGGCCAACGAGGACGACTCCTTCATGGGCCGCGTGCACGCCTGGAAGATCAGCTCGGCGCTGGCGCTGGAGCACCCTTTCTTCGGCGGCGGTTTCCACGCGGTGCAGGTGCAGTACGTATGGGAGCAGTTCAAGACCGCCCCCAGCCTGCTGGACTTCCTCAACATGCCACCGCCCGAGTTCGTGCTGGCCAAGGCCGCGCACAGCGTGTACTTCGAGGTCTTGGGCGACCTGGGCTTCCTCGGCCTGTTCCTCTACCTGCTGATCTTCTCCATGCCGCTGCTGGCCCGCTTCTCGGTCAAGCGCATGGCCACGCGCCTGGGCCCCGACTACGTCTGGGCGCGCGACCTGGGCGACATGCTCATGCTCGCCGTCATGGCCTACCTGGTGGGTGGCGCGGCCGTGAGCGTGGCCTACCTCGAGGTGGCCTATCTCATGGTCATGCTGATGGCTGTGCTGCAGGTGCACCTGCGCCAGCGCCTGAGCGAGCACGAGCGCGCGCTGGCCCGCGCGGGGCGCGCCACGCTGGCGGGGAGCGTCGCGTGAGCGATGTACGGCTGCCCGAAGGCGCCCGCACCGCAGCCGCGGGCGGCGCTTCACCAGCGAGTCGGGCCGCGCCGACGGTCTCGGTCATCATGCCGGCGTGGAACGCCATGCGCTACATCCACGCCGCGATCGACAGCGTGCTCTCCCAGTCGTACCAGGACCTCGAACTCATCGTCATCAATGACGGGTCGAGCGACGGCGACTACGCCGCGCTCGAGCGCATCGACCCGCGCGTGCGCGTGATCGACGGCGCGCGCGGCGGCGTCTCGCGCGCGCGCAACCTCGGCATGGCGCGGGCGCACGGGCGTTACTTCGCTTTCATCGACGCCGACGACCTGTGGGTGCCTGGCAAGCTGCAGATGCAGGTGGACTACCTGGAGGCCCACCCGGACCTCGGCATCGTGTTCGGCGAGATCCACCGCTGGCGCCCGAGCCCCGACGGCGCCTGGCCCGATCCCCGCGCGCACTTTCCCGACGCCCAGACCCTCGCGCAACCCAACCCCGACTGGCATGGCTGGATGTACACCCGCATCCTCATGGGGTGCACGCTGGGCATGATCACGCCGCTGATGCGCCGTGAGGTGTACCAGGCGGCTGGCGGTTTCGACGAAAGCATGGAGCGCGGCGAGGACTACGATTTCTGGCTGCGCTGCTCGCGCCACGCGCGCATCCAGGGCTTCTCGGCGGTGATGGCGATCTACCGCATCCACCCCGCCAGCGCGATGCACAAGATGATCGAGCGCAACCACCTGGCCGAGCTGCTGGAGCGCGCCCGCGAACGCTGGGGACTGAGCGACCCGGATGGGCGCCAGTTGCCCCGCTTGCACTACCGCTACCGACTCGGCCGCGCACATTTCGACCACGGCTACACCCACTTCTGGTCGGGCGACCCGGCCGTCGCGGCGCGCGAATTCGCCCAATCCTTCCGCCGCGGCTGCCTGATGCACCGCGCGGCCGCCTTCTGGGTGCTGAGCCAGTTCAAGCGCCTGCGCCGCGCCACCGCCGCGCCGGGCCCAATCGAACGCAGCTGAGCGCCTCGCCAACGGCCGGCGCCGCTCAGGCGCGGCTCTGGCGCCAGCGCACGAACAGCGTGCGCAGCTCCTCGTACACCGGCAAGCCGAACAGCCGCAGCAGCAGCGCCCAGCCGATCGCCGCCGGCAGGCCCAGCGCCAGCAACATGGCCCAGGCCGGCAGCGGCGGCAGCACCCATTTGAGCGCGAGCATGCTGAGCAGCAGCGTCAGCGTGAGGCCCACCACCGGCGCGGCCATGGCCAGCCAGCGCAAGGGCGCGACGCCGAGGTAGCGGTACTGGATCCACAGTCCCATCGGCACGGTGAGCACCTGCGCCGCCACCATCGCCTCGGCGAAGCTCTGCAGCGTGCCGTCGAACAGCAGGACGATGAACACCGCCTTGAGGCCCAGCAGCAGCAGCATGGGCAGGCCGGCCACGTAGGGCTTGCCGATGCCCATGAGCGCCGCCGGTACGAATGAGAACAGCACGCCCAGGCCGGCCGAGACGCACAACCAGGGCACGGCCACGGCGCTGGGCAGCCACTTGGCGCCGTAGAGCAGGTAGATCACCTCGTTTGCCAGGAGAGCCGTCATGGCCATGGCTGGCAGCAGCAGCGTGGCCAGGTACGAGGTGACGCGGCAGACCTCGGCCGCCACGTCGCCCTGACCGTGGTGCAGGCGCGCCATGTAGGGCAGGGCGAAGTAGTTCACCGCCGGCATGACGCCGCTGCTGGCGATGTTGATGGTGGAATTGGCCTTGCTGAAGAAGCCCACGTTGGCGGGCGTGCTCAGCCGACCCAGGGCGATGTCGGGGATGGCGTTGTCGATCGCCGTCAGGGCCGAGGTGGCCATGGCGCCGACGCCGAAGTTGGCCACATGGCCCCAATTGCGCACGCCCGGGATCCAGGGTGTCTTCGTGGTGGAGAGCAGGCGCACCGCCACGATGTGGGTGGCGATGTTGACCAGGCTTGCCCAGGCCATGGTCATGTGCCCGAAGCCCTGCAGCGCCAGCACGATGGACACCGTGAAGTAGCAACTGAACGCGAACAGCCCGGCCTTGGCGGTGCGCACCACCTCCATGTTGCGCACCAGGATGGCGCCGGGCAGGGCGCCGAAGGGGATGAGCACGAAGCCCATGGCCAGCACCTTCACCACGTGTTCCACGCGCGGCTCGCCAAAGAAGCCGGACCACAGCGGCGCGCTCAGGAACATGACCAGCGCCATCGTCCACGAGGTGCACATCACCACGCCCAGGGCGGAGCGCAGGGTCTCCTCGCTCAGTTCCTTCTGCCGCTTGATGAAGGCGGTGACGCCGAAGTCGCGAAACAGGTGGGCCACGGCCACCAGCACCGCGCTCATGGAGTAGACGCCGATGTCGTCCGGGTCGAGCAGTCGGGCCAAGACCATGCTGAGCACCAGGTGCCCGGCGACTTCTGCGTTGCTGAAGACGAGCTGGAAACCGAATTTCTTGCGGGTGGAGTTCACGCGCTGCCTTGGGTGTGTGCGAAACCCGGCATTCTGCGGGAACCCGGGGCGGTACCCCTAGGCAGGGGGGCGGGTGGCGAGCAGAATGCCGCAAAACACCCGCCAGCAGAGGCGCGGATGCGACGGGCAAGGCTTGAAGGGGAATGTGGCCGTGGGGCCGCAGGAGGATTCGGCATGCTGCGCTGTTTCGATGACGGTGTCGACGCGTCGCTCGTCGACCGGGGCTCGTTCGTCTGCGGCCACAAGCTCATGGGGCACCCGGCCCTGACGCTGGAGAGCCTGTGCCGGGTGCTGCCCCGGCTGCCGCCGGGGCAGGTGATGTACGCCACGCGGCGCCTGGCCACCGGGGACAACTTCGAGAAGACCTTCCGGCAACGCCCGCTGGACCGCTCGGTCGCGGAGACCATCGAGACCATCCGCGAGTCCGACAGCTACATCATGGTCAACTCGCCGCAGGTGGACGCGAGCTTCGCGGAGATCTACCAGGACCTGATTCACGACGTCGAGTCCCTCATGTGGGAGCGCGGCGTGGGCGACAAGGCCATCTCGCCCAAGCTCTACCTGTTCATCGCCTCGCCCAACAGCGTGACGCCGTTCCACATCGACCGCTACTCCACCTTCCTGATGCAGTTCCGGGGCAGCAAATGGGTCACCGTGTCCGACCCCTGGGATGAGCGCGTGGTGACGTCGCCCGACCGCGAGAACTACGTCTCCTACGTGAGCACCCAACTGCCCTGGACGCCCGAAAAGGATGGCGTCAGCACGCGATACTGGTTCGAGCCCGGGCAGGCCCTGCACATCCCCTTCGTGGCCGGTCACCACGTGCACAACGGGCCCGACGATGTGTCGATCTCCCTGTCCATCATCTTCAACACGCCCCAGACCGTGGACTGGCGCGATGCGCTCAACTTCAACCAGCGGGCGCGCAAGGTGCTGCGGCATGTGGGCCTGGGGCCGGGTACGGTGGGCGTGAACCCCGGCCGCGACGCACTGAAAGCCAAGGCTTGGCGAACATGGGCCGGCTGGCGTGGATACTGAGCGCATGCCCGTCGCCAGCCCACCCGCCACCGCCACCACCCTCTCCCCATCTCTGTCGATCTGGCTCGACCTGTGCCGCGTGCTGGCCGCCCTGGCGGTCTACGTGGGCCATTCGGTCGTGCTGGGCCTGGCGCCCGAGTCCCTGTCGCTCACCTGGCACCGCTCGGCCGACGACGCGGTGATCGCCTTCTTCGTCATCTCGGGCTTCGTCATCGCGCACAGCACGCGCTCGCGCCACGGCAGCGCGGGGCATTACGCGCTGGCGCGGGTCTCTCGCATCTACTCAGTGGCCATTCCCGCCGTGCTGCTGGCCCTGCTGCTCGACACCATCGGCCTGCGCATCGGCCCCGAGGCCTACGCGGGCTATGCCTGGCAGTACCCCCACGCGGCGCTGGTGCCGCCGTACCACTGGCTGTTCCTCGGTGAGGGCTGGTTCGGTTCCTGGCAGCCCTTCAGCATGGAGCCGTACTGGTCCCTGGCCTACGAGGTCTGGTACTACGCGCTCTTCGGCGTCTTCGTCTACGCGCGGGGCTGGTGGCGCTGGCCGCTGCTCCTGCTGGTGCTGGGTTTCATGGGGCCGGCCGTGCTGATGCTCTTGCCGGTGTGGTGCCTGGGGGTGTGGCTCTGCCGCCACCTCGGCACGCTGCCGCCGGCCCGCTGGCGGGCGCGCGGGCTGATGCTGCTGTGCGCGCTGGCGTACGCCGCGTTCTTCCTGTCGGGCGCGCGCCAGGCCGGCGATGGGGCCTCCCGCGCGTTGTACGCCGCCGTGGCCGCGGTGGCACCGTTCCCCTTCGCGCCGGGCTCCACGGTGCACGTGCTGTCCGACTACGTGGTAGGGGTGCTGTTCGCGGGCTTCGTCGTGGGTTGCGCGGGGGCCGAGTGGCGTTTCTCCGAGCGCGCGGGGCGGCTGATCCGCTGGCTGGCGGACCGTACGTTCAGCTTCTACCTCATCCACTTCAGCCTGCTGGTGCTGGCGCGCGCGGCCGGTGTGTCGGCCCCGGGCTGGGCCGGCTACACCGCGCTGCTGGCCGGCGTGCTGCTGGTCACCTGGGCGCTGGGGCAGATGGGCGAGCAGCGCCGCGAGGCGTACCGCGCCCTGTTCCGCCGCCTGGGGCGGATCGCCCGCCGCGGGCTGGGGGCCGTGGTGCCGCGCCTGCGGCTCTGACGCAAGCGGGGCGCGACAATACGCTGCATGTCAGAGGCGCATTCCGACCAATTGCTCAGCGAAGTGGCCGCGCTGCCAGGGCTGCCGGGCGTGTACCGCTATTTCGATGCCCAGGGCCAACTGCTCTACGTGGGCAAGGCGCGCAACCTGAAGAAGCGCGTCTCCAGCTACTTCCAGAAGAACCACGACGGCACGCGCATCGGCCACATGGTCAGCCGCATCGCGCGGCTGGAGACGACGGTGGTGCGCAGCGAGGCCGAGGCCCTGCTGCTCGAGAACAACCTCATCAAGACGCTCAACCCGCGGTTCAACATCCTGTTCCGCGACGACAAGAGCTACCCCTACCTCAAGATCACCGGCACGCGCGAGGCCCAGCGCCCGCTGACCGGGCGCGTGCCCAGCGCGTCCACGCTGTTTCCGCGCATGGCCTACTACCGGGGGGCGGTGGACAAGCGCCACAGCTACTACGGCCCATACCCCAGCGCCTGGGCGGTGAAGGAGTCCATCCAGCTCCTGCAGAAGGTCTTCAAGCTGCGCACCTGCGAGGACACGGTCTTCGCCAACCGCACGCGGCCCTGCCTGCTGTACCAGATCAAGCGCTGCAGCGGGCCCTGCGTCGACCTCATCGACCAGACCGACTACCTGAACGACGTGGCCAACGCCGAGCGCTTCCTGCGCGGTGAGACGCAGCAGGTGCTGCAGATGCTGGAGCAGCGCATGCTGGCGCACAGCGAGAAACTGGAGTTCGAACAGGCGGCCGAGATCCGCAACCAGATGAGCGCGCTGTCGCGCGTGCTGCACCAGCAGAGCATGGAGGTCGGCAACGACCAGGACGTGGACGTGCTGGCCGTGAAGGTGCAGGGCGGGCGCGCCTGCGTGAACCTGGCCATGGTGCGCGGTGGTCGCCACCTGGGCGACCGGCCGTACTTTCCCGCGCACGTGGAAGACGCCAGCGCCATCGAAGAGCAACTGGCGGGCGCGGCCGATGCGGCCGACGGCCCCGAAGGCGCCCCCGCGGACGTGGCCGAGCGCGGCACCGTGGCCGAGTCCGACCGCACGGCGGTGCGCGTGCTGGAGGCCTTCATCGCCCAGCACTACCTGGGCGCGCCCATGCCGCCGGTGCTGGTCACCAGCCACGCGGTGGGCAAGGCGCTGCTCGACGCCCTGTCGGAACAGACCGGCCAGAAGGTGCACGCCGTGCACAACCCGCGCGAGCACCGCCGCCGCTGGCTGGAGATGGCGCAGAAGAACGCCGGCATCGCCTTGATGCGGCTGCTCTCCGAAGAAGGCAGCCAGCAAGCCCGCACCCGCGCGCTGGCCGAGGCGCTGCAACTGCCCGACGACGAACTGGAGGCGCTGCGCATCGAGTGCTTCGACATCTCGCACACGGCGGGCGAGTCCACGCAGGCGTCCTGCGTGGTGTTCGAAGGGCACAAGCTGCAGAACAGCCAGTACCGGCGCTACAACATCGACGGCATCACGCCCGGCGACGACTACGCCGCCATGCGCCAGGTGCTGACGCGGCGCT
Organism: Hydrogenophaga sp.; assembly: GCF_035481345.1. Classification (GTDB taxonomy): domain Bacteria; phylum Pseudomonadota; class Gammaproteobacteria; order Burkholderiales; family Burkholderiaceae_C; genus Hydrogenophaga. The sequence goes on along the minus strand of NZ_DATIGV010000087.1, from coordinate 17,967 downwards.
ACGGCCGCATCGCCGAGGCGCTGAAGGCCGAGTCGGGCGACACGGCCTTGCCGGCGGGCACGGAGGTGGCGGTGGCCGTGGAGGCCGAGGGCGCCGACCCGAACGAGCTGTTGCGCGGCCCTGAGGAATCGGCGATCGCCGAGGCCCGCTCGGCCGCCGAGATGCCCGCCGCCGGGCCGCGGATGCCCGACATCGTGCTCATCGACGGTGGCAAGGGCCAGGTGGGCGTGGCGCGCGAGGTCTTCCAGGCGCTGGGCCTGGACCTGGCCTGCATCGTCGGCGTGGAAAAGGGCGAGGGCCGCCGGGTGGGCCTGGAGGAACTGGTGTTCGCGGACGGGCGCGCCAAGGTCTACCTGGGCAGCGATTCGGCCGCGCTGATGCTGATCGCCCAGATCCGCGACGAGGCGCACCGCTTCGCCATCACGGGCATGCGCGCGCAGCGCGCCAAGGTGCGGGTGGGGGCGAGCCAGCTGGAAGACATCCCGGGCGTGGGGCCCAAGAAGCGGGCGCGGCTGCTGCAGCGCTTCGGCGGGGTAAGGGGCGTGGCGTCGGCCAGCGTGGAAGACCTGGCCACGGTGGAGGGGATCTCGGATGAACTCGCGGACGCGATCTACCGGGCCCTGCACTGAGCCCTGCTGGCGTTCCCGTTCCCGTTCCCGCTCGTGATCAGTGATCGCGCGAGGGCGCCGACATCAGCTTGTCCGCCAGCGCGATGGCCAGCGCGCTGAACAGGAAGGCGATGTGGATCAGCGTCTGCCACATCAGCACTTTCACCTCGTAGTTGCCGGCGTTGATGAAGGTCTTGAGCAGGTGGATGGAGCTGATGCCGATGATGGCCGTGGCCAGCTTCACCTTCAGCACGCTGGCGTTCACGTGGCTCAGCCACTCGGGCTGGTCGGGGTGGTCCTCCAGGTGCATGCGGCTCACGAAGGTCTCGTAGCCGCCCACGATCACCATGATCAGCAGGTTGGAGATCATCACCACGTCGATCAGCGCCAGCACCACCAGCATGATGATGGTCTCGTTCAGCGCGGTCGGCGCCACGTCGCTCTTGTAGCCGATGCTGCCCACCAGCTTGGCCAGCGCCGCCTCGCTGCCAAAGGCGGCCTCGATCAGGTGCACCAGCTCCACCCAGAAGTGGAAGACGTAGATGGCCTGCGCCGCGATCAGGCCGATGTACAGCGGCAACTGCAGCCATCGGCTGGCGAAGATCAGGTTGGGCAGGGGGCGGATCGGGCGGGCGGCCTTGAGGGGGTCGGTCATGGTGGGGCGCAATCAAAAAAGCGGCACCGACTAGGGCACCGCGAGCGTCGGTTATTGTAGGAGCCTTGCCCCCGTGTCAGTTGGCCGTAAGTGCCCGTGCGCACAGTGCCGCCGGCCCGTATTTCCAGCACAACAGCCGAGGAGACATCCGCATGTCATCGCCTTCGTCGTCGATCGAATCCGTCCTGGTCGAAAACCGGGTGTTCGAACCCAGCGCCGCCACCGTGGCCGCCGCCCGCATTGCCGGCATGCAGGCCTACGAGGCCCTGTGCGCCGAGGCCGACAAGGACCCCGAGGCGTTCTGGGCGCGCCTGGCCAGGGAACACCTGGTGTGGCAGAAGCCCTTCACGCAAACGCTGGACGCCAGCGACAAGCCCTTCTACAAGTGGTTCCAGGACGGCCAGCTCAATGCCTCGGCCAACTGCCTGGACCGCCACATCGGCACCCCGGTGGAGAACAAGACGGCGATCGTCTTCGAGGCCGATGACGGCGCGGTGACGACCATCACCTACAAGGAACTGCTGGCCAGGGTCTCGCAGTTCGCCAACGCGCTCAAGGCCCGCGGCGTGAAGCAGGGCGACCGCGTGGTCATCTACATGCCCATGACCATCGAGGGCGTGGTGGCCATGCAGGCCTGTGCGCGCATCGGCGCCACGCACAGCGTGGTGTTCGGCGGCTTCTCGGCCAAGGCCCTGCAGGAGCGCATCCAGGACGCGGGCGCCGTGGCCGTGATCACCGCCAACTACCAGATGCGCGGCGGCAAGGAGTTGCCGCTCAAGGCCATCGTCGACGAAGGCATCGCCATGGGCGGCTGCGAGTCGATCAAGACCGTCATCGTGATGCAGCGCACCGCCACCGCCTGCCACATGGTGGCTGGCCGCGACATCACCTGGGCCGAGGCCATTGCCGGCCAGGGCACCGATTGCCCGCCGGCCATGGTGGGCGCCGAGCACCCGCTGTTCGTGCTCTACACCTCCGGCTCCACCGGCAAGCCCAAGGGCGTGCAGCACAGCACCGGGGGCTTCCTGCTGTGGGCGCGGCTCACCATGCTCTGGACGTTTGATCTGAAGCCCGAGGACCTGTTCTGGTGCACGGCCGACATCGGCTGGATCACCGGCCACACCTACGTGGCCTACGGCCCGCTGGCCGCCGGCGCCACGCAGGTGGTGTTCGAGGGGGTGCCCACCTTCCCGCACGCCGGGCGCTTCTGGCAGATGATCGAGAAGCACAAGGTCAGCATCTTCTACACCGCGCCCACGGCGATCCGCTCGCTCATCAAGGCGGCCGAGGGCGACGAGAAGGTGCACCCGAAGAACTGGAACCTGGACAGCCTGCGCCTGCTGGGCTCGGTGGGCGAGCCCATCAACCCCGAGGCCTGGATGTGGTACCACCGGCACGTGGGCCACGAGCGCTGCCCCATCGTGGACACCTTCTGGCAAACCGAGACCGGTGGCCACGTCATCACCCCGCTGCCGGGCGCCACGCCGCTGGTGCCGGGCTCGTGCACGCTGCCGCTGCCGGGCATCGCCGCGGCCATCGTCGACGAGATGGGCAACGACGTGCCCAACGGCGCGGGCGGCATCCTGGTCATCAAGAAGCCCTGGCCGTCGATGATCCGCACCATCTGGGGCGACCCGGAGCGCTTCAAGAAGAGCTACTTCCCGCCCGAGCTCAAGGGCTACTACCTGGCCGGCGACGGCGCGGTGCGCAGCCCAGACCGTGGCTACTTCCGCATCACCGGTCGCATCGACGACGTGCTCAACGTCTCGGGGCACCGCATGGGCACGATGGAGATCGAATCCGCCCTGGTGGCCAAGACCGACCTGGTGGCCGAGGCCGCCGTGGTGGGCCGTCCCGACGACCTCACGGGCGAGGCCATCGTGGCCTTCGTGGTGCTCAAGCGCGCGCGCCCGACAGGCGAAGAGGCCAAGGCCATCGCCAAGCAGTTGCGCGACTGGGTGGGCAAGGAGATCGGCCCCATCGCCAAGCCCAAGGACATCCGCTTCGGCGACAACCTGCCCAAGACACGCAGCGGCAAGATCATGCGCCGCCTGCTGCGCGCCATCGCCAAGGGCGAGGCGATCACGCAGGACGTGTCCACGCTGGAGAACCCGGCGATCCTGGATCAACTGGCGGAAAACAACTGAAGTGCCCACGCCCCCGACGTGGGGCGGCGCGGCGCAGGACGGCTCACCGGCTCAGATCTGCCGGTACACCGCCTCGGCCAGCGCCATCAGCGCCTCGCGCGACAGCGGGCCGCTGAGCGCGTAGCCGAAGCCCTGATCCACCCAGTAGAAGGCGGGCACAGGGCCTTGCGGCGCGAAACGGAAGGCGGTTTCGCGGCCGGCGCCGGCGGGCGCGGCCGGTGAATCCGGCTCCACCGCGCCGAGGTACAGCGTCAGGCGTTGCCCCTCGGCGTTCTGGAACATGAACTGCGCGCGGGCGCCGGCCTCGCCGGGCAGCAGCCGCCCGCCCACGAGGGCGTAGCCCTGGGGCTGCAGGTCGGGCACCTTCAAGGCCCGGCCCGTGCGGCGCGACAGCCACTGCACCAGGTGCTCCTGTTCGGTGGCGGCCACCTCCACGGGGTGGCGTTTCTCGGGCGAGTACACCGCATGGGCCAGCGCCGCGTCGCGGGCGAAGGCGGGCAGGGTGGTGGCCGGGCCGCGCGCGATCGGCCGGGCGTCATCCGGCAAGGCCCATTGGCCGTGCGCGAGCCAGCCCGCGCCAAAGGCCAGCAGCACGCCCGCGGCCAGGCCGCCCCAGCGCCACCAGCGCTCGCCGCGCTGGCGGGCGTCGCTGACGCGTCGGGTGGCTTCCAGCAGGGAAGGAGGCAGCGGCTCGTCGAGCAGTTCGCCGTGCAGGCCGCGCAGGGCCTCGCGCTGCGCCTGCCACGCGGCCAGGCGCTCGCGGGCGGCGCCGTCGTGGGCCAGCCGCGCTTCAAGGGCCGCGCGTTCGGGGCCGCTGGCCTGGCCGTCGACCAGGGCGCTGATCTCGGCGTCGCTCAGCGGCTGAAAGGAAGAGGGGGTGTCCATGGCAGTGGGGCGGCGCTATTTCAGCCGCTTCAGGTGCGGGGATGGCGGGGCAGCGTCCGCCTGGGGACCGGCCGCGGGGGCGTTCATGAGCGCCTGCAACCGCGTGCGCGCCTGCGACAGGCGCGACATGACGGTGCCGATCGGCGCGCCGGTGATGCGGGCCACCTGCGCGTAGCTCATGTCCTCCAGGCTCACCAGCAGCAGCACGGCGCGCTGCTCCTCGGGCAGGCGCAGCAGGCAGCGCTGCAGGTCCAGCGCCAGGTCCTGCGCGGCCTCGGGCGCCGCCAGTTCGGCGGCCGCGTCCTCGATGTCCACCGCCGTGAAGGCGGCTGAGCGCCGCGTCTGCCGGCGCAGGCCGCTCACGTGCAGGTTGTGCATCAGCGTGAAGAGCCAGGCCCGCAGGTCGCTGCCCACGGCCCACAGCCGCCACTTCCCGCAGGCGCGCTCCAGGGTGTCCTGCACCAGGTCGTCGGCGGCCCAGGCGTCGCCGCACAGGGCGCGCGCGTAACGGCGCAGCGCGGGGATCTGGGCGACCAAATCGGGTGGGTTCATCGAGGGGGCCGGCCGACGGGGCTTGCCGGTTCAGGGCTTCACGGTGCGCCAGGCGTTGTTGAAGCCGTCGCCGGTCTTGTCGCCGGGTTTGGTGTCGCGCACCCAGTAGTACAGCGGCTTGCCCTTGAAGGCCCATTGCTTCGCGCCGTCGTCGCGCGTGACGATGCTGTAGTCGCCCGAGGCCTTGTCGCTGGCGGTGGCCATGAAGGGCGGCCAGTTGGTGGCGCAGGGCCCGTTGCAGACCGACTTGCCACTGCCGGCCATGTCGCGGTCGAAGGTGTACAGCGTCATCTGGTTGGGGCCGACGAGCACGCCGTCGGCGACCTTGGCGGGCGAGTGGTGCCGGGCGTGCATCGAAGCGCAGCCCCCGAGCAGGGCGGTGGCCAGGGCAATGGGCAGCAGGAATTTCATGGCGCGTTCTCCAGGGTGGATGGTGGCGCAGAGCAGGACACTCTGCACCGGGATGAACGCCCACGGCCGGCGGTCTATTCCCGACCGCCGCAAATATTCAGCGCTGCCGGTCCTTCATCGCCCGCTCCACCTCGCGCTTGCCCTCGCGGTCCTTGATGGTGTTGCGCTTGTCGTGCTCGCCCTTGCCCTTGCCCAGCGCGATCTCGCACTTCACCCGGCCGCCTTTCCAGTGCAGGTTCAGCGGCACCAGCGCGAAGCCGCGCTGCTCCACCTTGCCGACCAGGCGGTCGATCTGCGCCTTGTGCAGCAGCAGCTTCTTGGTGCGCGCCGACTCGGCGCTCACGTGCGTGCTGGTGGTGCGCAGCGGGTTGATCTGGCAGCCGATGAGGAACAGCTCGCCGTCGCGGATGACGACGTAGCCGTCGGTGAGCTGGACCTTGCCCTCGCGCAGGGCTTTCACTTCCCAGCCCTGCAGCACCATGCCCGCCTCGTAGCGTTCTTCGATGGCGTAGTTGAACAGCGCCTTCTTGTTCTCGGCGATGCGGCTGTCGCCGGGCTGGTGTTTGCTGGAGGTGGACATAAGGGAGAACGTGGGGGCGATCAGCCCGGACGACAAGGGCGCCTAGAATCAAAGCGGCCTGTCGCGGCGCCCGCGGGCGTGGTGGCCGCGCGGGACCGGCGATTGTATGAAAACCATTCACAAGTCCGTGCTGTTGTGGCACAGCGCCCACGAGATGTTCGCGCTGGTCACCGACGTGCAGCACTACCCCCAGTTCCTGCCCTGGTGCGACCGCACTGAAGTGCTGGAGCGCACGGCCGACGGCATGGTGGCCCGCGTGGGCATGTCCATCGGCGGCCTTCAGCAGGGTTTCACCACCCGCAACACCCACGTGCAGGACCGCGAGGTGCACATGGAGTTGGTGGATGGCCCGTTCTCGCAGCTCGATGGCGTGTGGAAGTTCCTGCCGCTGGGTGACGGCTCGCAGCGCGCCTGCAAGGTGGAATTCACCCTGCGCTACGGTTTTTCCAGCGCGGCGCTGGCCGCTGTGGTGGGCCCGGTGTTCGACCGCATCGCGGGCAACCTGGTCGATGCCTTCGTCAAGCGCGCCGATCAGGTCTACGGCACGGACTGAGCCATGCGCGTGACCCTGTTGTACGCCAGCGCACCGCGCACGGTCCACGAGGTGGAGCTGGACTTGCCCGACGGCGCCACCGCCCGGGATGCCGTTCGCGCGGCGGGCTGGCCGCAGCGCTATCCCGACACCGCGTCGCCGGATGAAGCCTTGAGCCTGGCCGTCTGGGGCCGCCGCTGCGAGCCCGATCAGGCCCTGCGCGACGGCGACCGGCTGGAGTTGCTGCGCGGCTTGCGCGTGGACCCCAAGGTGGCGCGGCGCGAGCGCTTCGCGGGGCAGGGCGCGCGCGGTGCGGGTCTGTTCTCCAAGCGCCGGCCCAACAGCAAGGCCGGGTACTGAAAAACGAAACCGGCCCAGAAGGCCGGTTTCAGGGCTGGCTGCGTGCGCCAGTCACTGTGGCGCCGACCCGCAGTCGCTGTTGATGATCTGCTGCAGGCGCTGCGTTTCGCTGGCGCGGCGCGTATCGTCCATGATCTCGCGCTCGCCCTTGGCGTTGGTGACGGCCATGCGCTGGCCGGAATCGAGCGAGGCCTTGCTGCGCTTGGCGCGCTCGCAGTTGTCGGCCCGCGCGCGCGCCACGCGCTCGGCCTCCTGCTTCTTCTTCGCTTCCTCGGCGGCCTCGGCTTCCTTCTTGCGGGCCTCGAGTTCCTTGTCGACGCCCGGGGCCGCCGGGGCGGCCGGAGCGGCCGGTGCCCCTGGCGCGCCGTTGGCCGCCGGCGTGGCCGGTGCCGTCGTGGGCGCGGTGGCCATGGGCGCGGTGCTGCCAGGGCGCTTGAGGATGTTCTTGTCGGGGATGCTGGCCGGCGGCGCGGTGTCGCTGAAGACCTTGCGGCCGGTGTTGTCGATCCATTGCCACTGGGCCAGGGCCGGGGCGGCCATCGCGGCGCAGAGCGCCAGGGCGCCCAGTGAGCGCAGGGCGAGGGGGGCGAAGGGGGTGTTGGGCATCCGGCCAGTGTATGCCTGGGGTCGCGCGGGATGTCGATGCCCGCCGCCGAAGCGATGCCCTCAGGCAACGGACGGCGCATGTCCTGAGCCGCCGGGGGCCCTTGGGGGCCACGTTTACAATCCGCTTTTTGGAGACCCCTTCATGCGCCTCCTCGGCAACGCGCTCACCTTCGACGACGTTTTGCTGGTGCCCGCGTACTCCCAGGTCCTGCCCAAGGACACCTCGCTGGCCACCCGTTTCTCCCGCAACATCCAGCTCAATCTGCCCCTCGTGTCCGCCGCCATGGACACCGTCACCGAGGCCCGCCTGGCGATCGCCATCGCCCAGGAAGGCGGCATGGGCATCATCCACAAGAACCTCACGGCCGCCGAGCAGGCCGCCCAGGTGGCCAAGGTCAAGCGCTACGAAAGCGGCGTGCTGCGCGACCCGGTGGTGATCTCCTCCGACACCACGGTGCGCCAGGTGATGAAGCTGTCCGACGAGCTGGGCGTCTCCGGCTTCCCCGTGGTGGATGCGGGCAAGGTGGTGGGCATCGTCACCGGGCGCGACCTGCGCTTCGAGACCCGTTACGACCTGCCGGTGCGCGAGATCATGACCCCGCGCGAGCGCCTCATCACCGTGCCCGACGGCACCACGCCGGGCGAGGCCAAGGTTCTGCTCAACAAGCACAAGCTCGAGCGCCTGCTCCTGGTCAACGACGCCTTCGAGCTCAAGGGCCTGATCACGGTGAAGGACATCACCAAGCAGCTCAACTTCCCCAACGCCGCGCGCGACGCCGCCGGCCGCCTGCGCGTGGGCGCGGCGGTGGGCGTGGGCGAGGGCACCGAGGAGCGGGTCGAGGCGCTGGTGAAGGCCGGGGTGGATGCCATCGTGGTGGACACCGCCCACGGCCACAGCCGCGGCGTGATCGAGCGCGTGCGCTGGGTCAAGCAGAACTACCCGCAGGTGGACGTGGTCGGCGGCAACATCGCCACCGGCGCGGCCGCGCTGGCGCTGGCCGAGGCCGGTGCCGACGCGGTCAAGGTCGGCATCGGCCCCGGCTCCATCTGCACCACCCGCATCGTCGCTGGCGTGGGCGTGCCTCAGATCATGGCCGTGGACAGCGTGGCCACCGCACTGCAGGGCAGTGGCATTCCCCTCATCGCCGACGGCGGCATCCGCTACAGCGGCGACATCGCCAAGGCCATCGCGGCCGGCGCCAGCACGGTGATGATGGGCGGCATGTTCGCCGGCACCGAAGAGGCGCCGGGCGAGGTCATCCTCTACCAGGGCCGCAGCTACAAGAGCTACCGCGGCATGGGCTCCATTGGCGCCATGCAGCAGGGCAGCGCCGACCGCTACTTCCAGGAAAGCAGCACCGGCAACCCCAACGCCGACAAGCTCGTGCCCGAAGGCATCGAGGGCCGCGTGCCCTACAAGGGCTCGGTCGTGGCCATCCTGTTCCAACTGGCCGGCGGCGTGCGCGCCAGCATGGGCTACTGCGGCTGCGCCACCATCGAGGACATGAAGGAGCGCGCCGAGTTCGTGCAGATCACGGCGGCCGGCATGCGCGAGAGCCACGTGCACGACGTGCAGATCACCAAGGAAGCGCCGAACTACCGGGCCGACTGAACGGCTTCGCGCCGCGGCAGGAACGCCCCTTCGCAGGGGCGTTTTTCATGCTGCCTCGGTGTTCAGGCCATCAGGCTCACATGGGCCGAGACGACGCGCCAGCCCTCGGGCATGCGCACCCAGGTCTGGCTCTGGCGGCCGACGCGATCGCTGCCCTCGCGGCGGAACTCGATGTTGGCAACGGCCATGTCGCGGCCGAAGCTGGTGACCTGGCGCGCCGTCACCGTGCGCGCCAGGCCCGCGCTCGGGCGCGCCTGGCGAAAGGCCTGGATGGCCTGGTAGCCGTAGAGGTTCTCCCCGGCGCCATAGCGCAGGGTCAGCGGCGAGTTCCAGAACAGCTCGTCGAGCACGGCCACGTCGTTGCCGACCAAGGCCTTTTCATACGCGTCGAAGGCGGCATTGACCTCGGCGAGGACCTCGGGGCGGTTGATGTCGGTGATGTCGGCGGTATCGGTCATGGGCAAGGTGATGGAGGCATTCATTTGCCGCCCCAGTGGACGAAGCGGCGTTCGGCGATCAGGAAGAGCAGGTTCATGGCGTAGCCCAGCGCGCCCGCGGCGAAGATGGCCGCGTACATCTCGGGCATGTCGAACACCATCTGGGCGGTCATCACGCGCTGGCCCAGGCCGTCGGTGGAGCCGATGAACATCTCGGCGACGATGACGATCACCAGCGCCAGGGAGATGCCCGAGCGCATGCCCACGAAGACCTGCGGCATGGATTCCAGCAGGGTCACGTCGGTCAGGACGCGCCAGCGCGGCGCGCGCATGACGCGGGCGGCGAGCTGGCGCTGCTTGCGCGCGCCCATCACGCCGTAGGCGACGTTGAACAGGATCACCAGCGCTGCGCCGAAGGCCGCCACGGCGATCTTGGTCTTCTCGCCGGTGCCGAAGATGACCAGGAACAGCGGGAACATGGCCGAGGCCGGCGTGGAGCGGAAGAAGTCGATGGCGAACTCGATCGACTCGTACAAGCGCTGCGAGGCGCCGAGCACGATGCCCAGGGGCACGGCCACCACCAGCGCGATGGCGAAGGAGCCGAGCGTGCGCACGATGGTCTTGCCGAAGTCCGCGCCCAGGGTGCCCTCGGTCATGCCGGACCAGAAGGCCCGCCCCGCCTCCAGGGGCGAGGGCAGCAGCACCGGGTCGACCAGTTGCACCGCATGGATGACGGCCCAGCCGGCGATCAACAGGAACACGCCCAGCAGCGGGCGCAGGCGCTTGAGCCAGGCTTGAGCGTTCATGCGCGCACCTCTCGCTGAAAGACTTCCAGGGCCCGGGTCTTGGTCTGCACGAAGCCGGGGGTGACGGTGGTGTCCACGCTGCGCGGGCGCGGGGCGTCGAAGACGAGCCGCTCGGCCACGCGCGTGGGGCGCTTGGTGAGCAGCAGCACCTCGTCGGCCAGCAGCACGGCCTCGTCGAGGTCGTGCGAGACGAGCAGGGTGGTGACCTCGCGCTCCTTGAGCACCTTCTGCAGGATGCCGCGCAGGAACATCACCATCTCGTAGTCCAGCGCGGAAAACGGCTCGTCGAGGAACAGCACCTCGGGCTGCACCACCAGGGCCCGCATGATGGACACGAGCTGCTGCTGGCCGCCGGACATCTGGTACGGATAGCGGTTCAGGTCGAAGGAGACACCGAAGCTGTCGACGACCTGATCGAGCAGGGCCTGGCGTTCGGCCTTGCCCAGGTCGAGGAACTGCAGCGGGTAGCGGATGTTGTCGATCGCGCGCATCCAGGGGAACACGGCTTCGCGGTAGTTCTGGAAGACGTAGCCGATGCGCGTGTCCCGCGCCTCCTTGCCCTCGAACAGGATCTGGCCGCCGTCGTAGGGCAGGATGCCGGAGATCATGTTGATCAGGGTGCTCTTGCCGCAGCCGTTGGGGCCGAACACCGAGGTGATCTTTCCCTTGGGGATGTCGAGGTCGAAGCCTTCGTAGACGGTGACGCCGTCGAAGCGCTTGGTGAGGCCGCGCACGGTGATGTGCGTGCCGACCGGGTACCAGCGGTGCGCCGTCTCGGCGGGTGCGCTGCTGCCCGGGGTGGGAGAAGGGAAGGTGTCCATCGATGGCATCACGCGCATGGGGGTGCTCCGTCGGGGCGTTCGCTCAGAAGGCCTTGACCAGGGCCTTGCCGTCGACCTTGTCCTTGATGACGCCGAACTCCACGCCCAGGTCCAGGAATTTCTGGAAGTCGGCCACGTCGGCGGGCGCCAGGTCCTTGGCCATCACGATGCGCGGCAGGGGCACGGTGGCGGCCAGCTCGGGTGGCACCTTCATGCCGGCGATGAGGTAGCCGCGCGTGCTGCTGTCGCTCTGCGCTTCCTTCACGCCGCGCGCCCAGGCGGCGGCGAAGCGCTTGGCCACGTCGGGGCGTTCGCTCACGAACTTGTCGGCCAGCACCGCGCCGGCCGCGAAGGCGCTGGCGTTTTTGTTGCCCAGCAGGTGGGTGGCGATGACGCCCGTCTCCACCCGCTTGCCGATCTTCTGACCGACCATGATGGTGGCGGCCGGCTCCAGGGTGTAGCCGCCGTCGAAGGTGCCCGCCTGCAGCACGCTGGCGTGCAGGTTGATGGGTTGTTCCTGGATGCTGAAGTCGCTGCCTTCCTTCAGGCCCACGGTCTTGAGCACGGCGCGCGCCGCGCCGATGTTGGCCGGGCCCGGGGCCGAGAACAGCTTGATGCCGCCCTTGAAGTCCTTGAGCGATTTCGCCGGGTGGGCGGCGCGCACCACGAACTGCTCGATCACGTGCGCGCTGTTCTGCCCGTTGAGCGAGATGTACTTCAGCGTGTTGGCGCGGCGCGATTCCATGTTGGCGCCTTCCAGCGTGACCAGGTTGGCCGCGCCGTCGATGTTGCCGGCAACGATGGCCTGCACGGTGAGCGGGTGGCTGGTCACGGGCACCTCCTCCACCTCCAGCCCGGCTTCCTTGAAGTAGCCGCGGTTCTGCGCGATGTAGAAGGGCAGCGCGGCGCTGGAGGGGAACACGCCCAGGCGGACCTTGTCCGCCGCATGGGCCAGGGGGGCCAGGGGCAGCAGCGCGGTGGACAGGGCCAGGGCGGCCAGGCCCTTGGCGGCGAGGGACAGGAATTCAGCGCGTGGCATGGCGGGTTTCTCCGTGGAATGACAAAAGGGTCTGCCGGGGGTAGGCCGGCGCGTGGAAGAACGATTGGCCCGCGCGGTAGACGCGGCCCTCGGACATGTCGGGCGCTGCGCCGGCTTCGGCGGCGCCCTCGAAGGTGAGTTCGAGCTGCACGCCGCTGGGGTCGTAGACGAACAGCTGCCACAGGGTGGTGCCGGGCACCAGGAACTCGCGCCAGTCCAGCCCGGCGCGCTGCAAGCGCGCGCGGTAGGCGTGGTAACCCACGCAGGCGAGCGAGAGGTGGTCGATGGCGGCGGTGCCGGCGGGCACCTGGTCCAGCCCGCCCAGGGCCGGGCCGCCGGCGTAGACGTGCACGATGGCTTGGCCGCCGGGCTGCGGGCAGGCCAGCCAGGCGCCGGGGTAGCCGAAGTCGGGCCGCGCCACCTCGCGCAGGCCGATCACGCCGCACCAGAAGGCGCGCGTGAGGGCCAGGTCGGCGGTCTTGATCGCCAGGTGGAACAGGCCCAGCGTCAGCGCGCCGTCGCTGCCGGCGGCTGCGGCGGGCGGATTCATGCGCGCTCCCCGAGCGCGACGTCGCGGAACAGGCGCGAGAGCTCGCCGATGAAGGGCGCCTCGGTTTTCCAGCGCGCGCCGGCCACCGGGTCGGCGCCCTGCAACAGGGTGTCGGTGGCGCGCACCGACAGGTCCATGGCGAAGCGGATGCGCTCGCGCCGCGCGGCCTCGATGGCCTGGAGCCAGGGCCGCACCGCCAGGCGCTGGTCGCGCACCGCGGCCTCGATCAGCATCGCCGCGCAACTGGCGTCTTCCATGGCCTGCGTGGCGCCCTGACCCAGCGTGGGCGCCATGCCGTGCGCGCTGTCGCCCAGGTAGAGCACCTGCCGCTCGGGCTCGGCGAAGCGCGGCTCGGACTCCTGCATGCGCGCCCAGTGCGCCTCGCCGGCCTGGGCGCACAGGGCGTCCACCAGCCAGCGCACCGCGGGCGAGGCCTCGCGGCCTTCGGGCAGGAAGGCGCGGCGCATGGCCTCGGGCGTCTTCCAGTCCTCGGGGATGGGCGCGCCGGCGTCGATGGGGTAGGTGCCGGCGATGTAGATGTGGCCCGGCGGCACGCGAAACGCCAGCAGGCGGTGGTGGCGGTTGAACCACTGCTCGTAGTCGTCCACCAGGCCGCCGCTGCGGTCTTCCACCAGCACGCGCAGGATGGCGACGCCGACGTGGCGCGCCTCGGGCAGGCCGGAGAAGGCGGCGCGCGTGGCCGAGTAGCGGCCGTCGGTGCCGATGAGCAGGTCGATGCCGTCCAGGGTGTGGTGCTGGCCGTTCTGCGTCCAGGCCACGCGCGTGCGCTGCCGGTCGCGCGGGTCGGGGCCGATGGCGCTGACCTCGCAGCCGTAGCGGATGGCCGCGCCCGCGCCCTGGCGCAGGATGCGGTAGAGCTCGGACCAGCGGATGCGGATGCCGGCGTTGTCGGCCACGCGCGCCAGCGGCAGGTCGAACAGCAGCGTGCCGTCGGCCAGCGAAGTGCGCCAGCTCTGCCAGGGCAGGCTCTGGGCGCAGACCTCGGCGGCCAGCGCCGGGTCGCAGGCGCGCAGCGCCTTGATGGCGTTGGGTCCGACGTTGAGGCCGGTGCCGGCCTCGCTGTGGTCGTCGGGCGCCACGCGCTCCAGGCAGGTGACGTCCAGGCCGGGCAAGGCCGACAGGCGCCGGGCCAGGATGGCGCCGGCCACGCCAGCGCCGAGGATGAGGACTTTTCGTGGGGTGGTCATGGGCAAGGTGTCGGGTGACTAGCAGGATCAGGACCAGATCAGCAACAGAGGGGCCAGCGCGGCGTTTCGCCCGCGTCCCGCGCGGCGGATTCCCACTGCAGGCCCAGGGCCAGCACGGTGGCGTCGCTGTCGGGCGGGCCCACCAGTTGCACGCCCACGGGCAGCGGCCCCACCGCACCGGCGGGCAGGGCCAGCGCCGGCAGGCCGAGCGCGTTGGCGAAGGCGGTGAACACGGCGTGGCCGCGCCCGTCCACCGGCTGGCCCGCGATGCGGGGCGGGTGGCTGTCGGCGGCGGGCCAGGGCAGGGCGGCCGAGCAGGGGCTGAGCACGGCGTCGTGCGCGCGGAACACCTCGGCCAGCGCGCGGCGCAGCCGGCGCACCACGGCCATGGCCTCGCACAGGTCGGTGGCGCGCCAGGCCTGGCCGCGCGCGAACATCTCGGCCAGGGCGGGGCCCAGTTGCTGCTCGGCCCCGGGCCTGTCGCGCAGCACGCGCACCAGGCCGGTGGTGCTGATGACCGGCCAGGCCTGCTGGTTGAAGGCCTGGACCTCGGCCGGCGCCTCGCACACGTCCACCGTGTGGCCGAGCGCGCGCAGCCGCTCGATGGCGGCGTCCAGCCGCTGCAGCACGGCCGCGTCCACCGGGCTGCCGGCGACGTGGCGCCAGCAGGCGATGCGCTGGTGCGCGGGCGCCGCCGGTGCCGGCCAGTCGCCGGGCCGTGCGCCACCGATCACACCCATCGCGAGCTGCAGGTCGCTGGCGCTGCGCGCGATCGGGCCGATGACCTCCATCTCCGGCAGCAGCTCGGGCAGGCCATGTTCGCGCGGCACGGTGTGCGTGCCCGCCTTGAAGCCGTAGAGCCCGGTGTGGCCGGCGGGGCGGCGGATTGAGCCGCCGCCGTCGGTGCCCAGGGCCAGGGCGCCCACGCCCGCGGCCAGCGCGGCCACGGCGCCGCCGCTGGAGCCGCCGGGCGTGAGCGCCAGGTCCCAGGGGTTGCGGGTGAGGCCGGTGAGCGGGCTCTCGGTGTAGCCCTGCAGGGTGAACTCGGGCACCGTGGTCTTGCCCAGGATGACGGCGCCGGCCTGGCGCACGCGCGCCACCGGTGATTCGTCCTGGTCGGGCACGTGGTCCTGGTAGACGCGGCTGCCCCAGCGGCAGGGCAGGCCGGCCACGGGGATGTTGTCCTTCACCGTGAGCGGCACGCCATCCAGGGCCGACAGCGGGCGGCCCTGGTGCCAGCGCGCGGCGCTGGCCTCGGCGGCCCGGCGCGCGCCCTCGCGGTCGACCCAGGCCAGGGCGTTGATGCGCGGCTGCACCGCGTCCAGGCGGTCCAGGTGGGCGTCGAGCACCTGCACGGGCGACAGCGCACCGGCGCGGTAGGCATCGCCCAGGGCCTGCACGCCCAACTGCCACAGGGCGGGCGCGCAGCCGGCCGACGCGGTCGGCGCGGCGGACACGGTGGCCGAGCGGGTCGTGTTCATGCGGCGGCCTCCGCGATGACCGCGATCAGCCCGCCGCCGTCGGGCCCCTGGTGCTCCGCGCCGCCCGACACGAAGATGCGCCCATCGCCCAGCGCCCCGGCCACCAGGCCGCCCACGGCGGCCCGGATGTGGCGCTGGGCGTTGATGTCGGTGTCGTCGAGCATGGTGTGGCGCGCGCCGCGCACCTGGCCGCGGCGGTCCGGCTCGCACTTCACCAGGGCGGCGGCCACACGGGCGCGGTCCTGTGCACCAAGCTGGGGCGTGGCCTGCAGGCCCAGGCGCGTCAGCACGCGCGCGATGGCCGGCAGATCGAGCGCGTCGGCCATGGGCTCGCAGGCCATGCGCAAGGGGCCGCGCCAGTGCGGGCTGTGGCCCAGCAGCACGACCTCGTTGGCCTCGACCTCGACGCCGGTGGACACGCTGGCGCGCGCGCACCAGAGGTCGAAGCGCGACAGCAGCGCCGGCTCGAGCGACGGGTCGTCGGCCAGTTCACCCAGGGCCAGCGCCACGCCGAAGGCGCCGGCCGCGCGCGACAGGGCCATCGAGCGGTTGGGGTCGGCGCTGGCCACGGACTGCCCGGCCGCCAGCGCGGCGGCGGCGCGGGCGGCGGTGACGCAGGGGCCCTTGAGTTGCACGAAACGCACCTCGGTCGGGTCGTCGATGCCGGCGTCCTGCATGGCCGCGCGCACGGCGGCGGCCACGGCGCGCACCTGGGCCCAGCGGCCGATCTCGCTGGCCGGCATGGGCGGGCTGAAGGCGCGGCCGATGGCCAGGGCCGGGCCGGCCGGCGCGTCGGCCGCGGCCGCGCCGCGCAGGAACACGCAGTAGTGCGGCGACAGCACCCCCTCGGTGCCGCCCGAGAGCACGCAGGGCAGCTCGCGCTGCAGCTCGGCCGGCGCGCGCCCCAGGCGCTCGCCCAGCAGGTGCATCAGGCTCTGGGTGAAGTAGCCGCGCGTGAAGTCGTTGACGCCGCCGTTGCCCTCGGTCTTGCCGATCACCGCCACGACGTCCTCGGCGCGCACGCGGCCGGCGTCGAGCAGCGCCGCCAGGGCGGACAGGTCGCCGGGGTGGGCCATGGACAGGCGCAGGACCTGGAGCTGACGGGGCGCGGTGGGGCGGGGCATGGGCGCAGTATCCGAAGCGGCACTGCGCACGAGAAGCTCAATGTTTCGCTCATGGCGAGCGAAAAATGTGTGCGCTCGGGCCGGCGCCGCCGGCCGCGCGCACACCGGCTCAGGGCGTGATTTCGGCGATGCGCCCGACCAGCAGCTCGATGAAGGACAGGGTGGCGATCGGCAGGCGGCGGCTCTCGCGCACCGCCAGCACCAGCTCGCTGCCACTCAGGGCCGGGTCGGTCAGCGGGATGGAGACCAGCTCGCCCCGGCGCGCCTCCTGCAGCGTGCCGATCTGGAACTGGAAGCTGATGGCGCCGGTCTGGCGCGTGAACTCCTTGAGCAGTTGCACCGTGCTGGCCTCCACCAGCGGGCGCATCGACAGGCGCGAGCGGCTGATCACCGCGTCGAGCAGGCGGCGGCTGCCGAAGGAGCGGTCGCCCAGCGCCACCGGATAGGGCTGGCAGTCGGCCAGGCGCAGGCTCTCGCGCCCGGCCAGGGGGTGGTCCGGGCGCAGCATGGCGCACAGGGGCTGGTGCAGGCGGCTGATCACGCGCAGGTCGTCGCTGGGCGTGGGGTCGTGCACCAGCACCAGCTCCACCTCGTCCTGCTCGAGCAGGCGCACGAGCTGCTGCGTGACGCCCGACACCACCTGGAACTGCACCCCCGGGTGCTGGCCCTGGTACTGCACGACGGCGCTGGGCACCAGGTCCGTGGCCACGGATTCGGCGCAGCCCAGGCGCACCGTGCCGCGCACCAGGCCGCGCAACTGGCCGATCTGCGACTGCGCGGAGCGCAGGTCGGCCAGCGAGCGGCGCACCGTGTGCACCAGCACCTCGCCCGCGGCCGTCAGGCGCACGCCGCGCGGCAGGCGCTCGAACAAGGGCGTGCCGGCCTGTTCCTCCAGCTCCAGGATCATGCGGTTGAGCGCCGTGGAGGCCACGTGCAACTGTTCGGCCGCCTTGCGGATGGAGCCGGCGCGGGCGACGGCATCGAGGTAGAGGTAGGCGCGGGGTGGGTGGAGCATGGCTGGGCAGGGCGTATGCAAGAGGCCCGCCAGGCGCGCCGCGCTCACCCGCCGGGCCGCCCTGCTGCGAAATTCTGGTCCATAAATCTCTGGTCCATAAAGACTGATTTCTGGCACAATGCCGGGTTTTCCAGCCGCCGCACCCGCCATGCTGTCCGTCCCCATCCACCAGGCCAAAGGCCAGCTGTCCGAGCTGATCCGGGCGGCGGAGCAAGGCGAGCAGGTGGTGCTCACGCGCCACGGCAAGCCGGTGGTGCGCCTGGTGGCCGAGGTCGCCGGCGTCGATGAGGCCGAGCGCGAGCGCGTCTCGGCTCAGGCCCTGGCGGACCTGCGCGCCTTTCGCGCCGCCTGGTCGGCGGAGGACACGCCATGAAGCCGTGGGTGATCGACACCAGCGTGGCCCTGGCCTGGCTGATCCCCGAGCACCAGCACCCGCGCTGCGACGAGCACTACGGCCGCGCGCGCGGCCAGGCCGGGCTCTACCACGCCCCGGCGCTGTGGCACTGGCAGGTGGGCCAGGCCCTGCTGCTGGCCTGCC
>NZ_DATIGV010000086.1:0-16559 GCF_035481345.1 Hydrogenophaga sp. | reverse complement strand
CGGGTTCTCGCTGCGGTGGCCCATGGCGAACACCGCGGGCGCCCCCACAGCCTCGTACACGTCGCGCAGCGTGACGCGGCGCAGGTCGACGGCGATGGCCCAGCCGCCGCCATGGCCCTTGCCCGCGACGACGAAACCCGCGTCGCGCAGGCCGGCGAGCGTCTTGCGCACCACCACGGGGTTGGTGGCGAGCATGCGCGCGAGCTCGTTGGAGGTCATGGGGCGCCCGCTGTGCGCCATGTGCAGGAGCACGTGCAGGACGGAGGATAGCTTGCTGTCTTTCATGTAACTTTGAATAGTACATGAAAGACGCAGCCCCGCGACAGGCGGGGTTTTCTCAGCTCGGGCGAGGGGCTTGCGTGATCGCCGCGTTCAATGCCTCCCGGTACCGCCGGCTGCACGGCACCACGCCGCCATCGCGCAGGCGCAGGCGCGCGTCGCCGCTGTCCAGCGGCTCGATTTCCACGATGCGATCGAGCCTGACCAGGTAGCTGCGGTGCACCTGCACGAAGCGCGCGGGGTCGAGCTGGCGGGCGAACTCGGCCAGGGTGGAGCGCAACAGGTAGTCGTGCCCGTTCACGCGCAGGCCCACGTAGTTGGCCTGGGCCTGCACCCAGTCGATGTCGTTCGCGGCGATCAGGAATTCCTTGCGCAACTGGCGCACCAGGAAGCGCTCGGGGCGGGGCGCGGGCGGCGGCTCGGGCGGGGCCAGGGGTGCCGGCACCGGCACGGCATCGGCAGGCACCGGCGCGGCCGCGACCAGGGGCGGCTCCGGCGCGTCCAGCACGCGCGCTTCGCCCTGCAGGCGCAACAGCAGCACGCGGTACACGGTCAAGCCACCCACGATGGCCGCGTAGGCGCGCACGTCCTTGAGGTACTCATAGCCCCATTCCGACCACCAGGGCCCGAAGCCGTAGGCCTGGCCCGCCGCCGCATGCAGCGCGTGGCGCAGCGCCACCATGCCCGCCACGTGCGCCAGGCTGAACAGCACGCTGCCCAATAGGTGCCAGGGCAGGTGGCGCGCCAGCGTGTCCCAGTGCAGCGGGAAACGCCGGTTCCACCACGCGATGGCGGGGATCAGCGCCAGCAGCACCGCGTGGCTGGTGCCTTCCCACACCGCCGCCTCCCACCAGCCCCAGGGCAGGCCGGCCTCGCGCATGTCGGCGCGCGCCACCACGGTGTTGAGCAGGGCGTGCAGGCCGATCACCAGCACCCAGAAAGCCACCTCCGCGGCGCGGTGCCAGCGCGGGTGCTGCCGGAGCCAGGCGATGGGGTTCTGCGACATGGCCGCGAGTCTAGGGCGTGTTCGCACTTGGGAAAGTGGTGTGAACACGCCCTGGCCACGGCCGTCCCAGCCGGCCGCGCTTCGTCCCAGGCGGCCAGCGGCCCGTCCCATTCCGTCCCGTTCAGGCCCCCCGCCGGCCCAGGATGCCTGCCATGCAACGCCGACACGACATCGATACCCTGCGCATCCTGGCCTTCGGGCTGGTGATGGTCTACCACCTGGGCATGGCCTACGTGGCCGACTGGCCCTGGCACCTGAAGAGCGCGCACACGGCCGAGTGGCTGCAGTGGCCCATGCGCGCGCTCAACCTCTGGCGGCTGGACCTGGTGTTCCTGGTCTCGGGCCTGGCGCTGGGCCTGCTGATGCGCCGGGCGCCACCGGCTGCGGGGCTGTGGCGCCAGCGCAGCGCGCGCCTGCTGCTGCCACTGGCGGTCGGCATGGCGGTGGTGGTGCCCTACCAGGCCTATGCGCAGGCGCTGGCGGGCGGGTTCATCGAGCCGGGCTTCGCCGCCTTCCTGTGGCGCTACGCGCAAGGCGGGCCCTGGCCGGCCGGCGCGTTCGATGGCTGGCAATTCGGCGTCACCTGGAACCACTTGTGGTTCCTGCCCTACCTGTGGGCCTACACCTCGGCGCTGCTGCTGGCGCGGCGCGCGCTCGCGCCGCTGGCCCCGCGCTTCCAGGCCCTGCGCGGCGCGGGCCTCATGCTGCTGCCGCTGGCGCCCTTGATGCTGTGGTCGCTGCTGCTGCGCCGCCATTTCCCGCCCACGCACGACCTGATCAACGACTGGTGGATGCACGCCGTCTACTTCACCGTCTTCGTCTATGGCTGGTGGATCGGCACCGACGCCGCGCTGTGGCGCGAGCTGACGCGCCTGCGCTGGTGGGCACTGGGTGGGGCGGTGCTGGCCTTCGGCGCGCACCTGGGGCTGCGCGGGTGGCTGGCGGCGCCCTGGCCCTGGGCGCGGCTGGCGGCCGACGCCGTGTCCTGGTGGGCCATCGTGGCCGCGCTGGGCTTCGCGCACCGGCACCTGAACCGGCCCTGGCCCTGGCTCGGTTGGGCGCGCGAATCGGTCTACCCCTGGTACGTGCTGCACCAGACGCTGATCATCGTGGCCCTGTCCTGGCTCATGCCGCTGGGCCTGGGGCCGGGGATCGAGCCGCTGGCCGTGCTCGCGCTGACGGTGCTGGGCTGCTGGGCGCTCAACGACGGCCTGATCCGCCGCGTGGGCTGGTTGCGGGCGTGTTTCGGGCTGGCGCCGTTGCGGTCGCCGTCAAAGGCCCTGCAGGCGCAACCGGCCGGGCAGGGGGAGTGAGCGCCGCAGCACGTCCTCGGCCAGCCACAGCGCGCTGCGGCGCGCGCGCTCGGCCACCATGGGCAGGGGCATCTGCTGGTAGTCGTCGTTGAAGACCTCGAAGCTGTAGTCGCCGCCGTACCCCATGGCGTCCAGGGCCTGCACCATCTCGATGAGCTGCGGCGTGTGCACACCCTCGCCGGGAAAGACGCGGTAGGTGCGCGCCGTGGTCATGCGCTCCTCGAAGGTGCGGGTCTCCTGCCACAGGAAGTCCGAGAGCTGCACCAGGAAGACCTTGCCGGGCTCGATGTCGGCCAGCGCGTCCAGCGGCGTTTTCGCGGCCAGGATGTGGAAACTGTCCAGGCAGACGCCCAGGTTGGGGCAGTCGGCGCGGCTCACCACGTCCCAGGCGCTGGTGTATTCGTTGATGGCGCGGCCCCAGGACAGGCCCTCGTAGGCGATACGGATGCCCAGCGGCAGCGCCAGCAGGGCGAGTTTGCGCAGGTCGCGCGCGAGGTGCTCCGGGTCCTGCGAGGCGTGGGCCGAGGTGGACGAGCAGGCCAGCAGCACCGGGCTGTCCAGCGCGGCGCACATCCGCAGCATGGTCTTGGCGATGTCGAGCTTGTACTCGTGCAGGTGGCCCGAGAGGCCCTCGAAATCGCGCAGCACCTGAAAGCCCGTGGCGCGCAGGCCGCTGGCCTGCACCTCGCGCACGGCGGCCTCCCAGCCGTCGGGGTGGCCCACCAGGTCGCTGGCCTTGAGCATGACCTGGCCGAAGCCGGCCTCGCCCATCGCGCGCAGCTTGGCTTGCAGCGACCCGGCCAGGGTGATGGTGTCCATGCCGAAGTCGCGCATGGCCACCTGTGCGCTGCGCGGATCGGTCATGGCCGTCCCACCGATGCGGCCAGCGGGTCCTGCACCAGCTCGAACACCACGCCACCCAGGTAGGCCTTGGTGATGGCGCCGCGCCGCTCGGCGTGCACGGCCTCCGATTCGACGAATTCCACGCCGCGTTCGCGCAGCGCGCGCACGGCGGCCAGCACGTCGCTCACGCCAATGCCGATGCGCTGCCAGGCCTCGCGCTCGTCCAGCGCATCCACCGGTGGCTCCACGAGCTGCAGCAGGAAGCCCTGCCCGGGGCGGCGTCCCGGCACGCGCAGCAGGTGCCCCGAGGGCATGATGCCGAAGCGTTCGTCGTCGGGGATGGGGGTGGCGCCGAGCAGGGTCTCGTAGAAGGCGGTCCAGTCGCCGCTGCGCCCCAGGCCGATGTACTGCACCAGGCCGAACAGGCGCATGTCGAACAGCGCGGGCGGGCGCGGGTCCACGCCGGGAATGGGCAGGAAGTCCACGTCGTAGATCGAGTAGTCGCGGTAGCGGTCGATCAGGTAGAGGCGGCTGCCGCCCACGCCGTGGATGGCCGGGATGTTGAGTTCCATGGCCTCGGGGTGCGTGGGCACTTCCCACCCGCCGCGCGAGAGCACGTACTCGCGCGCGGCGCGGGCGTCGCGCACGCGCAGGCCCACGGCACCGATCACGGGCCGCGAATCGCCGTGCGCGGCGCCGAGCGCGTCGATGGGGTGGGCGTTGACCACGAGGTTGAGCGCGCCCTGGCGGTAGAGCAGCACCTCGCGCGAGCGGTGCCGCGCCACGGGGCGAAAGCCCATCATCTCCAGCACCTGACCGAGGGCCTGGGGCTGCAGCGTCGCGTACTCGACGAACTCGATGCCGTCGAGGCCCAGGGGGTTGTCGGCGTCGCTGGTGCAATCCTGCAGGGGTTCGCGCGCGGCTGCGTCGGTGAACGGTGTGTTCATGGCTTCGCCTCCTGAGGTGATGGTGGCGGCCCGTCGAGCTGAGCAAGTTCGCGCAGGCGTTCGGGCGTGGCCACCGGCAGACCGAAGAATTCCAGGTAGGCGGGGATCTGCTCGAACAGCATGTCGGTGCCCACCTGCACGCGGCAGCCGCGCGCCTGGGCGGCGGCCAGGAAGGCGGTGAAGCGCTCGCGCATCACCACCTCGCCCACGAAGCTGCGCGCGTCCAGGCGGCCCACGTCCAGCGGCAAGGGGTCGCCGGGCTCCATGCCCAGGGGCGTGGCATTGACCACGAGATCGAAGCCCGCCGGGTCGCGCTCGCCGGTGCTCACTGGCAGCAAGGGATAGGCCGCGCGCAAGCGCTCGCTCAAGGCCGCGCTGGCCGGCCCGTTCGTGTCGAACAAGGCCAGGCGCGCCACGCCGGCGCTGGCCAGCGAGGCCGCAATGGCCGAGCCCACGCCGCCCGCGCCCGAGACCAGCACGCGCGCGCCGGCAAAGCTGCGGCCCTTGCGCTGCACGCCGCGCACGAAGCCCTCGCCATCGAACATGTCGCCGATCAGGCGGCCGTTGGCCGTGCGCTTGACGGCGTTGCAGGCGCCCGCCACTTGCGCGGTGCGCGACACCTCGTCCAGCAGCGCCAGCACACCCACCTTGTGCGGCATGGTGATGAGCGCGCCCAGCACATTGGGCGCGGCCATCAGCGGCGGCAGCAGCGATTCGAGCGCGTCGGCGGGGCAGTCGAAGGGCACCACCACCGCGTTGGTGCCGCTGGCCGCGAACCAGGGGTTGTAGATCAGTGGCGCCTTGAAGCTGTGCGTGGGGTGGCCCAGGTGGGCGATCACCCGGGTGTGGCCGTCGATGCGGGGCGTGTTCATGCCGCGTCGTCCCGGCGGATCAGCCCGTGTAGCCCGCCAGCCGTGGCAGGAACAGCACGAAGTCGGGCCAGAAGGTGGTGATGGCCAGCGCGATCAGCATCACGCCCAGAAAGGGCAGGGTGGCGCGCACCAGATCGCTCAGGGAGACGTTGGCGATCTTGGTCATCATGAACAGCAGCAGGCCGTAGGGCGGCGTGACCAGGCCGATCATGATGTTGAGCACGGCCACCACGCCGAAGTGCACCGGGTCCACACCCAGCGCCACGGCCGTGGGCAGCAGCACCGGCAGGATCACCAGGATGATGGTGGAGCCTTCGAGGAAGGCGCCCAGGACCAGCAGCAGCAGGTTGGCCAGCAGCAGGAAGGTGAAGGGCGAGAGCTCGAGTCCCTTCATCACCGCGCTCAGCGAGGCGGGGATGTTCTCCGAGGTGATGACGAAGTTGAACACCGTGGCGCCGGCGATCAGGATGCCGATGGACACGCTGGTGCGCGCGCTCTGCTGCAGCGACTCGTAGACGTCGCGCAGGCGCAGGCTGCGGTAGTAGAAGGCCGCGATCACCAGCGCGTAGGCGGCGGCCACGCCGGCGGCCTCGGTGGGCGTGGTGATGCCGCTGTACAGGCAGCCCAGCAGCAGCACCGGCATCATCAGCGCGGGCAGGGCCTCGCGCGTGATGCGCGGCAGCTCGCGCAGCGGCACCGGGTCTTCCACAGGGAACCGGTGGCGCTTGGCCAGGTAGTGGATCAGCGCCATCTGCACCGCACCGAGCAGGAGCCCGGGCAACACGCCGGCCAGGAACAGGTAGCCGATGGACGTGCCCGAGACCAGCGCGTACAGCACCAGGGGGATGGAGGGCGGCAGGATGGGGCCGATGACCGCCGACACGGCGGTGAGCGCGGCCGCGAAGGAGGGCGGGTAGCGGCCGTCGCGCGTCATCATGGCCTGCATCAGCTTGCCCGAGCCGGCGGCGTCGGCCAGGGCCGAGCCCGACATGCTGGCAAACACGACGCTCTGCAGCACGTTGACCTGGGCCAGGCCGCCGGGGAAGCGCCCCACCAGCGCGTTGCACCAGCGCAGCAGGCGGTCGAGCACGCTGCCCGAGCTCATGAAGCTGGCCGCCAGGATGAACAGCGGAATGGCCAGCAGCAGGTAGCTGGAGTAGGTGCTGTTGAGCAGTTGCTCGGCCGCGCTGCCCATGTCCATGCCCTTGAGCCACAGGTACAGGATGGAGGCGCCGATCATGGCCTGCCCGATCGGCACGCCCAGCAGGCTCAGCAGCACGATGGCCGCGACGGCCAGCGAGAAGGGACTCGTGGGATTCACAGGGAGCCTATGTGGGTGGATGCCGCGGCCTCGCGACCGCGCACGGCGTTCGCGATCAGCCACAGGTGGCGCGCGATGACGGCGACGGCGAACACCAGATAGATCGAGTAGAGCCAGTCGAAGCGGATCTTCAGGTAGGAGCTGCTCTCCACCTTCATGAACGTCACGTAGTCCCAGGTGGCGGGCAGGGCCAGCGCGAACAGCACAACGGTGGCGATGGAGCCCAGGGAGCCGAGCACGCGGCGCCCGCGGGGGCCGAACAGGTTCTGCACCAGGTCGATGCGGATCTCCTCCTCGTCTTTCAGCACGAAGGCCGCGCCCCAGAGGATCAACCACAGCCAGGCGACGAGCGAGATCTCCGCCGTCCAGCCCACCGGCAGATCGAACGCGTAGCGCAGCACGATCTGCAGGATGAAGGCGAGGAAGATGACCGCGAGCAAGGCCGCCGCCACCGCTTCGGCCGCACGCGTGAGGAAGCCGAACCCAGAGGCACCGAGGAACCGGCTTTGCCGGGCCTCAGGTGCCGTCCCCTGGAGGGGGTCGCGCGAAGCGCGGCGGGGGTGATTCATTATTTGACCGCGGCGATCTTGTCGATGATCCCTGGGGCCCAGGCCTTCGCCTCGTCGGACGCCAGGTAGATCTTCTGCGCGTGCTCGCGGAAGGCGTTGATGTTGGGCACATACACGTCCAGCCCCTGGCGCTTGAATCCCTCGGCCAGTTCGGCCTCGCGCTTGACGTGTTCGTTGGCGCTCCAGGTGATGGCCTTGTCCACCGCGGCCTGGAAGGCCTTCTGCTTGTCGGCCGACATCGCCTGCCAGGCCTTGAGGTTCATGGTGAGCAGGTCGAACGCCACCAGATGCGAGGTCAGCACCACCTGGCCCATCACCTCGTAGAACTTCATGTTCTGCACGTTGGGCAGGGGGTTGTCCTGGCCGTCCACGGTGCCGGTCTGCAGGCCGGTGTAGGTCTCGGCGTAGGCCAGCGGCGTGGGGTTGGCGCCCAGCGAACGGCCCAGCAACTGCCAGGCGTCGCCAGCGGGCATGCGCAACTTCACGCCCGCCAGATCGGCCGGCACGTTGACCTTCTTCTTGCCGCGCAGGCCCACGTGCCGCGTGCCGAAGAAGGTGGGGCCCAGGATCTTCACCTTGAGCTGGTCTTCCACCTGCTTCTTCATCTGCGCGCCCAGCTCGCTGGCGAAGAAGGCGTTGAGGTGGTTGGCGTCGCGGAACAGGTAGGCCGAGGTCAGCACCGACCAGGCCGGCACCTGCTTGGAAATGTCCTGCGGCGCGATGTTGCCCATCTCCAGGTTGTCGCGCTGCAGGGCCACCAGTTCGGTGCCCTGGCGGAACAGGGTGGAGTTCAGGTGCGCCTCGATGGTGTGGTCGGGCGCGATGTCGGCGCTCAGGCGCTTGATCATCTCGGCGCGGATGTCGGTGTCGGAGAACACCGCCGCGAAGCGCAGCTTGGTCTGGGCGCGGGCGCGGCCGGGCAGCAGCGCGGCGGCGGCCAGGCCGGCGCTGGCGCAGAGAAGGGAACGGCGGTCGATGGTGCGGTTCATGGTGCTTGTCTCCTGTGGTGTGGCGGTTGTTGTGATGGAAAGCGGTTCAGGCCGTGGCGGCCTCGCGCAGCCGCTGCGCCACCGCGTGCAGCGCGAGCTCGTAGCCGATGGGGCCGAGCCCGCAGATCACGCCGGTGCTGGCCAGCGAGGTGAGCGAATCCTTGTAGGGCGCTTCGCGGCGGTGGATGTTGGTGATGTGGACCTCGATCACCGGCAGGTCCAGCGTCTTCAGCGCGTCGAGCAGCGGGATCGAGCGGAAGGACAGGCCGGCGGGGTTGACGATCACCGCCGCGCCGGCGGCACGCGCCTCCTGCACCCAGTCCACCAGCACGCCCTCGTGGTTGGACTGGCGGAAGACGCAGTTCAGGCCCAGTTCACCGGCCAGGGCCAGGCAGCGTTCCTCCACCTGGGCCAGCGTGGTGTGGCCGTACAGCTGCGGTTCGCGGATGCCCAGCAGGTTGAGGTTGGGGCCGTTGAGGATGTGGACGTTGGGTCTCATGGTCGGGCGTGGGGCTTGGCCTTTGGAGGGGTCTGGCCTACAGTGATTGGCGGTGTGGCGGCGATTCTTGTGCCGTCACAGGAAACACTTTCCGCATTGGAAACCTGTTCCGCATCACAAAAAACACAGAGACATGAACCTTGCCCTGGACCGCGGCCTCTCGCTGCTCGAACACCTCTCGCGCCACCCCGATGGCCTTCCCCTGGCCCTGATGGCGGAGGAGCTCGACATCCCTCTGAGCGCCTGCCACCGCCTGCTGGGCGATTTGCAGCACCGCGGTTACGTGCGCCAGAAGCGCAAGCAGGGCGACTACCAGCTCACCACCAAGGTGGTGTCGATCGGCCTGGGCTACCTCAGCCACGGCGGCATCGTCGACATCGCGGGCCCGCTGCTGGAGCGGCTCGCACAGCAATCGGGCGAGCTGGTGCGCCTGTCCCTGGTGGACGACGACCGCCTCACTTTCGTGGCCAAGGCCCAGGGCGCGCGCCAGCAAGGCGTGCGCTACGACCCCGACATGGGCGCAGACGTGTGGCTCTCGTGCTCGGCCTCGGGCCACGCCTGGCTGCACACGCTCAGCGACGAGCGCGCGCTGGAACTGGTGACGCGCCAGGGCTTCGGCACGCCAAAGGACTACGGCCCCAAGGCACCGACGACGGTGAAGGCGCTGCTGGGCTTTCTGCACGCGGCGCGCGTGCGCGGCTACGCGATGATCGACGAGGTCTTTGCGCCCGGCATGAGCGCCATGGCCGCGCCGGTGATGCGCCGCCACGAAGCCATCGGCGTCATCAGCATCGCCGGGCCGCGCACGCGGCTGAGCGTGGCGCGCATGCAGGAGCTGGCGCCCACGCTGCTGGCCGCCGCGGCCGAGTTGGGGCCGATCAGCAACGCGTCCAGCCTGTTCGGGCGGCCGCCCCTGGGCAAGGGGTGAGCCTGCGGCGCTCAGGGATTTCACGCCGCCGGCGGGCCGCGCGCGGCGGGTAGCATGGGGCAGGAGGAACCGTGATGGACCTGTTCAACATGCCCGATGCCGACACCCTGGCCCTCTACAAGGAGATCGCGCGGCACCTGCTCTTCGCCATGGTGGCGGGTGGACTGATCGGCCTGGAGCGCAGCTTCCACGGCCGGCCGGCCGGCTTTCGCACGCACACATTGGTGTGCCTCGCGTCCAGCCTGCTGATGCTGGTGACGCTGTACCAGGGCGTGTGGTTCGAGCAGGACAACAGCAAGGGCACCGTGACCATGGACCCCACGCGAATGGCCCAGGGCATCATGACTGGCATCGGTTTCCTCGGCGCGGGCGTGATCTTCAAGGAAGGCCTCACGGTGCGCGGCCTCACGACGGCGGCCTCGATCTGGATCACCGCCTCTATCGGCGTGCTCATGGGCATCGGCTTCTACTTTCCGGCCGTGCTGGCCACCGTGCTCACGCTGGTGGCGCTGGTGGTGTTGCACCGGGTGGAGCGCTTCGTGCCAACGCACACCTACGCGCAACTCAACGTGCGCTTCGACCGCCAGAAGGCCATGCCCGAAGCCGATCTGCGCCAACTGCTCAAGGAGCACGGCTTCACCATCGCCAACCTCAGCTACCGGCTGGAGGAAGGCGACGCCTTCGAGTACCGCATGATGCTGCGCACCATGCGGCCGAAGAATCTGGCGGTGCTGGCGCGCAGCCTGGGCACGCTCAAGGTGGTGGAGCAGTTCCGGCTCTCGCCCACGGGCGACTGAGCGCGGTCAGACCATGTAGCGGTCCCAAAAGCCGGCCTGCGGCTCCATCTGCTCGACCACGTCCACCCACAGGCCTGACGGGTCGCGAAAGCCGAAACGGCGCTGGCCGAAGGGCTCGTCGGTGAGCGGCAGGCCGACGGGGCCGCCGCGCGCCAGGAAGTCCGCGTGCGCGGCTTTCGCATCCGCCACCTGCAGCTCGAAGCACAGGCCCAGGCCGCTGAAGGTCTCGGGCCCGGGCGGGGCCGAGGGGTGGTCGGGCGACATGAAGGCCAGCGAGGCGCTGCCGTCCTCGCTGCACAGCCAGACGAACCAACTGCTCGCGAAGCCGCACGACCAGCCGAGGTGCTGTTCCCAGAAGGCCTGGCAGGCGCGGATGTCGGGGGTCACGACGATGGGGTAGTGGTCCTGGTAGCGGGGTTTGTCGCTCATGGGGAAACTCCTTGATAAAAAAACAGACTGTCGGTCGGTTTCTTCAATGTAGGATACCGACAGACTGTCTGTCAATGACGTGCCTGATCAAGGAGAACGAGCATGAAGAACGTTGAACGCGCCAGCGCCACCCGTGCCCGGCTGATCGCGGTGGCGCGACCGATGTTCGGCGGGCTGGGTTACGCCGGCACCGCCACCGAGGCCGTGCTGCGCGAGGCCGGCGTGGCGCGCGGCGCGCTGTACCACCACTTCGCCGACAAGGCCGCGCTGTTCGAGGCCGTGTGCCTGGCGGTGTGCGAGGACATCGTGCCGGCGGTGGACGAGGCCGCCGCCGCGCGGCGCGACCCGCTGGACGCGCTGGTGCACGGCTCCATCCGCTGGATTGAAAAGACCTCGGAGCCCGAGGCGCGGCGCATCCTCATGATCGACGCGCCCACGGTGCTGGGCTGGGAACGGTGGCAGGCGCTGGATGACCGGCTGAGCCAGGCTTCGCTGGCCGAGGGCATGAAGGCCGCGATCGCCGCCGGTGCGATCCGCTTCGATTGCCGCCTGGAGCTGGCGGTGGCCATGATGAACGGCGCGCTCAACGCGCTGGCGCTGCGCGTGAACGCGCCCGAGGCGCCGGTGCCGCCGCGCGAGTGGCGGCGCGCGGTGCGCGCCCTGTGGGCCGCGCACGCGGTGTGAGCCGCCTCAGAAGCCCTCGAGCACCACCTTGCCGCGGGCCTTGCCCGATTCGATCAGCGCGTGCGCGCGCTTGAGGTTCTCGGCGTTGATGACGCCGAAGCGCTCCGACAGCGTGGTGCGGATCAGGCCCGCGTCCACCAGCGCGGCCACCTCATTGAGCAGGCGGTGCTGGCCGATCATGTCGCGCGTCTGGAACAGCGAGCGCGTGAACATCAGCTCCCAGTGGATGGACACGGCCTTGCGCTTGAACAGCGTGGCGTCGAGCGAAGCCGGGTCGTCGATGAGCCCGAACTTTCCTTGCGGGGCGATGGCCTCGACGATGTGCGGCAGGTGCTGTTCGGTCTGCGTGAGGCTCACGATGAGGTCTACCGTGGGGTGTCCGATGCGCTTGAGCTCCTCGGCGATCGGCCGCGAGTGATCGATCACGTGGTGCGCACCGAGCGACGCCACCCACTCGCGCGTTTCGGGTCGCGAGGCCGTGCCGATGACGGTGAGGGCCGTGAGGCGCGCGGCCAGCTGGGTCAGGATGGAACCCACGCCACCCGAGGCGCCGATGATCAGCAGTGCCTGGTCCGTGGGGGCTTTGCCGGGCGCCACGCCGAGGCGGTCGAACAGCATTTCCCAGGCGGTGATGGCTGTGAGCGGCAGCGCGGCGGCCTCGGCGAAATCCAGCGAAGCCGGCATGTGGCCCACGATTCGCTCGTCCACCAGATGGAGCTCGCTGTTGGTGCCTGGCCGTGCGATGGAGCCGGCGTACCAGACGCGGTCGCCGGGTTTGAACAGCGTCGCGTCCGGTCCGACGGCCTTCACGACGCCGCTGGCGTCCCAACCCAGCACCTTCCATTCCTGGCCTGGTGCGGGCGCCGCGCTGCGGCGCACCTTGGTGTCCACGGGGTTGACCGACACGGCCTTCACCTCGACCAGCAGGTCGTGGCCGGTGGCAATGGGGTTCGGCAGGGTGATGTCGACGAGGGCGTCGGGCGCAGTGATGGCCTGGGGCTGGCGGTAGCCGATGGCTTTCATGGAAGGGCTCCTGTAGGGATGACCGCACTGTGCCGTGCCGAGGCTTGCAAATGAAGCGGGTAAAAACGGGTTCTGTTTCAAACAGGAATTGAAAATGGCCTCCCTGAACGAATTGCAGTTCCTGGTGCGCGCGGGCCGTGCCGCCAGCCTGTCCGACGCGGCGCGCGCCATGGACATCTCGCCCGCCGCGGCCAGCGCCCTGGTGAAGCGGCTGGAGGCCGAACTGGGCCTGCGCCTGTTCGTGCGCTCCACGCGCAGCCTGCGGCCCACGGCCGAAGGCCAGGCCTTCCTGCAGCGCTGCGAGCAGGGGCTGGAGATCATCGAGAACGCGCGCGAAAGCCTGCTCGCAGGCCGCGACGTGATCCGCGGCACCCTGCAACTCTCCTTGCCTTCCGACCTGGGTCGCAACGTGGTCCTGAAGTGGTTGCACGAATTCGGCCGCCGTTACCCCGAGGTGCGGTTTCGCCTGCAGTTCTCCGACCGCCTGGCCGAGGTCTACCGTGAACCGGTGGACATCGCGTTGCGCTATGGCGAGCCGGCCGACTCGGGGCTGATCGCCCTGCCGGTGGCGCCCGACAACCGGCGCGTGCTGTGCGCCTCGCCGGCCTACGTGAAGGCGCACGGCGCGCCCGCGCACCCGCGCGAGCTGGCGCAGCGCAACTGTCTGTGCTTCCAGTTGAGCGAGCGCACGCACGACCGCTGGCGCTTCTCGCGCGGCAAGGAATCGTTCGCGGTGGACGTGGCCGGCGGCGTGATGTGCGACGACGGCGATGCCGTGCGCCGGCTGGCGCTGGCGGGCGCGGGGATTGCCTACAAGTCGCGCCTGGACGTGGCCGAGGACCTGCGGCGCGGCGGCCTGGTGCCTCTGTGTGACGCCTGGCGCGGCGAGAGCGCCCCGTTGTACCTGGCCTGCGCCGACCGCAGCCAGCTGCGTCCCGTGGTGCGCCTGCTGCGC
This sequence comes from Hydrogenophaga sp., assembly GCF_035481345.1. Classification (GTDB taxonomy): domain Bacteria; phylum Pseudomonadota; class Gammaproteobacteria; order Burkholderiales; family Burkholderiaceae_C; genus Hydrogenophaga. Next base: position 3,105 of record NZ_DATIGV010000086.1, on the reverse strand, counting down.
GAGTTCCTGGTCGAGCGTTTCGCGGCCCGGGCCTGAGCCGTGGCGGCGACAGCCGTCCGTTGGCCGATAGTCACCAGCCTGCGCTTGACGAACATACCAACTGGTCGGTAATCTCCGCTCCCTTGCCGAAACCGCCCCGGAGATCGTTCATGGACGGCCCTGCCCTCAGCTCCCGCGACCGCCTGCTTCAGGCGGCCATGACCCTGGTGCGCACCAAGGGCTATGGCGCCACGACCGTGGACGAGCTGTGCGCCGTCACCGGCCTCACCAAGGGCGCGTTCTTCTATCACTTCAAGACCAAGGAAGACATCTTCGTCGCCGCCGCGCAGCGCTTCGGCGAAGACGCCGACGCGCTGTTCCGCCGCGCGGGCTACATGGATAAGGCCGATCCCCTGCAGCGCCTGCTGGGTTATGTCGATTTCCGCATCGAGCTGCTGCAGGGCGAGATCGCCGAGATCACCTGTGTGCTCGGCACGCTGGTGCAGGAGGTGCACATCACCCATCCCGCCATCCGCGAGGTGTGTGATCGCCACATCATGGCCAACGCGGACCTGGTGACCGAGATGGTCACGGCCGCCAAGCGCCAGCACGTCCCCCGCGCCCGCTGGAGCGCCGAGGCCCTGGGCCTGTACGTGCAGGCCGTCATTCAAGGATCGCTGCTGCTGGTGAAGGCCCGGCAGTCGATCGAGCCCGCGGTCGATTGCCTGCGCGTGCTGCGCCGCCACCTCGAACTGCAATTCCTTCCCACCCCCGCCAAGGAGACAGTGAAATGAGCTACGTCGATGGATTCATGGCCCCCGTGCCCACCGCCAACCGCGATGAGTACCTGAAGCACTGCAAGGACGCCGCGGCCGTGTTCAAGGACTACGGCGCCACGCGCGTCGTCGAGACCTGGGCCGACGACGTGCCCGAGGGCAAGATCACCTCCATGCCCATGGCGGTGAAGCTCGAAAAGGACGAGGTCGTCGTTTTCTCCTGGGTCGTCTGGCCGTCGAAGGCCGTGCGCGACGCCGGCTGGGAAAAGATCATGGCCGATCCCCGCATGCAACCCGACCGCGCCCCCATGCCGTTTGATGGCAAACGCATGATCTACGGGGGCTTCAACGTGATCCTCGATGTCTGAACACACCGCTTCCTCCGCGCCCGCCCGGGCCACCGGCCGCGACTGGCTGGGCCTGGCGGTGATCGCGCTGCCCTGCATGGTCTATGCGATGGACATGACCGTGCTCAACCTCGCGCTGCCCGTGCTCAGTGCCGAGCTGCGGCCCAGCGCCGCGCAACTGCTGTGGATGGTCGACATCTACAGCTTCCTGGTGGCGGGCTTTCTCATCACCATGGGCAACCTCGGCGACCGCATCGGCCGGCGCAAGCTGCTGCTGATCGGCGGCGCGGCCTTCGGCCTGGCCTCGCTCATCGCGGCCTTCTCCACCAGCGCCGAGATGCTCATCGCCATGCGCGCGCTGCTGGGCGTGGCGGGTGCCACGCTGGCGCCGTCCACCATGTCCCTCATCCGCAACATGTTCCACGACGAGGAGCAGCGCCGCTTCGCCATCGGCGTGTGGATCGCGAGCTTTTCCATGGGCGCGGCCATCGGCCCGTTGGTGGGTGGCGCGCTGCTGCAGTGGTTCCACTGGGGCTCGGTGTTCCTGGTGGCGGTGCCGGTGATGCTGTTGCTGCTGGTGCTGGGCCCGCTCGTGCTGCCCGAGTTCAAGGATTCCGAGGCGGGACCGATCGACCTCGCGAGCGCGCTGCTGTCGCTGGCCTCGGTGCTGGCGGCGGTCTACGGCATCAAGACCATCGCCACCCACGGACTGGCGCTGTCGGGCCTGCTGCCGCTGGCGGCGGGCGTGGCCCTGGGCTGGGTGTTCGTGCGGCGCCAGTCGCGCCTGGCGCATCCGCTGCTGGACATCGCGCTGTTCCGCCAGCCGCGCTTCGCGGCGGCGCTGGCGGCCTACGCGCTGTCCTGCCTGGCGATGTTCGGGGTGTACATCTTCATCACGCAGTACCTGCAGGTGGTGCGCTCGCTGGACCCGCTGAGCGCGGGCCTGGTGACGCTGCCCTGGGCGCTGGCCTTCGTGTTCGGCTCACTGGGCGCGCCGCGCCTGGCGAACTGGTTCGCGCCCGTGCGCATCCTTGTGGGCGGGCAAGTGGCGGCGGTGGCCGGCTTCCTGATGCTGCTGATGGTGGACGCCGGCACGGGCCTGCCCTGGCTGGTGGCGGGCACGGTGGTCATGAGCCTGGGCATGGCGCCGGTGTTCACGCTGGGCAACGAGATCATCATCACCTCGGCCCCGCCCGAGCGCGCGGGCGCGGCCTCGGCGCTGTCGGAGACGGCCTCCGAACTCAGCGGCGCGATGGGCGTGGCCCTGCTGGGCAGCCTGGGTGTGGCCTGGTACCAGGCGCGCGTGGGCGCGGGCCTGCCGGCGGCGCTGCCGGCGCCGGCCGCCGAGGCGGCGCGCGACACGCTGGCGGGTGCGCTGCACGCGGCGGGTTCACTGGGCGGCGCAGAGGGTCCGGTGTTCGCGGCGCTGGCACGGGGGGCCTTCGTGGAGTCGATGCACCTGGTCACGCTGGCCGGCGCAGCGGTGATCGCGGCGGCGTGTGTGATGACGACGCTGTTGCTGATGCGCCAGCCGGCGGCGGCTACGGCGGCCTGAAGCCCCGGCGGTTGAGCGCCGCTCAGCGTGCGCGCAGTAGCGCCTCGAACTCGCGCGCCGGTGTGTCCATCAATGGAAATCCCGGCTCTCCGTCGCCAGTCGCCCCAGCAGCGGCGTCAGGTCCTCCAGCCGCCCCGCGATCAGGTTGCACAGCGGCCCCTCGCGCTGCCACACGCCGTGCACCGCCAGCAGCCGCGCGTGCAGCAGCGCGGCGCGCTGGCGTTCGCGCACGTGGCGCCAGACGATCACCTGCACCGTGCCGGTCTCGTCTTCCAGTGAGACGAAGATGGTGCCGTTGGCCGTGCCCGGCTGCTGGCGCACGGTGACGATGCCGCAGGCGCGCGCGAAGCGCTTGTCGGGCAGGGCCTTGAGTTCCTCGGCCGTCATCAGGCGCCGCGCACTCAACTGCGGCCGCAGCAGGGCCAGGGGGTGACGGCGCAGCGTCAGG
>NZ_DATIGV010000085.1:0-49228 GCF_035481345.1 Hydrogenophaga sp. | reverse complement strand
CTGCCCTTCGCCGACCTGATGCACCGCGCCCAGACCGTGCACCGCGAGCACCACGCGCCGAACGAGGTCGAACTCGCCACGCTGCTGTCGGTGAAGACCGGTGGTTGCCCCGAGGACTGCGCCTACTGCCCGCAGTCGGTGCACTTCGACACCGGCGTGCAGGCCGGCAAGCTGATGGCCGTGGACGCCGTGCGCGAGGCCGCGCAGCGCGCCAAGGCGGCTGGCGCCACGCGCTTCTGCATGGGCGCGGCCTGGCGCGCGCCCAAGGACCGCGACGTCGAGGCCGTGGCCGAGCTCGTGCGCGCCGTCAAGGCCGAGGGCCTGGAGGCCTGCGCCACCCTGGGCATGCTGGCCGAGGGCCACGCCGAGCAACTGCGCGACGCCGGGCTCGACTACTACAACCACAACCTCGACAGCGACCCCGGCTTCTACGGCGACATCATCTCCACGCGCGACTACCAGGACCGCCTGGACACCCTGGCGCGCGTGCGCGGCGCGGGCGTGAAGGTCTGCTGCGGCGGCATCGTCGGCCTGGGCGAATCGCGGCGCCAGCGCGCCGGCCTGGTGGCCCAGCTCGCCAACCTCGAGCCCGACTACCCCGAGTCCGTGCCCATCAACCACCTCGTCAAGGTGGCCGGCACGCCGCTGGCCGACGAGCCCGACCTCGACCCCTTCGAATTCGTGCGCACCATCGCGGTCGCGCGCATCACCATGCCGCGCGCCAAGGTGCGCCTGTCGGCCGGGCGCCAGCAGATGGGCGAGGCCGTGCAGGCCCTGTGCTTCCTGGCCGGAGCCAACAGCATCTTCTACGGCGACAAGCTGCTCACCACCGGCAACCCCGACGTGGCGGCCGACCAGGCGCTGATGGACAAGCTGGGCCTGACAGCAAGAAGGGGCTGAAGCGCATGTCCGCCGTCTGCGTGATGGTGCTCGGCACGAGCAGTGGCGCCGGCAAAAGCTGGCTGGCCACGGCGCTGTGCCGCCACTATGCGCGGCAAGGCCTGAAAGTGGCGCCGTTCAAGGCGCAGAACATGAGCAACAACGCGCGCGTGGTGGCATCGTCGCCGGAGAGGGACCGTTTCGCCGCCGGGCCGCCCCAAGGCGAAACAGCCCCCTCGGGGGGCAGCGACCCGCGTCAGCGGTGGAGCGTGGGGGCCGAGATCGGCAGTGCGCAGTACTTCCAGTCCTTGGCCGCGCGCGCCGAGCCCGAGGTGCGCATGAACCCGGTGCTGCTCAAGCCCGAGGCCGATACGCACAGCCAGTACGTGCTGATGGGCCGCGTGGACGCCGAACTCACCGCCTTGCCCTGGCGCGAGCGCGGCGAACGCGCCTGGCCCACGGTGCGCCAGGCCTTGCACGAACTCATCGCCGAGAACGAGGTGGTGGTGATCGAAGGCGCGGGCTCGCCGGCCGAGATCAACCTCATGCCCAACGACATCGTCAACCTTCGCGTGGCGCGCGAGGCCCAGGCGCGCTGCCTGCTGGTCACCGACGTGGATCGCGGGGGCGCCTTCGCTCACCTGTACGGCACCTGGTCGCTGCTGGCCGAGGCCGACCGTGCGCTCATTCGCGGCTTCGTGCTCAACAAGTTCCGCGGCGATCCGGCCTTGCTGCACCCCGGTCCGCAGCAGTTGCAAGACCTCACCGGCGTGCCCATGCTCGGCGTCATCCCCATGCAATGGCGCCACGGCCTGCCGGAAGAAGACGGTGTCTTCGACGACCGCAGCCACGCCGCCGGCCCGGTGCACACCACCATCGCTGTCGTCGCCTGGCCGCGCATCAGCAACCTCGACGAGTTCCAGCCGCTGAAGAACCTGCCCGGCGTGCGCCTGAAGTGGGTGCGTTCGCCGGCCGACGGAGCCCACCTGGACGCGGCGGCCGACGTGGTCGTGCTGCCCGGCAGCAAGGCCACGGCCGCCGACCTGGACTGGCTGCGCGAGCAGGGCCTGGACCGCTGGGTGGCCGAACACGCCGCGCGCGGCGGCCGCGTGCTGGGCGTGTGCGGCGGCCTGCAGGTGCTGGGCGAGGCGCTCATCGACACCGAGGGCATCGACGGCAACGCGCCCGGCCTGGGCCTGCTGCCCCTGGTCACCACCTTCGCGCGCGACAAGACCGTGCGCCGCACCGAGGCCGCCTTCACCACCGTGCGCGGCCCCTGGGCGGCCCTGTCGGGCGCGGCCGTGAGCGGCTACGAAATCCACCACGGCCAGACCGCGCCGCACCCCGCCATGCAGGCGGCCGGCGCCGTGGCGCACGAGGTGATGCCCGGGCTGGCCTGGCAAAACACCGACGGCAACGTGCTGGGCCTGTACCTGCACGGCCTGTTCGAGGACGATCGCGTGCTGCGGGCCCTGTTCGGCGCCGCCGCGCCCACGCTGGAGACCGTCTTCGACCGCCTGGCCGACACCTTGCGCGAGCACTTCATTCCCGGCGCGCTCGACGCGCTCATCGCACCATGACCCTGCCGAACCCGCCGCCCCTGCAGAACCTGCCCGAGGTCCCCGACCTGCACGACGAGACCCTGGCCGCCGCGCTGCAGGCCGCCATGGACGGCAAGACCAAGCCCCTGGGCTCGCTCGGGCGCCTCGAATCGCTCGCGCAGCGCCTGGGTGCCATCCAGGGCACGACCGCGCCCCGCCTGCACCAGCCGCAGATGCTGGTGTGCGCGGCCGACCACGGCCTGGCGGCGCGCGGCGTCTCGGCCTACCCGAGCGACGTGACCTGGCAGATGGTGGAGAACTTCCTGGCCGGCGGCGCGGCGGTGAGCGTGCTGGCGCGCCAGCACGGCCTGGCGCTCACGGTGGTGGACTGCGGCGTGCGCCACGACTTCGCCCCGCGCGCGGGCCTGCTGATGCGCAAGGTGGCGCCGGGCACGGCCGACGCGCTCGAGGGCCCGGCCATGAGCGAGGCGCAGCGCGACCAGGCCATCGCGCACGGCGTGGCCACCGTGCGCGGCCTGCCCGGCAACGCGCTGCTGCTCGGCGAGATGGGCATCGGCAACACCTCGGCCGCTTCGCTGCTGCTGGCGCGCCTGGGCGGCTTCGAGGTAAGCGACGTGACCGGTGCCGGCACCGGCCTGGACGCCGACGCCGTGCTGCGCAAGATCGGCGTGTTGCGCGCCGTGCTGGCCCGCCACGCCGACGCGCGCGACCCGCTCGCCGCGCTGGCCGCGTTCGGTGGCCTGGAGATCGCCACGCTGGTGGGCGCGGTGCTGCAGGCCGCGGCCGAGCGGCGCGTGGTCGTGGTGGACGGCTTCATCGCCAGCAGCGCGGTGCTGGTGGCCAGCAAGCTGCGGCCGCACGTGCTGCAGCGCTGCGTGTTCGCCCACCGCTCGGGCGAGCGCGGCCACGCGCTCATGCTGGCCCACCTGCGCGCCGAACCGCTGCTCGACCTGGGCCTGCGCCTGGGCGAGGGCTCGGGCGCGGCGCTGGCCTGGCCGCTGCTGCAAAGCGCCTGCGCGCTGCTCAACGAGATGGCCAGCTTCGCCAGCGCGGGCGTGTCCACCGCCAGCGCCGGGCCGGCCGACGCGGCCCCAGATGCCGGTGCGGTCGACAAGCCCGCGCGATGAGCCAGTTTTTTCGCCACTACCTGCTCGCGCTGCAGTTCTTCACGCGCGTGCCCGTCACGGGCCGGCTGGCCGCCTGGGTGGGCTACAGCCCGGCCATGCTGCGCGCCAGCGCGGCGCATTTTCCCGGCGTGGGCTGGCTGGTGGGCCTGTGGGTGGCGCTGGTGTTCACCGCGCTGCTGTGGGCCTTGCCCGGCGTGGGCGCCGCGCCCTGGGTCGCCGCGCTGGGCGCCACCGTGGCCGGTGTGCTCATGACCGGCGCCTTCCACGAAGACGGCCTGGCCGACCTGGCCGATGGCCTGGGCGGCAGCGCCGAGCGCGCGCGGGCGCTGGAGATCATGAAGGACTCGCGCATCGGCAGCTTCGGCGCCATCGCGCTCGTGCTCGCGCTCCTGTGCAAAGTGGCGCTGCTCGCGCTGCTGGCGCAGATCGACCCCTTGCGCGCGGTGGCGGCGCTGTTCCTGGCGCAGGTGGTCTCGCGTGCCGCGCCATTGCCCCTCATCTTCACGCTGCCGCACGTGGGCGACGCGGCCGGCTCCAAGAGCAAGCCGCTGGCCGATGGCCTCACGCCCGCGGCGCTGCTGGCCGGGTTGCTGTGGATGGCGCTGGCCCTGCTCCTGGTGGTGGCGCTGATGCCCGGCATGGCCTGGTGGGCCGGCGTGCTGGGCGCCGCGCTGGGCGCCGCGTGGGTGGGCCGCCTGCTGTGGCGCCGCCTGCGCGGCTTCACCGGCGACGGCCTGGGCGCCACGCAGCAGGTGGCGGAGCTGCTGTTCTACCTGGGCGTCGCCATCGCCTTGCCTTTCGAATGACGTGTTGAATGAGGCTCCGATGAAGCTCTGCCTGATCCGCCACGCCGCCGTCGCCCTGCCACCGGGCCTGTGCTACGGCATCACCGACGCGCCCGCGCGCGCCGACGCCACGCTGGCCGCCGCCGAGTCCATCGCCGCCACGCTGCCGCGCCACGTGCCGCTGTGGGTGTCGGGCCTGGCGCGCGCGCAGCAACTGGCCGCCGCGCTGCAGCGCCTGCGCCCCGACCTGGGCGCGGCGCGCGTGGAGCCGCGCCTGAACGAGATGGACTTCGGCCACTGGGAGATGCAGGCCTGGGACGCCATTCCGCGCACCGCCTTCGACGCCTGGATGGCCGACTTCGCGCACCACCGTTTCGGTGGAGAGGAGTGCACGCAGCGCGTCATCGAGCGCGTGGCCGCCGTGCTGATGGAGCTGCACGCGGCCGGCATCCGCGAGGCGGCCTGGGTCACGCACGCGGGCGTCATCCGCGCCGCCCACTACCTCAAGGCGCACGGGCCACGCGCCATCGCCGGCGCGCACGAATGGCCCGAGCGCGTGATCGAGCCGGGCGCCTGTGTCGAACTCGCGTTCTGACGGTGCCCCGCGCGGGCGGGTAAGGTAGCGGCATGCAACGGCGTTCGATCCTCCCGGTCTTTCCCATCCTGCTTCTGGCCCTGGCCTCGGCCCCGGGCCTCGCGGCGGCTCAGACGCCCCTGCGCGTGCTCACCCACGACTCCTTCGAACTGCCCGCGCCGCTGCTCGCGCAGTTCGAGCGCGAAGCCGGCGTGAAGCTGCAGCTCATCAAGGGCGGCGACGCGGGCGAGATGCTCAACCGCCTGATCCTCACGCGCGCCCGGCCCATCGCCGACGTGGTCTTCGGCATCGACAACGCGCTGCTGCCGCGCGCGCGGCAGGCCGGCGTCCTCGAGGCCTACAACGGCCCCGCCGCGCAACGCCCCAGCGCCGCGCCCTTGGGGGAGGGTGTGGTGCCGGTGGACCACGGCTACGTCGCGCTCAACGTCGACAAGGCCTGGTTCGCGAAAAAGGGCCTGGCCCTGCCGCGCTCGCTCGACGACCTGGCGCAAGCCGCCTACAAGGACCTGCTCGTGGTGCCGCACCCGGGCACCTCCAGCCCCGGCCAGGCCTTCCTGCAGGCCACCATCGCCGGCCTGGGCGAGCAGGGCGCCTTCGACTGGTGGGCACGGATGCGGCGCAACGGCCTCAAGGTGGTCAAGGGCTGGAGCGAGGCCTACTACACCGAGTTCACCCGCAACGGCGGCGCGCGGCCCCTCGTGGTGAGTTACGCCACCAGCCCGGCGGCCGAGGTGTTCTTCAGCCAGACGCCGCTCGCCGAATCGCCCACGGCCAGCCTGTTTTTGCCCGGCGGCGTGTTCCGACAGGTCGAGGGTGTGGCCCTGGTCAAGGGCGGCAATGCCGCCACACGCGAGGCCGCCGGCCGCTTCATCGAGTTCCTGCGCTCCGCGCCGGTGCAAGAGGCGCTGCAGACCAGCATGTGGATGTACCCCGCCGAGCCCGGCGCGGCGCGCGCCGAGGTGTTGAAGAAGCACGCGCCCGAACCCACGCGCTTCGACAACCCGCCGGCCGAGCGCGCGAGCGAACAACTGCGCGCCTGGCAGGACCGTTGGGTCAAAACCGTGCTGCGCTGACGCCCTCCATGCGCCTCGCGCTCGCCCTGATCCCGCTGCTTTTCCTCGCCCTCGTGGCGGTGGCGCCCGTGTCGCGGCTGCTGGCCGAGGGCTGGGGCACGGGCGAGTTCGGCTTCTGGGCCTTCTGGGCCTTGTGGGCCGACGACTACCTGCGCGGGCGCGTGTTGTGGTCGCTGGCGCAGGCGGGCATCACCTCGGTGGCCGCGCTGCTGGTCGGTGTGCCGTTGGCCTGGGTGCTCGCGCGCATCGACTTCATGGGCCGTGGGCTGGTGCTGCGCGCGCTGATGCTGCCCTTCGTGGTGCCCACGCTGGTGGCGGCCATGGGCGTGCTGGCGCTGGCCGGGCCGCGCGGCGTACTGGGCGTGCTGGGCATCGACGGCTCGGGCACGCCCTGGCTGCTGCTGTACGGCAACCTGTTTTTCAACCTGTGCCTGGTGGTGCGCGCGGGCGTGGACGCCTTCGAGCACGTGAGCGCCACGCGCGTGGCCGCCGCGCGCACGCTGGGCGCTTCGCCCTGGCGCGTGTTCCTGCGCGTCGAATGGCCCGAGGCGCGGCCCTGGCTCGCCTCGGCGGCCTGCCTGGTGTTCCTCTATTGCCTCTCGGGCTTCGGCCTGGCGCTGGTGCTGGGCGGCCAGCGCTGGGCCACGGCGGAGGTGGAGATCTACACCCTGGTGGCGCACGAACTGGCGCTGGGCCAGGCCAGCGTGCTGGCGGTGTGGATGCTGTTGCTCAACGGCGCGGTGGCCCTGGCCTATGCCCTCATCGAGCAACGGCTGGCCGCGCCCGCGCGCGTGGCGCCCATTGCGCGCCGCGCGGTGGCCTCGCGCGGCGACCGCCTGGCCGTGGCGGGCCTGCACGCGGCGCTGTTCGCCCTCGCCGGCGCGCCGCTGCTGGCCTTGCTGGTGCGCACCGCGCCCGCGCTGCTCGACGGCGCGGCCTGGGCCGTGCTGCGCGAGCCCGCCACGCTGCAGGCCCTGTTCAACACGCTGCGCTTCAGCGCCATGGCGCTCGCGCTGGCCCTGGTGCTGGGCGTGGCGCACGCGCTGTCGGCCCAGGGCCTGCTGCGCCTGGGGCTGGCCTGGCGGGCGGCGGCCTTCCTGCCCTTCGTGGTCTCGCCCGTCACGGTGGCCTTCGGGCTGCTGCTGCTCTACCCGGCGTTCACCGCCAGCCTGCCGCTGCTGGTGGCGGCCTACGCGCTCATCGCCTACCCCTTCATCGCGCGCGCCCTGGCCGCCGCGCTGGACGCGCTGTCGCCGTCGCTGATGCAGGCGGCGGCCACGCTGGGCGCCTCGCCCGCGCGCGTGGCCTGGCGCGTCACGCTGCCGCTGGTGGCGCCCGCGCTGCGGCGCGGCACCGCCTTCGCCGCCGCCACCATGCTCGGCGAGTTCGCGGTCTCGCTGTTCCTGTCGCGGCCGGAATGGCTCACGCTCACCACCCTGATCCACCAACGCCTGGGCCGCCCGGGCGAGACCAACCTGCAGGCGGCGCTGGTGCTGGCGCTGCTGCTGCTGGCGCTCGCCCTCGCGGCCTTCGTGCTCATTGAAGGCGGCGCGCGCCGCCGCACCCCAGCCCTGGGACCGGCCGATGCTCGAACTGCGTGACATCCACCTGCGCTGGGACCGGCGCCCGCTGCTCGACGGCGTGAACCTGCGCGTGCACGCGGGCCAGACCGTGGCGCTGCTCGGGCCTTCGGGCAGCGGCAAGAGCACGCTGCTCAAGGTCGTGGCGGGCATCGAGACGCCCGAGCGCGGCAGCGTGTGGTTCGACGGCGAAGACATCACCCGCACGCCGCCGCACCGGCGCGGCTTCGCGCTGATGTTCCAGGACTTCGCCCTGTTCCCGCACCTGGACGTGCGCGACAACGTGGCCTTCGGCCTGATCGAGCAGCGCCTGCCCCGGCGCGAGGCGCGCGAGCGCGCGCAGGCCCTGCTCACGCGCTTCGGCCTGGGGGCGCACGCCCAGGCGCGCGTGTGGACGCTCTCGGGCGGCGAGCAGCAGCGCGTGGCGCTGGCGCGCGCGCTCATCACGCAACCGCGCGCGCTGCTGCTGGACGAACCCTTCTCCGCGCTGGACGCCGCGCTGCGCGAGCAACTGCGCGCCGAGTTCCGCGAACGCATCGCCGAAGCGGGCATGGCGGCCATCCTCGTCACGCACGACGAGGCCGAGGCGCGCGCGATGGCGCAGCAGGGCTGGGGACTGCACCAGGGGCAGTTGCGCTCACTGTGGTGAGCCCAGCCGCGCCTTCACCGCTCAGCGTGGTGAGCCAAGCTGTGCCCGCACCCGATCGGGGTGCTCACCGGAGCACGCGCATGGGCTGGTTTTCCAAGTCCGCGAAAGAGCTCGGCGCCAACGGCGTCATCGGCATCGACTTCGACGACGAGGTGCTCGGCGAGGCGAACGGGATGATGATGGTCGCGGTGAGCGGGACGGCGGTGAAGCTCTGAGCGAAATCCTGTACATTGCACAAAATTTTGTGCAATGTACGTCAGGAGGCCCCATGCCACTTCATGTGAGCGACATCCTTGCGTTTTCGGAAGCCCGCAGCCAGTTGTCCCGTCTGGTGGACGAAGTGCAGCAAGGTGCCGAGAAGATCATCACCAAGAACGGTGAGCCCGCGGTGGCGCTCATCGACGCGCGCCGACTGGACCACTACCACCGTCTGGAGCGCGCGCGCATCCACCTGCTGCTGCTGGAGGACGTGGCCAAGGGCTTGGACGACGTGGATGCGGGACGCACCGTGCCGGCCGACGAAGCCATGAGGATGCTTCGCCAGCGTCGCCGTGGGTCCAAGGCCTGATGCGCATCCGCTTCACTGCCAACGTCCTGGCCAACCTGGACGCCATTGATGCTTTCCTGGCGGAGAACGGCAACCCATACGGCTACGACGGCTTGCTGGCGGAACTGGATGATGTAGTTCTGCCCAACCTCTCCCGCTTTCCGCGCATGGGCCGGCTCTTTCTCGAGCGCGCGCCTGACAGCGTCGAAGCGCAGCGCCTGCATGAGGCCATCACGCAGCGCTTGTCGCCGGGCGACCAGATCCGCGAGTACGTGATGGACGACCACCTGTTGCTCTACCGGGTGAACGAACAGGGCGTCGACCTGCTGGCCATTCGCCACCACAAGCAGCTGGCGTTCGACATGCAGGACTTCCTGGACGCCCCTCGCTGAGGCCGCGGAAGCGATCCGCCGCCGGGCCGCCCCGGGGCGGACTCGCGCAGCCGCGGAGCGTGGGGGCATCGCTTCAAGCCTCGATCTGCATCGCCGGCCGCGCCTGCACCCGCGCCAGCCAGGCCCGCACGTTCGGGTGCTTGTCGACCGGCGCGCCGATGTAGGCGCTGTAGCCGATCACCGAACCCACCGACAGGTCCACCAGCGAGTAGGCCTCGCCCAGCATCCAGGGCTGCTTCGCCAGGCGCTCGTCGAGCAGGGCCAGCAACTGGTCCATGGCCTGATGGCCCGCCTGGCCGTGCGCATCGTCGGGCGTGCCCATGTCGCGCGCGGCCTGCAGGCGGATGAGCTGCGCGCCGTAGGTGACGTAGGCCCAGGTGCACCAGGAGAAGGCCTGCAACTGCGCGGGCGTGCCAGGCGCTGGCCACAGGCCGTTCTTCACGCCATAACGCTCGCCCAGCCACAGCTCCATGGCCAGCGCCTCGAACATCGGCGCGCCGTCCACTGTCATGGTGGGCACCTTGCCGTTGGGGTTGAGCGCCAGGAAGCCAGGGCGGCGCTGCTCGCCGGTGGTGATGTCGACCTTCACGCGCTCGTGCGGCACGCCCAGTTCGGCGAGGGCGCAGGCGATGGGGGTGGCGCTGGACATGGGGTGCCAGTAGAGGACGAGGGACATGGCGGGCTCCTTGAAGGGATGGGGTTGAAACCGGTCCGGCACCGCGCCGAACCCGTGCACGCACTGTCTCATTCATTGCGGACAGATTCCGCCCTCGATAAGAGCTAGAGTGCGAGCCATGCTGACCTCGTCCTCCCGATTGCTGAGGCTGCTCTCACTGCTGCAGACCCGCCGCCACTGGAGCGGCACCGAACTGGCCGAGCGGCTGGCGGTGAACCCGCGCACCCTGCGCCGCGACATCGACCGCCTGCGCGAGCTGGGCTACCCCATTCACGCCAGCAGCGGTGTGGCCGGGGGCTATGCGTTTCGCGCCGGGCAGGCGCTGCCCCCGCTGCTGCTGGACGACGAGGAGGCGCAGGCCGTGGCCATCGCCTTGCAGACCGCCGCGGCCGGCACGGTGAGCGGGGTGGAGGAAGGCTCGCTGCGCGCGCTGGTGAAACTGCAGCAGGTGATGCCCACGCGGCTGCGCCGCCGCCTGGACGCGCTGCGCTCGACGATCCTGCCGCTGGAGAGCCTGCGGCCCACGGTGGACGCGGGGGTGCTGGCCAGCCTGGCGCTGGCCTGCCGCGACCAGTTGCGCGTGGCCTTCGCCTACCGCGACAGCCGCGGCCAGGCCACGGCGCGCACGGTGGAACCGCAGGGCCTGGTGCACACCGGCAGCCGCTGGTACCTGGTGGCCTGGGACCCGGCGCGCACGGACTGGCGCACCTTCCGCATCGACCGCATCGATGGCGCGCCGACCCTGAGCGAGCACTTCGCGCCGCGCCCCGGGCCCGAGGGCGGCGACCTGCGCGCCTACGTGTCGCTGTCGATCGGTGTCTCGGCCTACACCGAGCAGGCGCGCGTGGTGCTGCACAAGCCCCTGGCCGAGATGGCGCGGCAGATCCCGCCCACGGTGGCGCGGCTGGAGGCGCTGGACGATGCGCGCTGCGTGATGCACAGCGGCGCCAACCACCTGGAGTCGCTGGCTTACTGGCTGATGGCGCTGGACGTGGAGTTCGAGGTGCTGGAGCCGCCCACGCTCAAGGCCCTGCTGGAGAAGGCGAATGCGCGCGTGGCAAGGGCGCTGGCCCGTTCGGGGAAGGGATTGAGTTAGTTAACTCAATGGTGGAAAACCCTCGCGGCCCGCGGGCCGACTGGGAGCTCAGCCCCCCCGCAGCGCCTTCAACAGCTTCTGCCCCGCGCGGCCATTGGCTTCCCAGCCCAGGCGCGTCTGCTCGGCGCGCACCGCGCTGCGCGTCTTCTCGCCCAGCAGGCCATCGGCCTCGCCGATGTCGTGCCCGCGCGCCAGCAGCAGGGTCTGCAGTTCGCGGCGTTCGGCGCGCGTGAGGCCCAGGTCGTCGGTGGGCCAGGGCGTCACGAAGGGGCCGCCGCCGCGCAGGCGATCGGCCAGGTGAGCGATGGCCAGGCCGTAGCTCTCGGCGGCGTTGTAGCTGTAGATGGCGTCGAAGTTGCGCGTGACCAGAAAGGCCGGGCCCTTGGCGCCGGCGGGCGTGAGCAGGCCCAGGCTCAGCTCGGGCGGCACGGGCGTGCCGTCGATGCGCATCACCCCGCGCGCGGCCCATTCGGTGCCGGGGCGCTTGCTGCGGCGGCCCTCGCCCAGCACCGACAGGCCCTCGGGCAGCTTCACCTCGAAGCCCCAGGGCAGGTCGTTGCGCCAGCCGGCGCGTTGCAGGAAGTTCGCGGTGGAGGCCAGCGCGTCGGGGATGCTGTCGATCAGGTCGGCGCGGCCATCGCCGTCGAAGTCCACCGCCAGGCGTTCGTAGGTGCTGGGCATGAACTGCGTGTGGCCGAAGGCACCGGCCCAGGAGCCCTGCAGCCGCTCGGGCGGGAAGTGCCCGGCCTGCAGCAGGCGCAGCGCGGAATAGAACTCGGTGCGGAAGTAGGCCTGTCGGCGGCCATAACAGGACAGCGTGGCCAGCGATTGCACGATGGGTGTCTTGCCGAAGCCCTGGCCGTAGTTGCTCTCCACGCCCCACACGGCCACCACCGTGGCCGGGTCCACGCCGAAGCGCTGCTGCACGCGCTGCAGCAGCTCGGCGTTGGCCTGCAGGCGCTGTGCGCCTTCGTCCACGCGCTGCGGGTCCACCAGCACGGTGAGGTAGTCCCAGATCGGCGTCTTGAATTCGGGCTGCGCGTCCAGGTTGCCGATGACCGACATCATGGGCTGCAGCGTGTCGGTGTGGGCGCGGAAAGTGGTCTCGTTCACGCCGTTGGCCTGGGCCGTGGGGCGCAGGCCATTCAGGCACTGGCGGAATTCGTTGTCGGGGGTCTGGGCGAAGGCGGGGGCGGCGAGGGTGGCCAGTGCGGCCATGAGGCAGAGGGTGGTGAATCGTTGCATGGGAATGGGGTCGCCCGGAGGCGGAAAAGTTCAGGCGGGCGGCCTGTTCAGGCCGGCCAGGTGCTGCCGTGTTCCGGTACCAGCGCGGGCCAGCCCAGTTCGTGTTCGATGCGCAGGCGCAGTGCGTCGGCGGCGTCCATGTCGCCGTGGGTGACGAAGGTGCGCCGCGGCGCCTGCGGCAGCGCGCGCAGCCAGGCCATCAGTTGATCGGCGTCGGCGTGCGCGGAGCCGGCGGTGAGCTGCACCACCTCGGCCCGCACCGGCCATTGCTGGCCGAAGATGCGCAAGCTGGTGTGGCCTTCGGCGAGTTGCGCGCCGCGCGTGCCCGGGGCCTGGTAGCCGGCAAGCACCACCATCGAACGGTGGTCGCCCAGGTGGTGGGTGAGGTGGTGCAGAACGCGCCCGCCGGTGGCCATGCCGCTGGCCGCCAGGATCACCTTGGGCCCATGGCGCTGCGCGATGGCCTTGGACTGCTCCACGCTGGTGACCATCTGCGCGGCGCGCTCCATTTCGCGGCACTCGGCGGCGCTCAGGCGGTGTTGGCCGAGGTGGTGTTCGTACAGCTCGGTGGTGTGCACGGCCATGGGACTGTCCAGGTACACCGGCAGGCCGCGCGGCAGATCGCCCCGCGCCTTGAGCCGCGCGATGGCCAGCAACACCGCCTGCGCGCGGCCCACCGCGAACACCGGCACCACCGCCGTGCCGCCGCGCGCGGCGACACGCGCCAGTGCCGGCCCGAGTTCGCCCATCAGGTCTTCCTTCGGGTGCAGGCGGTTGCCGTAGGTGGACTCGCACAGCACCACGTCGGCCGCGGGCGGCGGCTCGGGTGGGTGCATCAGCGCGTCGTCGGGCCGGCCGAGGTCACCCGAGAAGAGGATGCGCCGCCCACCCACCGTCAGCAGCAGGCTGGCGGCGCCCAGGATGTGGCCCGCGCCGCTGAACCGCGCCGTCCAGCCCGGCAGGGGCTCGAAGTCGTCGTGCGGCCGTACCGTGTGCAGGCGCTTGAGGCAGCGGCGCGCGTCGTCTTCGGTGTACAGGGGCAGGGCGGGGTGGTGCTTGCTGAAACCCTTGCGGTTGGCGTATTCGGCTTCTTCTTCCTGCAGGTGGCCGCTGTCGGGCAGCATCACGTGCAGCAGGTCGCGCGTGGCCGGTGTGCACCAGGCCTTGCCCTTGAAACCCTCTTTGACCAGCAAGGGGAAGTGGCCGCTGTGGTCGATGTGCGCGTGCGTGAAGAGCACGGCGCCGATCTGCCCGGGCGCCACCGGCAGCGGCTCGCGGTTGCGCAGGCGGTACTGCTTGTAGCCCTGGAACAGGCCGCAGTCCACCAGCAGCCGCTGGCCTTC
This sequence comes from Hydrogenophaga sp., assembly GCF_035481345.1. GTDB lineage: Bacteria > Pseudomonadota > Gammaproteobacteria > Burkholderiales > Burkholderiaceae_C > Hydrogenophaga. Next base: position 35,679 of record NZ_DATIGV010000085.1, on the reverse strand, counting down.
GTGTTCGACGAGGTATTTCGAGCCGGTGACGGTGCCCGCGCCGCCGAGGAATCGGATGCTTACGCCCATGTGGGGCATCTTAGCCGCGCACCGCGGCGCGTCCGGCTCACTGAACTGCCCTGCGCGCTGCGCACGGCGGGGTTGAGCGCCTTGGGAACAGCCCGGCGACGCTCAAGCCAGGGCACTGTCCAGCCAGATCATGAAGATGAAGCCGGCCAGCAGCGTGGCACTGGCCGCGCCTTCGAAGCCGTCGCGGTGCGTCTCGGGAATGATCTCGTGGCTCACCACGAAGATCATGGCGCCGGCGGCCAGCGCCAGGCCCAGCGGGTAGAACACGGGCACGCTGCCCAGCACCAGAACGCCCAGCAGCGCCCCCAGCGGTTCGGCCAGGCCGGTGAGCGCGGCGACGCCCCAGGCCTTGGCGGCGCTCAAGCCCAGGGTGCGCAGCGCCATGGCCACGATCAGCCCCTCGGGCATGTTCTGCAGGCCGATGGCCAGGGCCACGGCGGCTCCGTCGTGCACGCTGTCCGCGCCCGCTGGCCCTGCGTAGGCAGCGCCCACGGCCAGGCCCTCGGGCACGTTGTGGATCATCAGGGCCAGCACCATCAGCCAGGCGCGCTGCGAGGCCGCGTCGCGCGGCAGCCAGGCGCTGGCGTGCGTGTTCGCCGCCGGGGGCATCACGGCGTGTTCGTGCGGCAGGGCGCGGTCGATGGCGAGCATCATCCCCATGCCCAGCGCCAGCCCGGCGCCCGACAGCAGCGCGCTCCAGCCGCCATCACCCACCAGCACGCGGCTGGCGTCCAGCGAGGGCAACAGCAGCGCGAACACCGCCGCCGCCAACATCACCCCGGCCGAGAAGGCCATGAAGGCGGCTTCCTGCCGCTTGCCGATGCGCTGGACCACGAACACCGGCAGCGCGCCCACGGCCGTGGCAATGGCCGCCAGCAGCGAGGCCTGCACGCCCGCCACCAACGCGCTGCCACCCTCCACCGCCAGCCACCAGGCGCGCGTGGGCGCCCAGAACGTGGAGCCGGCGGCAATGCCCGCCATCAGCAGCAGACCGGCCGCCAGCGCCAGCAGGGCGTTGCGCAGGGCGTGGGCGGGCACCGGCAACTCCAGCTGCTGCAGTTGGGCCCAGACGGGCTGGATCTGGCGGATGAGGGTAGACATGGTGGTTGGGACTATGAACAGTGATGGATAGTTTTTCAAAAACTATGAGATCTGGCCAATCGTTGTTGGCAATGGGGGCAATAGGGGTGCCGGTAGGAGCGATCGCGGTCTATCGTCGGGCGCCTGCCTTGCCGTTGCCCGCCGGGGTGGCGCACCGGGCGCGTCACGACGGAGAACACCATGCGACTCGACGGCTCATGCCATTGCGGCAAGGTCCGCTTCACCGTGGAATCGGCCGAGCCGGTTCCCTTCATGCGCTGCTACTGCTCCATCTGCCGCAAGACGGCCGGGGCGGGTGGCTACGCCATCAACCTGGGCGCCGCCGTGGCGGGCATGAAGGTGAAGGGCAAGCGCCACCTGCGCATCTACCGGGCGCGCATGCCCAATGGGCCCGAGGGCGATGGCCAGGGCTCGCACACCAGCAGCGCGCGGCGCTACTTCTGCGGCCAGTGCGGCAGCGCGCTCTGGCTGTGGGACCCGAACTGGCCCGAACTGGTGCACCCGCACGCCAGCGCGATCGACACGCCCTTGCCGATGCCGCCGGAAAACGTGCACTGCATGGTGGGCTCGAAAGCGCCCTGGGTGCGGGTGGAAGGCGGCGCCCACGACCCGCGCTTCGATGGCTACCCCGACCTGTCGCTCGCACAGTGGCACCGCGACAAGGGCCTGAGCGCCTGAGCACGTGCCGGCCGTGCGCTGCGTGTGCGCTCGAAGCACGCAGCACGCTCAGCGCCGGCGGTGGGCCGGCGGCACGCCGTACCCGGCAGGCAGGCTGCTCGCTTGCGCCTTCGCGCGGGCCAGTCGGTCGCTCAGGACCGGGTGAGTGGGCGCAGTCAGCAGGCCGGCGCCCGGTAGCTGGGGCGCGTGCAGCTTGGCCAGCACGCGCGCCATGGCGTACGGGTCGCGGCCGGCGCGCCGCAGCAGCGCGATGCCGCGCGCGTCGGCCAGCAGCTCCTGCTCATGCAACAGCTCGCTGGCGTCGTGGGCCTGGGTCGAGTCGGGCCTGAGCGTGGCCAGTCGGGCGCGCACCTGGGCGATGCCGGTCTGCGTGTCGCCCACGCGCAATTGCATTTCGCAGGCTTCGGCCAGGCCGTCGCGCACCTCCACGTGGGCCAGTTCGTGCGCGATGACGGCCGCGAGCTCGTCCTCGCTGAGGCCATGGCGGGGGTCCCACAGGGCGTTGGTGAGGATGACCACGCCGTGGTCGGCCGCGAAGGCGTTGAGCTCACGGTCGTCCAGCACCAGAAGCTTCACCGGCGGGCGTTCGCGCAGGCGGGGCGAGATGGCCACGAGCTGATCGAGCAGGGCCTGCAGGCGAGTTGGCGTGGGCAGGGCGGGGCGATCGCGCAGCAATTCGGCGATCTGGGCTTCGTCGAGTTCGCGCTGCTCGGCGGCGCGGGCGGCATCGTCGTGACAGGCCGGCTGCGCCGCGGCCGGCCAGGCGATCCCCCATCCTGCCAGCAGCAGAACCGTTCCCATGAAACGAGGTATACGGTTCATACGATTTATACCGTTCAACAGCGCGGTTGTACGCCTGTTTGGGCGCCGTGAACAGGGGCAAAAAAAAGCGACGCCTTGGCGTCGCTTTCATGGGATCGGGTCCCGGCTCAGCTGAAGAAATCCTTCGCCTTCTCGAACCAGCCCTTGTCGTTCGGGCTGTGCTTGTGTCCGCCCTTCCTGAAGGACTCGTCGAGTTCCTTCAGCAGCTTGCGCTGGTGCTCGGTGAGCTTCACGGGCGTCTCCACCGCCACGTGGCAGTACAGGTCGCCCGGGTAGCTGCTGCGCACGCCCTTGATGCCCTTGCCGCGCAGGCGGAAGGTCTTGCCGCTTTGCGTGCCTTCGGGCAGGTCGATGGTGGCCTTGCCCTGCAGCGTGGGCACGTCGATCTCTCCGCCCAGGGCGGCAATGGTCATGCTCACGGGCACCTGGCAGTGCAGGTCGTCGCCGTCGCGCTCGAAGATGTCGTGCTTGCGCAGTCGGATCTCGATGTACAGATCGCCCGCCGGGCCGCCGTTCTGGCCGGGCTCGCCGTTGCCGGTGGAGCGGATGCGCTGGCCATCGTCGATGCCGGCCGGGATCTTGATCTCCAGCGTCTTCTGGCGCTTGATCTTGCCCTGGCCGTGGCAGGTAGTGCAGGGCTCGGGGATGACCTTGCCGCGCCCCTGGCAGGTGGGGCAGGTCTGCTGCACGCTGAAGAAGCCCTGGCGCATCTGCACCACGCCCTGGCCGTGGCAGGTGCCGCAGGTCTTGGCGCTGGTGCCGGGTTTGGCGCCGCTGCCGTGGCAGGTTTCGCAGTCGTCCCAGCTGGGGATGCGGATCTGCGTTTCCTTGCCGCCCGCGGCTTCTTCCAGGCTGATCTCCATGGCGTAGGACAGGTCGGCACCGCGGTACACCTGCCGCCCGCCCCCCGCGCCGCGGCGCGCGCCGCCGAAGATGTCACCGAAGATGTCGCCGAAGGCGTCACCGAAACCGCCGAAGCCTTCGGCGCCGCCCGGGCCGCCGCGCATGTTGGGGTCGACACCGGCGTGACCGTACTGGTCGTAGGCGGCCTTCTTCTGCGCGTCCGAGAGCATCTCGTAGGCCTCCTTGGCCTCCTTGAACTTCTCTTCGGCGCCCTTGGCCGCATCGCCCTGGTTGCGGTCGGGGTGGTGCTTCATCGCGAGCTTGCGGTACGCCTTCTTGATCTCCTCGTCGGAGGCGTTCTTGGGCACGCCGAGCACTTCGTAATAGTCGCGTTTGGCCATGGTCTCTGGGGCTTGTGTTTGAACACGAACGCCGCGTCAGCTTGCGCGGACGCGGCGGTGTGGCGGGCGTCGCGCGTCGCGATCAGCCCTTCTTGACTTCCTTCACTTCCGCGTCGACGACGTCGTCGTCGGCCGGCTTGGCGGCCTGCGGCTGGGCGTCGGCGGCGTTCGCCTCGGCACCGGCCTGTTCGGCCTGTTGCGCGGCGTAGACCTTCTCGCCCAGCTTCTGGCTGGCGGTCATGAGCTCGGTGGTCTTGGCCTCGATCGCGTCCTTGTCCTCGCCCTGGACGGCTGCCTCCAGCGCCTTGATCGCGTCCTCGATGGCCGACTTCTCGCCGGCCTCGAGCTTGTCGCCGTGCTCGCCCAGGCTCTTCTTCACGCTGTGCACCATGGCCTCGGCCTGGTTGCGCGACTGCACGAGCTCGACCTTCTTCTTGTCCTCGGCCGCGTTGAGCTCGGCGTCCTTCACCATCTGCTGGATCTCGGCTTCGGAGAGGCCCGAGTTCGCCTTGATGGTGATCTTGTTTTCCTTGCCGGTGCCCTTGTCCTTGGCGCCCACGTGCAGGATGCCGTTGGCGTCGATGTCGAAGGTCACCTCGATCTGCGGCAGGCCGCGCGGCGCGGCGGGAATGCCCTCGAGGTTGAATTCGCCCAGCAGCTTGTTGCCGGCGGCGATCTCGCGCTCGCCCTGGAACACCTTGATGGTCACGGCCGGCTGGTTGTCGTCGGCGGTGGAGAACACCTGCGAGAACTTGGTCGGGATCGTCGTGTTCTTGGCGATCATCTTGGTCATGACGCCGCCCATCGTCTCGATACCGAGCGACAGCGGGGTCACGTCCAGCAGCAGCACGTCCTTGCGGTCGCCCGAGAGCACCTGGCCCTGGATGGCGGCGCCGACGGCCACCGCTTCATCGGGGTTGACGTCCTTGCGCGGCTCCTTGCCGAAGAACTCCTTGACCTTCTCCTGCACCTTGGGCATGCGGGTCATGCCGCCGACCAGGATCACGTCGTGGATCTCGCCCACGCTCACGCCGGCGTCCTTGATGGCGGTGCGGCAGGGGGCGATGGTGCGCTCGATCAGCTCTTCCACCAGGGCTTCGAGCTTGGCGCGCGTGAGCTTGATGTTCAGGTGCTTCGGGCCCGAGGCATCGGCCGTGATGTAGGGCAGGTTGATGTCGGTGGCGGCCGAGGACGACAGCTCGATCTTGGCCTTCTCGGCCGCTTCCTTCAGGCGCTGCAGGGCCAGCACGTCCTTGCTCAGGTCGACGCCCTGTTCCTTCTTGAACTCGGAAATGATGTGGTCGATGATGCGCTGGTCGAAGTCTTCACCACCCAGGAAGGTGTCGCCGTTGGTGGAGAGCACCTCGAACTGCTTCTCGCCATCGACGTCGGCGATCTCGATGATGGACACGTCGAAGGTGCCGCCGCCGAGGTCATACACCGCGATCTTGCGGTCGCCCTTGTCCTGCTTGTCCAGGCCGAAGGCCAGGGCCGCGGCGGTGGGCTCGTTGATGATGCGCTTGACATCGAGGCCGGCGATGCGGCCGGCGTCTTTCGTGGCCTGGCGCTGCGCGTCGTTGAAGTACGCGGGCACGGTGATCACCGCTTCGGTGACCGGCTCACCGAGGTAGTCCTCGGCGGTTTTCTTCATCTTGCGCAGGATGTCGGCCGAGACCTGCTGGGCCGAGATCTTCTTGCCGCGCACCTCCACCCAGGCGTCGCCGTTGTCGGCGGCCACGATGGAGTAGGGCATCAGGTCGATGTCCTTCTGCACTTCCTTCTCGGTGAACTTGCGGCCGATCAGGCGCTTGATCGCGTACAGCGTGTTCTTGGGGTTGGTGACGGCCTGGCGCTTGGCCGAGGCGCCGACCAGCACCTCGCCGTCTTCCTGGTAGGCGACGATCGAGGGCGTGGTGCGCGCACCTTCGCTGTTCTCGATCACCTTGGTGTTGTTGCCTTCCATGATGGCCACGCACGAGTTCGTGGTGCCGAGGTCGATGCCGATGATGCGTCCCATGTGAGTGACTCCGAGGATGTGGTTAAAGCTGTTGACGAGGTGTGGATAAGCCTGGGGAATTCAAGGGGGCGGGGCGTGGGCAAGTGTTGCGTGGGCCCCCGGCCTCACTTGGGTGCCGCCACGGTGACCAGGGCCGGGCGCAGCACGCGCTCGGCGATGAGGTAGCCCTTCTGGAGCACGGTGACCACGGTGTTGGGCTCCTGCTCGGCCGGCACCATGCTGATGGCCTGGTGCTGGTGGGGGTCGAATTTCGTGCCGGCGGCGGGCGCGATCTGCACGACCTTGTGGCGCTCCAGCGCGCTCTTGAGCTGCTTGAGCGTGGCCTCGGTGCCTTCGCGCAACTGCTCGCGCGTGGCCTCCTGGATGGCCAGGCCGGCTTCCAGGCTGTCGGCCACGGCCAGCAGGCTCTCGGCGAAGCTCTCCACCGCGAACTTGCGGGCCTTGCTGATTTCCTCCTCGGCGCGTCGGCGGGCGTTCTCTGCCTCGGCCTTGGCGCGCAGGAACTGGTCGGCCAGGTCGGTGTTCTGGGCCTTCAAGGTGACCAGTTCGGCCTGCAGGCCGGCCTGCGCCTCGGCCTCGCCGGCCGCCTGGGCGGCTTCGGCCTCTTCGGGGCTCACGGGCGCCTGGGGCGCGGTGTTGTCCTGGGGCGGCGGGGCGTTGGGGGGCGTCTGGCTCATCGTTGCAGCGGTCGTTGCGGTTCGTGAAAAAGGGTCGGTTTGCCCGACAGGTCGGGCAACTGGGGGCGGTTCGGCGGATTTCAAGGGCCGCTCGGGCGGTGGGCGCACAGCGGCAGAATCGGTGGTTTTCACCTCACTGAAGCGACGCATGAAACTCATCCGCCACGGCCTGCCCGGCGCCGAATCCCCCGGTCTGATCGATGCCAGCGGCACGCCGCGCGACCTCTCGGGGGTGATGGCCGACATCGGGCCGGCCACGCTGGGCCCGGATTCTATGGCGCGCCTGGCCGCACTGGACCCGCTGGCGCTGCCGCCCGTGCCCTCGGGCACCCGGCTGGGGCCCTGTGTGGGCGGGGTGGGCAACCTCATCGGCATTGGCCTGAACTACGCCGACCACGCGGCCGAGGCCGGCCTGAAGGTGCCGGGCCAGCCCATCGTCTTCAACAAGCACGTGGGCGCCCTGAGCGGGCCCAACGACGATGTCTGGCTGGCGCCGGGCTCGCAGAAGCTGGACTGGGAGGTCGAGCTGGGCGTGGTGATCGGCCGGCGCGCCTTCCACGTGAGCGAGGACCAGGCCCTGGCGCACGTGGCCGGCTACTGCCTGCTCAACGACGTCTCCGAGCGGGCCTACCAGATCGACTATGAGGGCCAGTGGGTCAAGGGCAAGAGCTACCCCACGCACTGCCCGATCGGCCCCTGGCTGGTGACGCCCGACGAGCTGGGCGACCCGCAGGACGTGGACCTGTGGCTGGAGGTGAACGGCCAGCGCCGCCAGAACGGCAGCACGCGCACCATGGTGTTCGACGTGGCCACGCTGGTGAGCTACCTGAGCCGTTTCATGGCGCTGCAGCCGGGCGACGTGATCGCCACCGGCACGCCGCCTGGCGTGGGCATGGGGCACAAGCCGCCGCTGTACCTGAAGGCGGGCGACGTGATGGTGCTGGGCGGGCGCGGGCTGGGGGAGCAGCGGCAGGTGGTGGTGGACAGCCCGGCGGCCTGAAACCAGGCCGTCGCGCGACCAGGCCCGCGCGCGACTAGGCCCGCGCGCGCGCGGTCGGCCGGCGCTGGTGCCAGCGGCTGGCGAAGCCGCGCACCTCACCCAGGCGGCGCACCAGGTCGGTGCCCTGCGGGGTGAGGCGGTAGCCCGTGCCGTTGTGGTCGACCAGGTGCGCGGCGCGCAATTCCTTGATGCGGGTGTTGAGCGTGTTGGGCGTGACGCCGCCCACGCTGTCCTGCAGCAGGCGGAAGGTCTGGGGGTGGCCATCGGCCAGGGCCCAGAGCACGCGCATGGCGTAGCGCGATTCCAGCAGCTCGAACAGCTGGTTCACGGCTTCCTGGTCCTTGCTCATCGGCGGTCTCCTGGCGGGCCTGCACTGGGCGCGTCGCGCTGTGTCAACTCGTGTGAGCACTATAGGCAGCAAAGCGCCCGCTACCAAGTTGCTAGCTGTGTGCGGCGCAGCAATGTGGCGCCGCGTTCACCCGGGTTTGCCCCGATGGGCGCCGCGCGGGGCTTCAGATGGCGTCGTCGCCCAGGCCCTGCGCGGGGCCACGGCGGTACACCTTGCGCAGCAGGTCGATGAGGGTCTGCACCTCGTCGGGCGTGAGCGCGGTGGTGGCCTCGGCCTCGAGCTCGGTGGCCGTCGCCTGGGCCTGGCGGTGCAGCTTCTGGCCGGCGGCGGTGAGGTGAAGGCCCTGGGCCCGGCGGTCGCTGGGGTGGGGCTTGCGCACCACCAGCCCGCGCGCCTGCAGCGCCTTGACCATGCCCACCAAGTTGGGCGGCAGGATGTCCAGCGCCGCGCAGATCTGCCGCGAGGTGACGCCCGGGTTGTGGGCGATCACGCTGAGGACGGAGAAGTCCACCGGCCGCAGGCCGTAGGGCGCCATGCGGCGCAGGAACACGGCGATGACCGTGAGCGCCGCACGCCGCGCGTTGTAGCCCACCAGGGTTTCGAGGAAGCGGGTGTCGGGCAGGCCGTCACCCGCGCTGGCGGCCTCGTCAGCGGGCGCCGCGCCCTTGCGCAGGCCCCGGGGGCGGCGCATGGCGTTCGCGATGGAGGTGTCGCTCATGCGGTGCTCGGTGCCGGCTCAGGTGCACAGCGCCTTGATGTCCTCGGGCACGGGAATGGCGCGGATGCGCGAGCTGTCGGCCGGGTCGCGCTCGCAGAAGGCACGCACCTCGGTGCCTTCGCACAGCAGGGTGTCGCCGCGCATCACGCGGTGCTGGTGCTTGAACACCTTGGCGCCCCATTCGATCACGCTGGTGTGCACCTGCAGGCGCTCGCCGTAGGTGGCGGGCTTGCTGAACTTCGTGTGGATCTCCAGCAGCGGCGTGCCGATGATGCCGCGCGTCTTCACCAGCTCGCGCCAGGGCTGCACGCCGCACTTGACGAAGAAATTCAGCGAGGACGCGTCCATCCACTTGCTGAAATTGGGGAAGAAGACGATGCCGGCGGGATCGCAGTCGCCGAACATGACTTCCACTTCATAGATCTGGGTTTTGCTCATCTAGGTCTTGTTCACTGACAGGAAAAACTGGCGGCGCTCTCGGCGTCGCCGCCCTGGTAACGGGCCACGGAAGGATAGGCGCAGAGCGGGCGGCCGCGCTGGGCGGACCAGCCCGCGGGCAGTTCATTGTTCACGCCACCGGCGTTGCCCGCGCCGCGCGCGCTGGCCTTCACCGCCTGCGGCGCCTCGCCGTGTTCCACCCAGCGCACCAGGGGCGTGAGCAGGTCGAACTGGTCGGTGGACGGGCCGCCGCTGCAATGGTTCATGCCCGGCACGGGAAAGTAGCGCGCGAAGTCGGCGGCGCGCCCGCCCTGGCTCGCGTTCAGGCGCTCCACCCATTGGCGCGTGTCCTCGGCCGAGAAGATGGCGTCGCTCACGCCGTGGTACAGCACCACCTTCGCGCCGCGCGCGCGCAGCGGCAGCAGCTTGTCGGGCTTCTCATGGCCGGGCGGGCCCATCAGCGACAGGCCCGATTCGCGGTAGACGTCGGTGGTGGCCGCGACGGCGCCCAGCAGGGCGTCGATGTCGGCACTGGCGAAGTTCACCGGCGCGGCGGGCGGCGCGGTGAACACCGTGCCCACGGAGAGCGGATCGAGCGCGACCGCGTTGACGAATTTCCAGGTGGCCCAGTTGCTGCCGGCGATGCCCGCGTCCCAGGGGAAGGCGCTGTAGATGGGCAGGCCATTGCGCGCCCGGCCCCCGGCATGCACCTGGGCCAGCGCGTCGATCTGCGGCGCGGTGAGGCATTGGCCGTCGCGCGCCTGGCCGCCCTTGCAGGCGGGCAGGTCGCGCGCCGGGTCGAAGGCGGCCTGGCAGGCCTGCGTGGCCTGCACCAGCCCGTCGCTCAGGCCGTCGAGCGCGTCGCAGCGCTGCAGCACGGCGCGGGCCACCGTCTGGCGTTCGGCGGGCGTGAGGGCGCTGCCCAGGTCGGGGATGCTGGCGTTGGGGTTGAGCGGGTGGCGCACGGTGGTGCCGGGCGTGGCGATGGCAGCCCACTTCTGCGCGCCCCACAGCTGCGCCAGCGCGGCATTGGGCAGGCGGTAGCCGGGCGCGCCGATGAGGTAGCCGTCGTACTGATCGCCCAGGCGGCTGGCCGCCACCAGGGCGTGGCGCCCGCCATTGGAGCAGCCGCCGATGTAGGAGCGGTCCGGCCCCTTGCCGTAGGCGCCCTGGATCAGCGCCTTGGCCATGGGCGTGAGCTTGGCCACGGCCTGGTACCCATAGTCCAGGCGTGCTTGCGGTTCGAGCCCGAAGTAGGGCGTCTGCGCGCCCGTGTGGCCGGCGTCGGAGCTGATGACCGCAAAGCCCTGCGCGAGTGCGCCCGTGAGCGGGCCGCCGCCGAGTGCGCCCTGCGCGGGCTGCACGTTGCCGTCGAGGCCGCCGTTGCCCTGGTAGTAGAAGCGCCCGTTCCAGGCCTGGGGCAGGCGCATCTCGAAGCCGATGGCGTAGTCGCGGCCGTCGCTGCCCTTGCGCTCGTGCATGCGGCCTTTGACGAGGCAGTGCGCGGCCACGGGCTGGCCGGCGAGTCTGAGTTCGCCCGCGGCCACCGGCGCGGCCGATTCGATGCGCGTGGCCGGGTGCTGGAACTGCGCGGCCAGCGCTTCACAGCGCTGCAAGGCTGCGCCGGTGGCGGGCGACAGGCGTGCGGGCGGGGCGCCCGGCGTGACGGCGCAAGCGCCGAGCAGCAGGGCCGCGCCGAGCGCGGTGCCGCCATGAACGGTTCGTGTCTTCATCGCGGGTCTCCTCGGGTGGCCGGTGTGGCTTCTTTTCTGTCGGGCGTCGCGCGCTCAGCGCGGTGCCATGCGCAGCGCGCCGTCCAGGCGGATCACTTCGCCGTTCAGGTGCGTGTTGGTCACGATGTGCGCGGCCAGGGACGCGAACTCCTCCGGTTTGCCCAGCCGCGACGGGAAGGGGATGCTGGCCGCCAGCGAGGCCTGCACCGGCTCGGGCAACTGGCGCATCAGCGGCGTGGAGAACAACCCCGGCGCGATGGTGCACACGCGAATGCCGTGCTGCGCGAGGTCGCGCGCCATCGGCAGCGTCATGCCCACCAGACCGCCCTTGGAGGCGCTGTAGGCCTGCTGGCCCACCTGGCCGTCGAAGGCCGCCACGCTCGCGGTGAACAGCATCACGCCGCGCTCGCCGTCTTCCAGCGCGTCCAGCTTGGCGCAGGCGGCGGCGAAGAGGCGGCTGGCGTTGTAGGTGCCAATGAGGTTGACGTTGATGACGCGCGCGAAGTCCTCCAGCGGCGCGGCGCTGCCGTCCTTCTGCACCACGCGCTTGGCCGTGCCGATGCCGGCGATGTTCATGAGGATGCGCGCCGGGCCGTGCGCGGCGGCGGCGGCGTCCAGCGCGGCCTGCACGCTGGCGGTGTCGGTGACGTCGCACTTCACTGCCACGCCACCGATCTCCTTGGCCACGCGCTGCGCGCCCTCCAGGTTCACGTCCAACACGGCGACCTTGGCGCCCAGGCGCGCGAGTTCGCGCGCGGTGGCCTCGCCCAGACCCGAGCCGCCACCGGTGACGAGTGCGGCCTGTCCTTCGATCTTCATGCGTGTCTCCTTTGTTCGGTGGGTTGGGGAAGCAGGGTGTTCGGCGCCGTGCCGGCGTGCAGCGCGGCGACGAGTTCGGCGCGGTGCTTGAGCACGGCGCGCTGGTTGATGGAGCCCTTGTCGGTGACCTCGCCCTTGTCGATGCTGGGCGGATCGGCCAGCAGCAACAGGCGCGCCACGCGGTTGGCGCTGCCGGTGGCCTGCGCGGCCAGGTCGTCGAGCACCTGCTGGAAGTGCGCCAGCACCTTCGGGTGGGCCAGGACCTCGCTCAGCGGCGCGTCGCTGCCCAGGCCGGCCAGGCCGCGCACCGCGCCGGTGGTGAACAGCATCGCGCCCACCTCTCTCTCGTTCAGGCCGGTGATGACCGCGTCCTGCACGAAGGGCGCGCCGGCCGCGATGATCTTCGCGCGCAGCGGGCCCACGCTGACGAAGGTGCCGGTGGCGAGCTTGAAGTCCTCGGCGATGCGGCCATCGAAGCGCAGGCCCAGGTTCGGGTTCGCCGGGTCGATCCAGGCGACCGCGTCGCCGGTGCAGAAGAAGCCTTCCTCGTCGAAGGCCTCGGCCGTGGCCTCGGGGCTGCGCCAGTAGCCGGGCGTGATGTTCGGGCCGCGGTAGCGCACCTCGGTCTTGTCGCCGCTGGGCACGAGCTTGAGCTCCAGCCCCGCGGCCGGCAGGCCCAGGTCGCCGGACTTCACCTCGGGGCGCGTGATGTACAGGCCGAAGGGGCCGGACTCGGTCATGCCCAGCCCGGTGCCCATCACGATGCGCTCGCCGATCTCCTGCTCCTCCACCTCGTGCAGTGTGTCCCACACGGGCTGGGCCAGCGCGGCGCCGGCGTAGAAGAACATGCGCACGCGGCTCAGCAGCTTCTTGCGCAGCACGGCGTCGGTCTTCATGGCGTTGGCGATGGCCTCGAAGCCCGTGGGCACGTTGAAGTACACCGTGGGCGCGATCTCTCGCAGGTTGCGAAGGGTCTCGCCGATCAGCGCGGGCGTGGGCTTGCCGTCGTCGATGTAGAGCGTGCCGCCGTGCACCAGCGCCAGGCCCACGTTGTGGTTGCCGCCGAAGGTGTGGTTCCAGGGCAGCCAGTCCACCAGCACGGGGGGCGTGTCGGGGTCGGCCAGCACCGGCATGCTCTGCGCCATCTGCTGCTGGTTGGCGCACCACATGCGCTGCGTATTGATGACCGCCTTGGGCAGTTTGGTGGAGCCCGAGGTGAAGAGGAATTTGGTGATGGTGTCGGGGCCGGTGGCGCGCATGGCCGCGTCCACCGTCGGGGTGGGTGCGGTGGCGCGCAGTGCGGCAAAACTGGTGGTGTCGCGGCCTGGCACGCTGCCGCTGCCGGTCACGATCTCCACGCCATCGGGAATGGCCGCGAGCAGGGCGCGTTCGTAGCGCGGCGCGTCGGCCGCGTACACCAGGCCGGGCGTGAGCGTGCTCACCATGTGGCGCAGTTTCTCGAAGTCCTGGCTCACCAGCGAGTACGCGGGCGAGGCGGGCGACCAGGGAATGCCCGCGTACAGGCAGGCCAGCGCGATCTGCGCATGCTCCAGGTCGTTCTCGCTGAGGACCAGCACCGGCCGCTCGGCGCTCAGGCCGCGGTCGAGCAGGGCCTGGCCGATCGAGCGCGCGGCGTCCAGCGCCTCGGCATAGCTCAGGTGGACCCAGTCGCCGGTGCTGCCGTCGGCCTGCTTCGCGCGGCGCGCCATGAAGCTGCGCTCGGGCGCCTGCTTCGCCCAGTGCACGAGGTAGTCGGTCATGCGCTGCCCGTAAGGCCGCAGCGGCAGGGCGGCGCTCAGGTAGGTGGTGCCGTCGGCGGCCTGGCGCACACTGGCTTCGGTCACGCCGAAGTCGAGCGCGCGGTAGCGCGGGGCCGCGGTGCTCATTGCTTCTTCACCTTCGGGCCGCGGCCTTCCAGGAACTCGCGCACGCGGGCCTTGGCCTCGGGCGCGTCCTGCACGATGGCCGAGATCAGCGCTTCGGTGAAGAAGCCGTGGTCGGCCGGCTGGTCGGCGATGCGCGGCAGCGCCTGCATGAGCGCGTAGTTGGTGAGGGGCGCGTTGGCGGCGATGCGCGTGGCCAGTTCCAGCGCCTTGTCCAGCGCGGTGCCCTGCGGCACGAGGTACTGGGCGAGACCGGCGCGTTCGCCTTCTTCGGCGCTGAGCACGCGGCCGGTGAACATCATGTCGGCCATGCGCGCGGTGCCGATCAGGCGCGGGATGCGCACCGAACCGCCACCGCCGACGAAGATGCCGCGCGAACCTTCGGGCAGCGCGAAGAAGCTGGACGCATCGGCCACGCGGATGTGGCAGGCGCTGGCCAGTTCCAGGCCCCCGCCGACCACGGCGCCGTGCAGGGCCGCGACGACGGGCACGGGGCCGCGCTCCACCTGGTCGAGCGCGTGGTGCCACATGCGCGAGTGGTGCAGGCCGGCGGCGGCGTTGCGCTCGCTGAGTTCGGACAGGTCCAGGCCGGCGCAGAAGTGGTCCCCGTTGCCGTGGATGACGGCGGCGCGCACGCTGTGCGGCATGCCCTGGAAGACGTCGCGCAGGGCGAGCACCAGGCCGTCGTTGAGGGCGTTGCGCTTGCTTGGGCGGTTGAGGGTGATGAGGGCGATCTGCTGCTGGTCTCCGCGCAGTTCGATCGTCAGGTCGTTGGTCTGGATGGGCATGGAAATGAAGGCTTCGCGGCTTCTTGTGAGGGTGGGCGATTATTGTTATAAACGATAACCAAATTCAACCGCTTCCCTCTGAAAACGGATGCGGGTTTACCCTAGGAGACGTCCTGCCATGGACCACCGGAACCTCATCGCCATCGACATCCACACCCACGCCGAGGTGAGTTGCTGGAACCCCTTCGACAACTACGGCGAGGAATACGACCGCGCCGCCGACAAGTACTTCGGCAGCAACCGCCGCCCCACCATCGCCGAGACCATCGCCTACTACCGCGAACGCAAGATCGGCCTGGTGATGTTCACCGTGGACAGCGAATCGAAACTGGGCCGCCGCCGCATCCCCAACGAAGAGATCGCCCAGGCCGCGCGCGAGAACAGCGACATGATGATGGCCTTCGCCAGCATCGATCCCCACAAAGGCAAGATGGGCGCGCGCGAGGCCGAGCGGCTCATCAAGGAAGAAGGCGTCAAGGGCTTCAAGTTCCACCCCACCGTGCAGGGCTACCACCCCTACGACAAGATGGCCTGGCCCATCTACGAGGTGATCAACGCCCACAAGCTGCCCACCATCTTCCACACCGGGCACAGCGGCATCGGCAGCGGCATGCGCTGCGGCGGTGGCCTGCGGCTGGAGTACAGCAACCCCATGCACCTCGACGACGTCGCCATCGACTTCCCCGACATGCAGATCGTCATGGCCCACCCCAGCTTCCCCTGGCAGGACGAGGCCCTGAGCGTGGCCACGCACAAGCCCAACGTGTGGATCGACCTGAGCGGCTGGAGCCCCAAGTACTTCCCCAAGCAGCTCGTGCAGTACGCCAATACGCTGCTGAAAGACCGCATCCTCTTCGGCAGCGACTACCCGCTCATCACGCCCGAGCGGTGGATGAAGGATTTCGAGGTCGCGGGCTTCAAGCCCGAGGTCATGCCCGGCATCCTCAAGGGCAACGCCGTGCGCCTGCTCGGCCTCGAATGAAGGCCTTCACCTCGCTCGCCGACATCGAGGCGCTGGAGCGTCGCCCGCTGGCCGAGGTGGCGCCGCAGCGCACGCCCTATGGCCTGATCCGCGCCGCGACCGAACGCTTCCCGGACCGCGAGGCCTTCACCTTCCTGCCCGACGCCGACCTGGCGCGCGAGCCGCGCCGCGTGACGTACCGCGAACTGCTGGCGATGGTGCACCGCGCGGCCAACGCCTTTCGTGCGCTGGGCATCGGGCCACAGGACAGCGTGGCCCTGCTCGCCCCCAACACGCCGGAGGCGCACGCCGTGCTGTGGGGCGCTCAGCTCGCGGGCCGCGTGTGCCCCATCAATACCCTGCTGCAGCCGGACCACATCGCCGCGCTCATGCAGGCCGCGAACGCCAAGGTGCTGGTGGCGCTGGGGCCGAACGCGGAGTTCTCCGCGATCTGGCCGTCGGCGCTGAAGGTGCAGGCGCTGTACCCGTGCACCTTGCTGCCTGTCCAGGTGAGCGAAAGCGTGCCCGGCCTGTCCTCGCTGCAGGCACTCATGGCCGCGCAGCCCGAGACCTTGGCGTTCGAGCCCGACCTGAACCCCGACCGCGTGGTCGCGCTGTTCCACACCGGCGGCACCACCGGCGCACCCAAGCTCGCGCAGCACACCGCCGGCAACGAGGCCCACACCGCCTGGTTCGCGCACGCCTTCTACGACTGCGACGAACACAGCGTCGAGGTGAACGGCTTTCCGCTGTTCCACGTGGCCGGCGCCTTCGTCTATGGCCTGGCGCTGCTGGCCATCGGCGCGCGCCAGGTGCTGCCCACGCTCACGGGCATGCGCAACACCGGTTTCGTGCAGCACTACTGGCGCTTCTGCGAGCGCGAGGGTGTGACCCACCTGGCCTGCGTGCCCACGGTGTTGGCCAGCCTGCTCGGTGTGCCCATCGACGCCGACATCTCGCGCATCCGCGCGGCCTACACCGGCGGTTCACCGCTGCCCACCGAACTCGCGCAGCGCTTCGAGGCTGGCACCGGCATTCCGGTGCGCAACATCCTGGGCATGACGGAGTGCGCCGGGTTGGTGAGCATCGAGCCTTTGCTCGCGCCGCGCGTGGCCGGCTCGGCCGGCTGGCGCCTGCCGTTCACCGAAGTGCTCGCCGTGCCCTGGCGCGACGGTGAGGCCCAACTCGACGAACGCTGCGCCGCCGACGAGACCGGCGTGGTGGTGCTGCGCGGCCCGCACATGAGCCCGGGCTACCTCGATGCGAAGCGCAACGCGGGCATGTTCGAACAGGGCTGGATCGTCTCCGGCGACC
This sequence comes from Hydrogenophaga sp., assembly GCF_035481345.1. Lineage (GTDB taxonomy): Bacteria > Pseudomonadota > Gammaproteobacteria > Burkholderiales > Burkholderiaceae_C > Hydrogenophaga. Next base: position 19,068 of record NZ_DATIGV010000085.1, on the reverse strand, counting down.
TCGGCCACCTCGACGGCGAGGGCCGCGTGCACCTCACCGGCCGCGCCAAGGACGTGATCATCCGTGGCTCTCACAACATCGACCCCGGGCTGGTGGAAGACGCCTTCCTCGCGCACCCCGCCGTGGCGCAGTGCGCCGTGGTGGCCGAGCCCGACGCCTACGCGGGCGAGGTGCCGGCGGCCTTCGTGGTGTTGCGCGCGGGCGCGGCCGTGCAGGCCGATGTGCTGCTGCGCGAGGTGACGCCGCAGGTGTATGAGCGGCCCGCCGTGCCGAAGCGCGTGGTGATCGTCGAGGCCCTGCCGCTCACCGCCATCGGCAAGGTGTTCAAGCCCGCGCTGCGCTTGCGCGCGATCGAGCTCAAGCTGGCCGACCTGGCGCGTGAGCTGGCGCCGGATCGCGCGGTGTGGGTCGACGCGCTGGAAGAGGGCGGGCGCCAGCGCGCCACGGTGCGATTCGAGGGAGGCAGCGACGCGGTGCTGGCCGAGGCCCTGAAGGCCGCGCTGGCCGCCATCGCCGTGCCGACACAAGTGGTGTTCACCGACGCGGACCGCTGATCGGCGTCAGAACTCATCCTTCTTTGGTGAGGGTGTGCCGGAGGTCTTGTGAAATGGCACGGTGATGCAGCCCAGGCCATACGGGTTGGTCAAGGATCCGTCGTGCCCGATTTTCTTGTCGCCCACGGGGTACACGACCTCGATGTGGGCGGCCGCGGCGTCCTGGAGGAACTTCTCGGACAGGCCCTTGCGGGTGACCAGGAGCTTGCCTTTGTGGAAGACGGCGTTGAGCGCGAGTAGGTGGCGATCGGCGTCGCTCACTTCAATCGTGATCCAACCCTGGGCCTTGAGGAACCCGATCGCCTGATCAGGGCTGATCGACAGGCCGTCCCGGGGATCGAGGACGAAGCACTTGCGGTTGTAGAGCGCAACGCCTTGCCCGAGCGTGTTCTCCATGAGGAGCGCGGTCAGATCGATGTCGAAGCACTCCTCGTGCAAGGGGTCGTCGAACGGCACCAGGCGCATGTACAGCACATGCCGGGGATTGCCGTAGTAGCGCTGGATCTGTTGGAGCTGTGACGGGTTGAAGTAGTGGGCATCGGCCACCAGCAGAACGCCCTTGGCCTGCAGGATGTTGGCGAAGTTGATGGGGAAAGGCACCTGCTCATAGGGCGTGCCATTGGCCTCGCAATAGACCTTGAGGCGTTGCACCGTGTCCTGATAGGCCGGGTCCGCGCTGCCGGACAGCAGCAGCTTGGTGGTGCCTTCGGGCAGGTCGGCCACGTTGGCCAGGTAGGGGTACACCCCGCCCTGGTTGCGCACATCGATGACGTGCACGTTCTGCGGGCCGAACAGCCGCTTGAGTGAGCGGATGGCCTCGTCCTGGTTGCGGGTTTCATCGGGCTGCCGAGGCCCCTTGATGTCGTAGCGAAAAATGGCGATGCCCTGGCCGGTGCTCTCGTCGTGTGCGTCATCGGGGGGTGTGGCCGCGTGGGCGCCCGTCATCTGCAGGGGGGCGGGCCAGGAGGGCAACTGCTGTGCGGCGGTGCTGGCAAGGTTGCGCAACCAGTTGAGACTCCGTGTCACGGCGCCTGGCATCTCTTCGGTGGGCTGCGGCGGGACGTCCTGCAGCGGTATGCCTTGTTTGCCGAGTTGGTGCCGGACGTGGTCCCGTTTGCGTGCGTGGTCTTTACCGCCGACCTGGTTGGGCTTGAAGCGGGACTGCGTGTTCGAGTGCTGCGACCCCTGCACGCTGAGGTAAAGGCAGGCGGCGAGGGTGAGGTTCGATGGAAGGTCGGCTGGCGTGAATGGCGGGGTCGCGCCCGGGCCGACGAGCGACTGGTCGTGGGGGGTGCGGGTTGAAGGCAGGCGCGGCGATGCGGGAGAGGACTTGTTCATGATCAGAGTCCATCCTCGTCCAGGGCGGGCGCCTCGTCGCCGTCAGGGGTCACACCGATGGTGTCCGCAGCGGCATCGTCGCGCTGCGCGCCAATGCAATGAACGGCGAAGAGACTCGAGTTTCTGGGGTCCACGTTGCCGAGCTCCTCACCGGGCTGCGGGAATATGGCCTTGATCCCGGCGTTGCTGATCCGCTTTCTCAAGTCCTCGCTCACGCGCCGCGGAAAGACGGCGATGTCCCCTCTTGAGACGGCGTTCGCGGGAATCTGCTGAGCGTCCTCGTCCGGGATCGAAATCAAGCCGATGTTCAGGTGCGTCAGCGCCTCGCCGATCGACTTGAAACGGATGAGGGTTCCCGCCGTGGTGCAGGCGTAGGCCACCGCCGTGTAGCACCGCTCCCGCACCAGTGCCCATACCTTGCCGGCGGCGTTGGTGAGGGGCTTTAGACCCAGGTCCCCGTCGTAGCACATGTCGTCCCTCAAGCTGCCGGTCTGAGGTTCGGCTTTGTCCGCCCCACGGCTCATGGAGAGGAACAGCACGTGCTCGGGGTGGTCGTAGGCCTCGACGAGGGCCTCCTTCGCTTCGGGTGTCATTCGACAGTCTTCTTCGATGTCGGTCAGCACCAGCAGCCGCGTGCCGTCCGGCAGCCGCACCGACTCGACATTGGCCCAATTGATGGCATGAGGAAGGACGCGATACGGATGGCCATTGGCGTCGAAGTACCTGCGCAAGGCCGTCGAAGCGGCGTCCAGGACCTTGCTGATGCTTTCACGGAAGGGCTGGCCCATCAGCATGACACCGCGTGGCCCGGCCTTGACGACGTTCTGCGTGTACACCCAGTTGCAGCTGTCGACCGGCACCTTGTGGATGTGTTCGGGCTCGTACAGCGCGCCCAGGGCCTTCACATAGCGGTCCACCGAAAACGCGGGATCGCGGGGAAGTCCGTGTTGCGGGCAGTCGAGGATGAAGACGCACCCGGGCAAGGGCTTCTGCGGCACCGGCCCCGATGTGAACAGCGTGCCGATCCAGTCACGCAGTTGAGCCAGGGTGTTGCCGTGAGCGGCCGCGCCGCTGGTGGCGTGGTCCGGAATGCCCAGTTTGCGGCGAACCCGTGCCGCGTGGGCGTCGTGCTGGGGGCCGTCCACATTCAGCCTCGGCCTTGTTTCGCTGTAGCGGGGCTTGTGCTTGCTGTCCAGGTACCACTTCAGCCCCACGTAGAGCAACTGGCAAGTGCCTTCGAAGGACGGGGGCTGCACCGACGGCGTGACGGTGCCGGCAAGGTTTGCCTTGTCGGTGCGGTGGATGGGAAGCTTGCGGGTGGCCGTGCTGTTGGGGTTCATGCGATGAGCTGTCCGGAGTGAATGAGGCGCCCTGTGTGACCGGCCAAGGGCGGGTGTTCCCAGGTCCACGCCCCCACATCGGGCGCTCATTCACCAACCGCGGCGTTCCAGCCAGCGTTCCATCTGCTCCAGCTTGTCCACGCCCCAGAAGGGCTCGCCGTCCACCACCACCGTGGGCGAACCGAACACACCCTGCGCCAGCGAGGCATCGACCTCGGCGCGCAGCAGTGTCGCTGCTTCCTCGCCACCGGCCGCGCGGGCGATCGCCTCGCCCACCACGGGCACCAGCGCGTCCGGCGTGGACAGGTCGAGTCCCTCGCCCCAGTACGCGCCATAGATCGCGTGCACCACCTCGCCCGCGCGCTCGGGCGCGTGCCGGTTCGTCCAGGCCAGGGCGCGAGCGCAGGCCAGCGGGTTCATCACCGCGTCGCGCGGCTGGCGCTTCATCGGCACGGCGTGCTCGCGCGCGTAGCGGCGCACGTCGCGCTCCACGTAGTCGCCCTTGAGCGGCGTGTCCATCAGGGGCTTCAGGCCCATCACCTTCATCACCGCCACGCCCAGCAGCATGGGGTGCCAGGCCACCGCGCGGCCGTGGCGCGCGGCGATGGCCTCGATCCGCAGCGAGGCGAAATAGCCGTAGGGCGAGATGAAGTCGAGGTGGCAGTGCAGAGGGGCAGACATGGCCGGCGATGATGCCGCATCGACCGGAAGGTTTCATGCCGGAATGCGATAGCAGGAAGTTGGATCAGGGGCTGGCGCGGGCCCTGTGCCTGCAGCACACTGGCGGGGCTTGTGTCTGACGTGGCACATGTCCTGGCGCGCCAGCCACCGGCGGGCGCCGCATCTGATCCCTTTCTCGACAGGACCCTCTCCATGACCCTCATCCGTCGCCGCAGCGCGATCGTGGCCGCCGCCGCATTGGGCGCCACCTCCCTGGCCGGCAAGGCCCTGGCCCAGCCCACCGTCACCTTGCGCCTGCACCAGTTCCTGCCGCCGCAGGCCACCATCCCGGCGCGCGCCATCGCGCCCTGGGCGCAGAAGATCGAAAGCGAATCGGGCGGCCGCATCAAGGTGCAGCAGTTCCATTCCATGTCCATGGGCGGCTCGCCGCCGCAGCTGTTCGACCAGGCGCGCGACGGCGTGGCCGACATCGTGTGGACGGTGCTGGGCTACACCCCGGGCCGCTTCAACAAGGCCGAGGTGTTCGAGCTGCCCTTCATGAGCGGCAAGGCCGAGCCGGCCTCGCGCGCCTTCCACGAATACGTGCAGAAGCACGCCGCGGACGAGTTCCGCCAGGTGCACCTGCTGGCCGCGCACACGCACGGCCCGGGCCTGTTCCACAGCAAGTCGGCCATCACCGGGCTGGACAGCCTGCGCGGCCTGAAGGTGCGTGGCGGCTCGCGCATCATCAACAACCTGCTGGCCAAGCTGGGCGCCGCCCCTGTGGGCATGCCGGTGCCGGCCGTGACGGAGGCACTCTCCAAGGGCGTGATCGACGCCACCACCATCCCCTGGGAGGTGACGCCCTCGCTCAAGATCGCCGAGCTGGTGAAGCACCACACCACGTTCTCCGGCGCCACGGGCCTGTTCACGCAGACCTTCGCGCTCGTGATGAACCGCGGCAGCTACAACAAGCTGCCGGCCGACCTGAAGGCCGTCATCGACCGCAACTCGGGCGTGGAGACGGCGGCCCTGTTCGGCCGCGCGATGGACGAGGGCGACAAGGTCGGCCTGGAGGTCGCGCAGAAGGCGGGCAACAGCATCGTCACGCTGGACGCCGCCGAGACACAGCGTTGGAAGACCACCGCCGCCGCGGTGGAGGCCGACTGGGTGAAGGAAGTGCAGGGCAAGAAGATCGACGGTGCGAAGCTGGTGGCCGAGGCCCGCGCGCTGCTGGCCAAATACAAGTAAACCCCCTGCGCGCCTGACGGCGCTTCCCCCTGAGAGGGGGACGGCGCCTGCGGCCCGGCAAAGCCGGTTCCGCGGCGCCCTCGAAGGAAGGCGGCCACTCGGCCGCCTTCTTTACTTCCAGACCTCGCGCGCGGTTTCCACCACCAGCGCCAGCTTCTTGCGCTGGTCCTCCACCGCGATGTTGTTGCCGTGCACGGTGCTGGAGAAGCCGCACTGCGGCGACAGGCACAACTGCTCCAGCGGCGCGTACTTCGCCGCCTCGTCGATGCGGCGCTTGAGGTCGTCCTTGCTTTCCAACTGGCCGAACTTGGTGGTCACCAGGCCCAGCACCACGGTCTTGCCGGGCTTGAGGAAGCGCAGCGGGCGGAAGTCGCCCGAGCGGTCGTCGTCGTACTCCATGAAGTAGGCGTCGAGGTTCATCTCGGTGAGCAGGGCCTCGGCCACGGGCTCGTAGTTGCCGGCGGCCGCGTGCGTGCTCTTGAAGTTGCCGCGGCACAGGTGCATGGCCAGGGTCATGCCTTTCGGCTTCTTCGCCACCACCTTGTTGATGAAGGCGGCGTAGCGGTGCGGCAATTCATTGGGGTCGTCGCCGCGCTGGCGGGCGGCCTCGCGCATCTTCTCGTCGCACAGGTAGGCCATGTTCGTGTCGTCCATCTGCACGTAGGTGCAGCCGGCGTCGGCCAGGCTTTGCAGCTCGTCCGCGTAGGCCTGGGCCACGTCGTCGTAGAACACCGGGTCGAGCTCGGGGTAGGCGTCCTTGCTGATGCCCGCGCGCCCGCCACGGAAGTGCAGCATGGTGGGGGAGGGGATGGTCACCTTGGGGGTGAGGCCCGGCAGTCCAAGCGCCTTCACCTGCGCCTGCAGGTACTGGAAGTCGGCGAGCTGGATGTTCTTCGCGTGGCGCACCTTGTCGATCACGCGAATCACGGGCGGGGCCAGTTCCTCGCTGCCATCGGGCTTTCTGATGGTGACCGGGATGTCGGTCTTCACGCCACCGAGCTGCTCCAGGAAGTCGATGTGGAAGTAGGTGCGCCGGAACTCGCCGTCGGTGATGGATTGCAGCCCGACGTCGGCCTGGAACTTCACGATCTCGGTGATCGCGCGGTCCTCGACCTCGCGCAGCTGGGCGGCCGTGATCTCGCCCTTGGCCTTCTGCTCGCGCGCCTGCAGCAGGTAGGCCGGGCGCAAGAAGCTGCCGACGTGATCGGCACGGAAGGGGGGATTGAGGCTCATGTTCTTTGTCTCCTGAGGGTTGGGAAATGGACGGCGCCGACGGTAGCCGAAGCCCCGCTCGCTGGCAACAGCCACGATTTCATTGAATACATAAATCGCCGAATCCGACTGAATATGAAGGATTTCATTGGGAAAATTCTTATCGTTGTATACATTGCGTATCCATGAACACCGCGCCCAACCACTTTCCGCTCAACGCCTGGTACGCCGCCGCCTACGACGTGGAGGTGGGCCGCAGCCTGCTGGCGCGCACGGTCTGCAAGCAAAAACTGGTGCTGTACCGCCAGACCGACGGGCGCCTGGCCGCCCTGGAGGACGCCTGCTGGCACCGGCTGCTGCCGCTGTCCCTGGGCCGGCTGGAGGGCGACGAGGTGGTCTGCGGCTACCACGGCCTGGTCTACAACGCCGAAGGCCGTTGCACCCACATGCCCAGCCAGGAAACCATCAACCCCTCGGCCTGCGTGCGGCGTTTTCCGGTGGTGGAGAAGCACCGCTTCGTCTGGATCTGGCCGGGCGACCCGGCCCTGGCCGACGAGTCGCTGATCCCCGACCTGCACTGGAACCACGACCCCGAGTGGGCGGGCGACGGCAAGATGATCCGCGTGAAGTGCGACTACCGCCTGGTGGTGGACAACCTGATGGACCTGACGCACGAGACCTTCGTGCACGGCAGCAGCATCGGCAACCGCGCCGTGGCCGAGGCGCCCTTCGTGGCCACGCACGGCGAGCGCACGGCCACCGTGACGCGCTGGATGGAGAACATCGAGGCGCCGCCGTTCTGGGCCGGGCAGATCCAGCAGGCGCGCGGCTACCGGGGGCCGGTGGACCGCTGGCAGATCATCCGCTTCGAGGCGCCGTGCACGGTCGCCATCGACGTGGGCGTGGCGCCCACGGGCACGGGGGCGCCGCAAGGAGACCGCAGCCAGGGCGTCAACGGCATGGTGCTCAACACCATCACGCCCGAGACCGACAACACCTGCCTCTACTTCTGGGCCTTCGCGCGCAACTACTGCCTGGGTGAGCAGCGCCTGACGCACCAGTTGCGCGAGGGCGTGGCGGGCATCTTCCGCGAGGACGAACTGGTGCTGGAGGCGCAGCAGAAGGCCATCGAAGAGCACCCGGACCACCAGTTCTACAACCTCAACATCGACGCCGGGGCCATGTGGGCGCGGCGCCTGATCGACAAGGCGGTGGAGGCAGAACGCGGTACGCCGGGCGCCGGCTCCAGCGTCATTCCCATTCGCCGCGCGGGCTGAGGCCATGGCCACCCACAACCCCATGCCGGACGCCGCTCCCGAAAGCGCCCAGGTCCGCGCCCTGCTGCAGCTGCGCGAACTCATCCTCTCCGGTGAACTACCCGGCGGCTCGCGCATCGCCGAACTCAACATCGTCGAGCGCCTGGGCGTCTCCCGCACCCCCGTGCGCGCGGCGCTGCAGCGCCTGGAGCAGGAGGGCCTGTTGCGCGCCTTGCCCGGTGGCGGCCACGTGGTGCAGACCTTCACCGAGCGCGACATCGCCGACGCCATCGAGCTGCGCGGCACGCTGGAAGGCCTGCTCGCGCGCCTGGCCGCCGAGCGCGGCGCGCCCGCCGCCGTGCTCACCGAAGCGCGCGGCGTGCTCGAGCGCATCGACGCCGTGCTGGCCGCGCCCACGCTCGACGCCGAGGCCTTCTCCGAGTACGTGGCGCTCAACAGCCGCCTGCACGAGCTGCTGGCCGAAATGGCCGACAGCCCCACGGTGGAGCGCCAACTGGAGCGCGTGTGCGCGCTGCCCTTCGCTTCACCCTCGGGCTTCGTCTTGGCCGAGGCCGGCTCGCGCGAGGCGCGCGACATGCTTGTCGTGGCGCAGGACCAGCACCGCCAGGTGCTCGACGCGATCGAACGCCGCGAGGGCGCGCGCGCCGAGGCCATCCTTCGCGAGCACTCGCGCCTGGCGCAGCGCAACCTGCGCGCCGTGCTCGCCGGCCACACCGAAAGCGCCGTCCACGCTCCCGCCCTCAGGCTCATCCGCCGACGCTGACATGGACCACCCCCGCCACGCTTCGCGTGACCCCCTCAAGGGGGCGGCACCCACGGCCTGGCAAAGCCAGTTCCGTGGTGCCCCTGGGTTTGACCCGGGCGCTCGACAGGCTTCTTCACCTGCCCCTACATGAAAAGCAATCCTCTCTGGCAGAACGCACGCGTCGCCGCGCTGCGCGACCTCACCCCCACCGTGCGCGAGTTCCTGCTGCAGCCGCTGGACGGCCAGGCCCTGGCCTGGCCGCCGGGCGCGCACTTGCAGGTGCGCGTGCCGGTGGCGGGGCGCGAGCAGACCCGCTCCTACTCGCTCGTGGGCCAGCCGGCCGACACGCCCGGCGCCTACCGCATCGCGGTCAAGCGCCTGGACCAGGGGCGCGGCGGCTCGCTCGCCATGTGGTCCCTGGCCGAGGGCGACACCCTGGCCGTGAGCGCGCCGCAAAACCACTTCCCGTTGGACATCGACGCGCCGGTGAACCTGCTCGTGGCCGGCGGCATCGGCATCACGCCGATGGTGTCCATGGCCCAGGCCCTGGCGCGGCGCGGCCGCGCGGTGCGCCTGCTGTACGCCGCGCGCGACGCCGGGGAGCTGGCCTACGCCGAGCGCTTGCGCGAGACCCTGGGCGAGGGCCTGGTGCTGGCGGTGTCGGGGCAGGGCGAGCGGCTCGACCTGGCCGGCGAGATCGCCGCGCTGCCCGCTGGCGCGCCGTGCTACGTGTGCGGCCCCAGCGGCCTGCTCGGCGCGGCGCGCGCGCTGTGGGCGCAGGCCGGCCGCCCCGCCAGCGGGCTGCGCTTCGAACCCTTCGGCAGCGGCGGCCAGCGGCCCACGCAGGCCTTCGCCGTGGCCGTGCCCCGGCATGGTGCGTCGCTCACCGTGTCCGCCGGCGAGTCCCTGCTCGACGCCCTGGAGGCCGCCGGCATCGAGGTGATGAGCGACTGCAAACGCGGCGAATGCGGCCTGTGCGCGATGGACGTGCTGGCCGTCGAGGGCGAGATCGACCACCGCGACGTGTTCCTGAGCGAACACGAGAAGCAGTCCAACCAGCGCATCTGCGCCTGCGTCTCGCGCGTGGTGGGGCGCGTCACCCTGGACAGCGCCTGGCGCCCCGAGGCCGAGGCCTTGCCCCACTGACAAACCCTGTGAGGGTTCTCACTGGTTTCATAACATAACGGCATAGCTGAAAGTCCGCTGGCGGACTGGCTGCTGGCCAAGACCGCATGCACAGTGTGGGTGTTCAGTTCCCGTCACACGCCCGTGCCAACGAGCACCCCCGACCAAGAGGGCCGGGCACAACCCGATCGGAGACATCGATGAAACTGATGAAGCGACGCACCGCGATGGCGGTGCTGGGCGCGGTGGCCGCGGCCACGATGGCGGGCACCGCCATGGCGCAGACGGTCACGCTGCGGCTGCACCAGATGCTGCCGCCGCAAGCCACCATTCCGGCCCGTGCCCTCACGCCCTGGGCGCAGAAGGTGGAAGCCGAATCGGGTGGCCGCATCAAGGTGCAGCTGTTCCACGCCATGCAGCTCGGCGGCGCGCCGCCGCAACTGTTCGACCAGGCGAGGGACGGCGTGGTGGACTTCACCTGGACGGTGCTGGGCTACACCCCGGGCCGCTTCCCCAAGACCGAGGTCTTCGAGCTGCCGTTCATGAGCGGCAGCGCCGAGGCCTCCTCGCGCGCCATCCAGGAGTACGTGGAGAAGTACGCGCCCGAGGAATTCAAGGACGTCAAGCTCATCGCCGTGCACACCCACGGCCCGGGTCTCTTCCACACCAAGGCGCCGGTCACCGGCCTGGAGAGCCTGCGCGGCATGAAGATCCGCGGCGGCTCGCGCATCATCAACAACATGCTCACCAAGCTGGGCGCCACGCCCGTGGGCATGCCCGTGCCGGCCGTGACCGAGGCCCTGTCCAAGGGCGTGATCGACGGCACCACCATTCCCTGGGAAGTCACGCCCTCGCTGAAGGTGCCCGAGCTGGTGAAGAACCACACCACCTTCGCCGGCAAGGAAGGCCTGTACACCCAGACCTTCGCCTTCTCGATGAACAAGGCGGCTTACGAGAAGCTGCCGGCCGACCTGAAGGCGGTCATCGACAAGAACTCCGGCATCGAGACCGCCGCCATGTTCGGCCGCGCCATGGACGATGGCGACAAGGCGGGCCGCGAGATCGCGGTGAAGGCGGGCAACAACATCGTGGCGCTGGACATCCAGGAAACGCAGCGCTGGCGGCGCACCGCGGCCAGCGTGGAGACCGACTGGGTGAACGAAGTGAAAGCCAAGAACATCGACGGCGCGAAGCTGGCTGCCGAGGCGCGAGCGCTGATCGCGAAGCACAGCAAGTGACCGGGCCCAGGGGGGCCGACGGCCGTCCTCGAAAGAGGGCGGCTTTTTTGTTGAGGGGTGCGCTTGCCCAATGTTGGACAATCGCGCGTCCCTGTTTCTCTCGCAGAAAGCCATTCGCATGATTGCATTCGTCTACCGGCTGTCCCAATGGGCAGCCATCATCGGCGGGCTGGCCCTCGTGGCCCTCACGCTGATGATCGTGGCCAGCGTGAGCGGCCGCGCCATGCTCAACCTCGGCCTGGGCCCCGTGCCCGGCGACTTCGAACTCGTCGAGGTGGGCACCGCCATCGCGGTCTTCTTCTTCCTGCCCTGGACCTACCTCAAAGGCGGACACGCCACGGTGGACCTGCTCTACATGCACCTGCCGAAGTGGGCGCAGAAGGGCATCGTGCTGGTGTGCGACGTGATCATGCTGATCGTGTGGCTGGCGCTCACCTGGAAGCTCTACGAGGGCATGGTCGAGAAGAAGGAGTACTTCGAGACCACCTTCATCCTGCAGATGCCGATCTGGTGGGCCTACGCGGCCTGCCTGGTGGGCGCGGTGATCGGCTGCCTCGCCTACATCGCCAAGACGGCGACCATGTTCGGCCTGGGCAAGGAGCCCGAGGGCTGGACCACCGAAGCGGGAGCGCACTGATGTCTGGCATCGAACTCGCCGCCTGGTCCTTCCCGATCCTGCTGCTGCTCATCTTCGTGCGCGTGCCCATCGGGCTGGCCATGTTCGTCTGCGGTCTCGTCGGTGCCTGGCTGATCTACGGCAGCGCCGACCCGATCTTGAACCAGATGAAGCAGCTGACCTACAGCACCTTCTCCAACTACAACCTCTCGGTCATTCCGCTGTTCCTGCTGATGGGGCAGTTCGCGGCGCTGGGCGGCCTGTCGCGCGCGCTCTTCAAGGCGGCCGAGGCCTGGATCGGCCACCGCAAGGGCGGCGTGGCCATGGCGGCCGTGGGCGCCTGCGCGGGCTTCGGCGCCATCTGCGGCTCCTCGCTGGCCACGGCGGCCACCATGGGCCAGGTGGCCCTGCCCGAACTCAAGCGCGCGGGCTACGCCGGTGGCATCTCCACCGCCACGCTGGCGGCCGGCGGCACGCTGGGCATCCTGATCCCGCCCTCGGTGGTGCTGGTGATCTACGCCATCCTGACCGAGCAGAACATCGCCAAGCTGTTCCTGGCCGCTTTCGTGCCGGGCGTGCTGGCCGCCATCGGCTACGTCATCGTCATCGCCATCTACGCGCGCCTGCGCCCGCAAGAGATGGGCACCGTGGCGCCCGTGCCCATGGCCGAGCGCTGGAAGGCCACCGTCAAGGTCTGGCCCGTGCTCACCATCTTCCTGGTGGTGGTCGGCGGCATCTACCTCGGCATCTTCACGCCCACGGAAGGCGCGGCCGTGGGCGCCTTCGGCACCGGCCTGGCGGCCTGGGCGGCCGGCGGCCTCAACCGCAAGACCGTGGCCGGCGCCATCCTGGGCACGGCCGTGGCCACCGGCATGATCTTCATGATCGTGCTCGGTGCGGGGGTCTACAACACCTTCCTGGCGCTGTCGCAACTGCCGCAGGAGGCCGCCAGCATGGTCGCCGGCTCCGGCCTGAGCCCGATGGTGGTGCTGATCGCCATCCTGGTCATCTACGTGATCCTAGGCTGCTTCATGGACTCGCTGTCCATGATCCTGCTGACCATTCCGGTGTTCTTCCCGGTGGTGACGGCGCTGGACTTCGGCATGTCGCCCGAGCACTTCGCCATCTGGTTCGGCATCCTGGTGCTGATCGTGGTGGAGGTGGGCCTGATCACGCCGCCGGTGGGCATGAACCTCTTCGTCATCAACAGCATGGCCAAGGACGTGCCGATCATGGCCACCTACCGCGGCGTGATGCCCTTCGTGGCGAGCGACTTCATCCGCACGGCCATCCTGGTGGCCTTCCCGGCGATCGTCACCTTCGTCCTGTAGCGAGATGAGATCACCCGCGCCGCTGTTGCGAATGGGGCGCCGCCAGCTCGTGCTGGGCGCGCTGGCCATGGGCGCGCTGCCGGTGGGTGTGGCGCAGGCCTTCCCTTCGAAGAACCTGCGCCTGGTCGTGCCGTTTGCGGCCGGCGGCGTGGGTGACCTCACGGCGCGCATCGTCGCCGCCCGGCTGGCCGAAGGGCTGGGGCGTTCGGTGGTGATCGAGAACCGTCCTGGCGCCGGTGGCGTGGTGGCCGCCGAGACCGTGGCGCGCGCCGAGCCCGATGGCCACACGCTGTTCCTGATGTCCAACGGCACCGCGGTCACGGCGGGCCTGTTCAAGTCGCTGCCCTTCGACACGGTCAAGGACTTCGCGCCCGTCTCCACCCTGGGCACCTTCGACATCGCCGTGGTGGCCCACCCCGAGGCGCCGTTCAAGACCTTCGCGGAGTTGCTGGCCTGGGCGAAAGCGAACCCCGGCAAGCTCAACATCGGCAGCATCAACATCGGCAGCACGCAGCACCTGGCGGCCGAGCTGTTCAAGAGCAGCGCCGGCATCGACGCGCAGACCGTGCCCTTCAACGGCACGCCCAACCTCATCGGTGCCCTGCGCGGGCGGCAGGTGGACGTGGGCGTGGAGATCCTCTCGCCGGTGCTCGCGCAGATCCGGGGCGGCGCGCTGCGCGCCCTGGCCGTGGCGGGCGAAAAGCGCTCCACCGTGCTGCCGGACGTGCCCACTGCGGTGGAGTCCGGCGTGACCGGCTTCGTGGCCTCGTCGTGGAACGCCATCGCCGCGCCCGCGAAGACGCCGCGCCCGGTGATCGATCGCCTGCAGCGCGAGATCGCCGCCGCCGTGGCGGATGCCGAGGTGCAGAAGAAGCTGCGCGAACTCAACATCGACCCGCGCGCGTCCACGCCCGAGCAGGCGGCGGCGCTGCTGGCCAGCGACATCAAGCGCTGGGGCGCGGTGATCGAGCGCGCGGGCATACCGAAGCAGTGATGCGCGCGGCCCCACGGGGCCCGCAGCAGACGGCGCCGCGCGGCGCGATCCGCCGCCGGGCCGCCCCAAGGCGGATCAGCCCCCTCGGGGGAGGCGGCGACCCGCGCAGCGGCGGAGCGCGGGGGCCATCCCTTCAGGTCACGCCTTGCAGGAAGCGCTGCAGGGCGGCCGCGTGGACGGGCTTGTGCAGCAGCGTGAAACCGTGCCGCCGCGCCTGTTCGATGCGCTCGGCCGACATGTCGCCGGTGATCATGCACACCGGCAGCGGGCCGGGGTGTTGCTCGCGCAGGCGCAGCAGCAGCGCCAGCCCGTCCATGGACGGGTCGAGCATGTAGTCGCAGATCAGGGCATCGATGTGCCGGGGGTCGGTCTCGAACAGGCGCAGCGCCTCGGTGGCGCTGCGCGCGTTGATTACCCGATGGCCCCACGATTCGAGCAGGCTGGCGGTGGCCAGCAGCACCTGTTCGTCGTCTTCGATGAGCAGGACGTGGCGGCCCGAGCCGGCCTGTGCCTGCACGAGCGCTTCGCGCGGCCTGTCGTGTCCCTGCGGCTGGCTGCGCGGCAGGCGCACCGAGAACATCGAGCCGCGTCCTGGCGCTGATCGCACGTCGAGCCGTGCACCGATGTCGGCGGCGGCTCGCCGCACGATGGACAGGCCCAGGCCCTCGGCGCGTTCGCCCGGCACCACGCGCGGCGCCTCACCGCGGTAGAACGCCTGGAAGATGGTGTCGAGCTGGTCGGGGGCGATGCCGATGCCGGTGTCCCAGACCTGCAGCTCGAGCGCGGTGCCGCGCATGCGCGCGCCCAGCACGATGCGCCCGCGCTCGGTGTAGCGGATGGCATTGCTCATCAGGTTGGCCAGCACGCGGTGCAGCACGGTCGGGTCGCAGAACACCCAGGCGCGGCTGGGCACGGCGCGCAGCGCCAGCCCTTTCTCGGCGGCCACGGGGGCGAACTCCGACACCAGTTCCTCGAACACCGGTTGCAAGGCGAGGGGCCGGGGGCTCATCGCCTGCTGCCGGGCGTCTCGCAGCGAGGCGCCGAGCAGCATGTCCAGCAGCCGCATCAGGCCATCGAGCGAGGCACGCATGCGCTGCACGATGGGCATGAAGGGTTCGCTGGGCAAGGGCGGTGGCGCGCGGCTCAGGCTCTGGATGGCGGTGAGGAACAGGCCGAGCGCGTGGATGGGCTGGCGCAGGTCGTGGCTGGCCGAGGCGAGGAACACCGATTTGCTCCGATCGGCCGCCTCGGCACGGCCGGTCTGCCAGCGCAAATCGGCGACGAGCCGGTCGATGCGCTGCTGCGCCTGGTAGCGGTAGCTCACGTCCTGCAGCAGCACCGCCTGGCAGGCCCGGTCTTCGTCCAGGAAGGTGATGGCCTGGACGTGCAGCGGTGGCCGGTGGTCCGTGCCGGACCACAGCGTCAGTTGCATGTCCTCGCGGCCAGCCCCCTCCAGCAGGCCGTCCAGCGGGGGCACGCCCAGCATCTCCAGCGCATGGACCAGCGGTTGGCCGATGAGCTGCCCGCGCTCCAGGCCGATGTGGCGGCAGGCGATCGGGTTGGCGTCGGTGATGAGGCCCTTGTCGCTCAGCAGGATGCCTTCGATGCCGGCTTCGAACAGCGCATTGAGCCGGTCCAGCGTCTGGCGCAAGGCCTGCATGCCCTGGTGGCGCAGCGTCACGTCGCGCGCCAGGGTGGCCATCTTCGGCGGGCCGCCGGGCTTGTCGAACACGGGGCACAGCACGATATTCAGGACGCGGTCCTCGCCCTTCGTCAGGTCGGGGATGATCCGCTCGTAGCGCACCGCTCGCGGGGTGCGGAAGAACTCACCGCGGAAGGGCGCGGTCAGGAAGTAGTTGTCGCCCATCACCTGTCGCAGCTGCTGGTGCGTCGCCGCCTCGGTGGTGGTGGCGTGGTGGCGCGCGTAGGCGTGGTTGACGTACAGCAGGATCTCCTCGTGACTGACCATGGAGACCAGCTCCTGCAACTGATCCAGGGTGTCCGTCAGGCGCTGCAGCGTCAGTGCGCGCCGGCTGGGCGCGTGCTCGACGGGCGTGAGGTCGACGAAGGTGCAGACCCAGTCGTCGCGGCCGGCCAGCGGCGCGAAGTCGGCGTGCAGCAGGCGCGGGGTGTTCGAGCCGGGCGGCGGGTCGAGGCGCAGCCGGCCATGGAAGGGCTGGCCGCTGGCCAGGCGGGCGCCCAGCGCGTCGCCGCCGGCCGCGAAGGCCTTGCGGAAGCCGGACGGCTCCTGTTCGTGCGGTCGCAGCAGCGCGCCGAGCGCCGCGTTGGGCATGAGCCGCCAGGGTGCAGGGCACAGCAGGGCGGCGGGCCCGTCGATCTGCTCGACCCAGTCGAGCGGCTCGAGCGCGGCGCTCACAGGAATGCCCTCCGCGCTGCGCGCTGCGGGGCTGAGCGCCTTGGGAACGGCCCGGCAGCGCTCACGGTACTGCCTCCTGTTCCAGCACCTGCTGGAGCGCGTCGTGCCGCACCGGCTTGTGCAGCAGCGACAGGCCCAGGGCGCGGATCTCCTGCGCCACCGGTGTGGACGTGTCCGCGGTGAAGACGTGCACGGGCACGGGCCGCGGCAGGCAGGCGCGCACCGTGTCGATGAACTGGCTCGCGTTGATTTCCCCGCCCAGGTGGTAGTCGGTGAGCACGAGGTCGATGTCGTCGCCGTGCATGACGGCCAAGGTGATCGCCTGGTCGGCGTCGGCCGCGCACCAGACCTTGTGGCCCCAGGCCTGCAGCAGCTGTTGCATGGCGCTCAGCACCTGCGCGTCGTCGTCGATGACCAGCACGTGGCGCTTGATGTTCTCGGTGTGCGCGGCAGCGATCGCTGGCGCGCTGGGCGCTGGCGCCGGGTCCACCGGCGCCGGCTCGCCGCGTGGCACGGTGATGGAGAACATGGAGCCGCGACCGGGTGTCGATCGCACCTGCAGCCGTGCATTGAGCAGCCGGGCCGAGCGCTGCACGATGGACAGGCCCAGCCCGAGCCCGCGCAGCCCACCGGCCGGCGGCGTGTTGGGACTGACCTGATAGAACTCGCCGAAGATGGCGTCGAGCTGGTCGGCCGCGATGCCGATGCCCGTGTCCCAGACCTGGATCTCGACGCAGGCGCCGCGTGGCCGTGCGCCCACCAGCACGCGGCCACGCCGTGTGTAGCGGATCGCGTTGGAGACCAGGTTGTCCACGATGCGGCGCAACACCACCGGGTCGGTGTGCACCCAGGCGCTGCTCTGCATCACGTCCAGCCGCAGGCCTTTCTGGATCGCCGTGTCGGCCAGGTCGTCGTCCAGTTCGCTGAACATCCGCTCCAGTGACACCGGCACGGGCGTGACCACCACCGCGTTCGCGTCCAGCCGGGAGACGTCGAGCAGCGAGTTCAGCAGGCGGCTCAGCGCGTCCAGCGAAGCGCGCATGCGCCGCCCCAGTTCATCGAGCGTGGCCAGCGGCATCACCGGGTTGCGGGTCAGGGTCTCCAGGCTGGTGAGGAACAGGCCCAGCGCGTGGATGGGTTGGCGCAGGTCGTGGCTGGCGGCGGACAGGAACAGCGATTTGGCGCGGTCGGCGGCCTCGGCGCGGTCCTTCTGCGCGCTCAGGTGGGCAATGAGTTCACGGATGCGGGCCTGCGCCTCGCGGCGGTCGCGCACGTCGCGGATGATGGTCATGCGCATGCGCCGGCCCTGGCGCTGCACCGTGCGGTCGATCAGCTCGACGGCCAGGCGCGCGCCGTGCCGGTCGATCAGGCCGCATTCGTGCGCGTCGTTCGATTCCTCGCCGGTGTTGGTGAGGTAGGCCGCCCGGTCCTCGGGCGCGATCAGGTCCTCGAAGCGGCGCTCCCGCAGCGCCTGCGCCGGCGTGTCCAGCAGACGGCAGGCGGCCGGGTTGGCGTCGACGATGCGCTGGGCCACGTGCACGATGATGGCGTCGCTGCTCGCCGCGACGAAGCGGCGCACGCGCTCCTCGCTCGATCGCAACTGCGCCATGGTGGCGTGGTAGGCGGTGGTCTCCAGCGCATCGAGCAGGTGGCCGCTGGGGAGCCCCGCCTCGTTCACGAGGGTGCGCAGGCTGCCCTCCAGCACCCGTTCCAGGCCCTGGGCGTCGGTGACGCGCCAGGCGAACGGCAGGGGCTGGCCCGGTGTGCCCTCGCGCAGGCGGGCCTGGATGCTGTCGAACAGTTCCTGTCCGAACAGGCTCAGGGCATCGCGGCCGACGAGGGGGCGGTCGCGCGGGGTGATGAGTTCGAGCAAGGCGCCGCCGGCGAACGCGCAGCGCAGGTCCGGCCCCGTGTCGAGCTGGATCATCAGCAGCGGCAGGCTGTCGACCATCTCCTGCAGCAATTGCAGGCGGCGGTCGGTGGCCTCGTGCGCCGCGCGCAGGTCGCTGACGTCGGCGAGCAGGCAGGCGTGTGCGCGCCGCTCGGCCTGCCAGTGGCCGGCGCAGTGCAGGTGGATGGCGCGGCCCTGCGGATCGTCCCGCAGGCGCAGGTCCAGCGCGAAGGATTGGGCGCGGCCCAGCGCGGCGAGCAGGGGCGCGCGCGAGTCGGGTGCGAGGATGGACCAGTCGGACCACCGGCCCCCCGTGCGAGCCTCGAGCGCCCGGCTGCCGGCGCTCAGGCCACTGGGTGAAGCACCGAACGCGACCGTGAACCGGGCCCCCGGCAAGGGAAGCTGTGCGATCGGTGGCAGCGCATCCACGGTGGCGACGGTTCGGTGGTGGGGACGCCCCCATTCTGATGAGTGGGCCCGCGCTTGGGAAGCGGGTGCCTGTCCCGTCCGCGCGCGGGTGCCAGGGACCGCACGCACTCGTTACGCCTGTTCAGGGCGCGAGCTGCGCGAGGTAGTGCGCCAGGGCCTTGAGGTCCTCGTCCTTCAGGCCGTGCAGGGACGCCGCCATGATGGTGTCGCGCCCCGTCGCTTGACCGTTCAGGAACTGCCGCATGGAGTGCAGCAGGTAGTCCTCTCGCTGGCCGGCCAGGCGCGGCATCTGCTCGCGGCCGGCGTAGCCGGGCAGGTGGCAGCTCGCGCAGCGGTTGCCGTCGGCCACCTGCTGGCCGCGCGCGAACAGCGCCGCGTCGCGCGCGCCGGCTTGCGGCCGGATCGTCTGTTGCGCAAAGTGCTTCGCCATGGCGGAGAGGTCGGCGTCGCTCACCCCGTCCAGCAGGCCCTTCATGGCGGGGATGTCGCGCAAGCCCTCGCGGATCATGACGAGCTGGTTCTCCAGGAACAACAGCGGCTGGCCCGCGAGCGTGGGCGTGTTGGCCAGCGGCGCGGGCGCGCCGCCGGTGCCGTGGCAGGCCGCGCAGGCGGCCAGGCGCTCGTCGAGCGACTGGGCCGCCGCGCCGCCGGCCAGCAGCGCGACGCCCAGCAGGATCAACGCGCGCCGCA
>NZ_DATIGV010000084.1:0-16393 GCF_035481345.1 Hydrogenophaga sp. | reverse complement strand
GCGCCAGTGGCTCGCCTCGGACTACCAGCTCGCCGCACTCAACATCGACCCGGCCAGCGTGCACAAGCGCCTGGGCGACGGCTTCCTCGAACAGCGCCTCATGCGCGAGCAGATCGCCCAGCTCACCGGCCAGCGCTTCCTGGGTGACCACACGGACGACGACGCCCAGTACCTGGCCCTCCTGCAGGCCGGCGCCACCTTCGCCCAGGCCCACCAACTCAGGCCGGGCATCACCCTCACGGCCGAGCAGGTGGCCGCCCTCACCAGCGACATCGTCTGGCTCGAAGCCCAGGAAGTGACCTTGCCCGATGGACGAACAGTGACCGCGCTTGTGCCCCGCGTCTACTTGATGCCCCGCGAAGGCGAGCTGGCACCCGACGGGGCCCTGATCGCCGGGCGCGAAGTCCACCTCAACCTCAGCGGCGAGTTCTTGAACAGCGGCAGCGTGGCCGGGCGAGACCTGGTGCTCATCGATGCCAACGGCATCCACAGCAGCGGGCGCATCGGCAGCCAGGGCGTCACCGCACTGCGGGCGCAGCAAGACATCGAGGTCGATGGCGGGGACGTCAGCGCCAAAGACCTGCTCGTGCTGGACGCCGGGCGCGACATCAAGGTCACCAGCACCAGCGCCCAGAGCACGGATGGCCAGGCCGTGGTGCTCGAGCGGGTGGCCCGCCTGTACGTGAGCGAGGACGCCGGCGTGCTGCTCGCGCGCGCCGGGCAGGACATCGAACTGCAGGCCGCGCTCGCCCAGGCCGGCCAAGCAGGCCAAGCAGGCGTGGTGGACATGCACGCCGGGCGCGACCTGCGCCTGAGCACCCTGAACACCCGCGAGGCCCTGGACACCACGCGCGACGAGAAGAACTACGGGCGCGTGCAGCGCAGCGCCGAGGTGGGCAGCGCCATCGGCGGCAATGAAGTGAGCCTCTCGGGTGGGCGCGACGTGCAGATGCGCGCCGCCCAGGTGCAGGCCAACGGGGACCGCAACAACGCCGGCCTCAACGGAAACGATGGCCCGAACAGCGAGTCCCCTTACTACGAGCAAGACAACAACGGCCGCCTGAACATCCACGCCGGGCGCCACCTGGATATCACCGCCGGCGAGGCCAACTACCAGGTCGAACACGGCGTCTACGCCAAGAGCAGCGGCGTACTGGGCTCTTCCAGCACCGAGACCCGCCGCCTGGACAGCCACACCCGCGCCCAGGGCAGCTCGCTCGGCGGGCGCAACGTGGCCTTGAGCGCCGACGGCGACATCACCTTCAAAGGCTCGCACGCCATCGCCGACGAGCACCTGGACGTGAGCGCGGGCGGCGACGTGCGCGTGCTCAGTGCACGCACCGAACACCGCCAGGAGCGCTTCCGGGAGGAGAAGACCAGCGGCCTGTACGGCAGCGGCGCCGGCCTCACATTGGGCCGCCAGCAACACAGCAGCGAACAGCAAGTCTCGGGCACCGGCGCGGCGGGCAGCACCCTGGGCGCGTTGAGGGGCGACGTGAACATCCGCGCCGGCCAGACCTACGAGCAGGTGGGCTCCGACGTACTCGCCCCCGAAGGCGACATCGACGTCCGCGCCAAGAACATCCGCGTCACCGAAGCCCGCACCAGCGAACAGCGCTGGCAGGAAGAGAAGATGCGCCAGAGCGGCTTCACCGTGGGCCTGAGCGGCGCGCCCGTGCAGGCCATGCAGGGCGCGGTGGAGACGCTTGACGCCATCGGCCACACCGACAACAAGCGCATGAAAGCCCTGGGCGCGGCCACCGCCGGGCTGCAGGTCCGCCAAGGCATCAACACCGCCGCCCAAGCGCAGCGCCAGGGCGACGCCAGCGGCGGCATGGCCATCAACTTCAGCATCGGCAGCTCCAGCAGCCGCAGCACCAGCGAAGCGAACTCGGACAGCGCTCAGGGTAGCCGCGTGCTCGCCGGTGGCGACATCGTCTTCATCGCCGAAGGGGCGGACAAGGGCGCCGGAGAACGCAGCGACATCCTCATCCGTGGCAGCGATCTCACGGCAGGCCGAGAAGCCCGCCTCAAGGCAGAAGGCAAGGTGGAGCTGCGCGCCGCTGAGAACACCACGAAGGAAAGAACCGAAAGCGAGAACCACGCGGCCAGCTTTGGCGTGGGCATGCAGCTCGGCGGCAGCGGTGCCGGTGTGGGCTTCACGGCCAGCGCGAGTTCGGGCAAAGGCAATGCAGAGGGCGAATCGCTCAGCCACACCAACACCCACGTCCGCGCGGGTGAGCGCGTGAGCATCGAGTCGGGTGAGGACACCATCCTGGCCGGCGCGGTGGTCAGCGCCGAGCGGGTGGAGGCCGACATCGGTGGCGACCTGCTCATCGAGAGCCTGCAGGACAGCGCGAGCTACCGGGAGAAGAGCAAACAGAGCAGCGCCAGCGCCACCTTCGGCGCCGGGGCGGGAGGCTCCTTCAGCGCGAGCAAGACCGACATTCAGAGCGAGTACGCCAGCGTCGGCGAGCAAAGCGCCATACGGGCGGGCGATGGCGGCTTCGGCATCAAGGTCGAGGGCAAGACCGTGCTCAAGGGCGGGGCGATCACGAGCACGCAAGTCGCCGTGGACGAGCGGCGCAACGGCTTCGAGAGTGATGGCGGTGTTGAGCTGGAAGACGTGCACAACGAAGCGCGCTACAAGGCCAGCTCCAGCAGCGCGACGGTGGGCGCGGGCGGCCAGCTCAGCAGCAGCGGCGCGGGCATCGGATCGGACGACGGTCGGGCCAGCAGCATCACCAAGGCCGGCATCAGCGACATCGCGGGTGACAAGGACGCCCGGACGGGAGACGCCGAGACGGGGTTGGCGCCGATCTTCGACAAGGACAAGGTCAAGGACGAGGTCAACGCCCAGGTGGCCATCACCAAGGGGTTTGGGCAGCAGGCGGTGCCGGCTTGGCGCGACTATGCCAACCGGCTGTTCGAAGAAGCAGTGAAGGCCGGCGACGAGGACGCCGCGCAATGTTGGGCACCAGACGGCGCTTGTCGGGCGGTCGGCCACGCGCTCATTGGCGGCTTGACCGGTGGCATCGAAGGTGCATCTGCGGCGGCATTCAGCAGTGCGAGCGCACCCCACGTGCAGGCGTTCCTGCAATCTTTGGGTGTTCCCGCTGACGCCGCGAGAGCGATCACTCAACTCAGCGCGCTGGGCGCAGGCGCCGCA
Source organism: Hydrogenophaga sp. (assembly GCF_035481345.1). GTDB lineage: Bacteria > Pseudomonadota > Gammaproteobacteria > Burkholderiales > Burkholderiaceae_C > Hydrogenophaga. Next base: position 13,224 of record NZ_DATIGV010000084.1, on the reverse strand, counting down.
ATCGGTGGCTCGGAAGGTGCCTCGGCGGGCTTCAATGAAGCGTCTCACAACGCGGTCATCGCGATTCCGCTGCTGGTGGAGAGCGTCGTGGCGGGTGGGGCGGTGGCGGCCCGCGCATGCCTGAGTTCACCAGCCTGCTTGCAGGCCCTGCGCTTGGGGGGCGTCGCGCTGGTGGCCAAGGTTGCGGCATTGGTCGATCCGGCAGACGGCGCGCGGATTCCGGGCTACGAGAACATCGATCCGGACCCGCACGGCGGCAATACGGTGAGCCCGGTGTGGGGTAGCGTGGACAACAAGGGCGCGACAACACCGGGAGCCACGGCTGACCCGATGGACGTGCCACCGAGCGGTGTGGGCGTCCCGGTCACTGGGATCGGCACGACGGTGAGCCCCATCGACACAGGAGGCGTCGGGTCGTCGACCGTGATGAACATCAACGGTCAGGACCAGTCAGTCGAACTGCCGTCGCTGATTGACGCGGATGGCGCGCAGCACATTTTGGTGGGCGACAGGCCCGGAAGCGGTGGGCACCTTTGGCCGGGGCAACCGGGTAAAACGCCATTTCCTCAGAGTTGGGATGCGGATAAGGTACTGGGGAGCATCTCGGATGTGGCCACTGATCCCGCGTCAATCACGATACCTGCGCGAGGAGGGCGCACCATCGTTCGTGGTTCGCGAGACGGAGTTGATATTGAGGTAGTTGTTGAGCCGTCCTCTCGTGGCGGCCGTATCGTGACTGGCTATCCCACCAATCTTTCGAGAAATCCAAGATGAACCTGTCTCATCCGGAACCATTGCTGACTCGTGTGCTGCATATCAATGAAGCACTCATTGACCCGGGTGCAGCGAAAGAGGCACAACACTTCATCGAACACGGGGAGTGTGGCCTTGGCTACGACGTTCTGGTGTTTGAGATCGAAGAAGGGAGATATATGCCAACCCCCGAAGCGCTAGAGCTAATCAAGCAAGCCGCAGTGTCGATGAACTTGATCTTCCCCGGCCTCAGCACTGGCTAGGCCAGTGCTGAAAATTGCATCGAGGGCGAATCCCCCGTGCGCACCAACGCCCGCGTCCAGGCGGACGGGCTCCTACAGCGCCAGCAGAAGCAACATCGAGAGCGAATACGCCAGCGTCGGCGAACAAAGCGGCATCCGCGCGGGCGACGCCGGCTTCGACGTCAAGGTCAAGGGCAAGACCGTGCTCAAGGGCGGCGCGATCACCAGCACCCAGGTGGCGGTGGACGAGCAGCGCAACGGCCTTGAGAGCGAGGGCGGCCTTGAATTGGAAGACGTGCACAACGAGGCGCGCTACAAGGCCAGCTCCAGCAGTGCGACGGTGGGCGCAGGCGGCCAGCTCAGCAGCAGCGGCGCGGGCATCGGATCGGACGATGGTCAGGCCAGCAGCACCACCCAGGCCGGCATCAGCGGCATCGCGGGTGACAAGGACGCCCGAACGGGAGACGCCGAGACGGGGTTGGCGCCGATCTTCGACAAGGACAAGGTCAAGGACGAGGTCAACGCCCAGGTGGTCATCACCAAGGGGTTTGGGCAGCAGGCCGTGCCGATGGCCGCGAGCTATGCGGACAAGCAGGCCGTGGCGCTGCGCCGCGAAGGCAAGGAAGAAGAAGCGCGCAAGTGGGACGAAGGCGGCGAGTACCGCGTGGGCCTGCACGCGACGATCGGCCTGCTCACGGGCGGCGTGCAAGGCGCCGTGGGAGCAGGCGCGGGTGCGGCCATCGTGCCGGTGGTGGGGGAGGCCATCGCGGACTTGAACCTGCCCGAGCCGCTGCGCCAGGCGGTGACCCAGGTGGCTGGTGCTGCGCTCGGATCGGTGGGGGGTGGCGCGGGAGCGGCAGCCTTACTCAACCAAGCCGCGCACAACTACGTGGCGCACAGCCCCTACAGAGAGGTCAACCGCCGGGTGAGCCGGGAGAACGCGCGCCTCACCAACGAATGCGGGGCGAACTGCACGGCCCAAGACTTCCGCCGCATCGACCAGCAGATGGCGGCGCTGGAGCGCGCGGGCACCCTGGCTGAAATCGGCAAGCGCAACACGCTCACGCCGGAGCAGGCCAATGACCTGGCGCAGGCAGCGATTGAACTGGCACCGGGTTATGGCACGGGTGAGTCGCTCGTGCAGGTGATGACTGGGCGCAGCAGCGTCTCGGACGAGGAGGTCAGCCGCTTCTGGGCGGCGGTGGGGGTGGTGCCGGTGGCCGGGGGCGTGCTCAAGAGGGTGGGTGAGCCGCTGGCAGATATGCTGGCCAAGACACTCAAGGAGGGCGATGCTGCCGGTGAAACGCTGTTCCGAGGTGGAGATAACCTGTCCGCCCGACTAGGCGTGGACGTCACGCAAGCAGCCGACAGTCTTATTCACCCGCTAGGCAAAAATGGCAAACCGCAAGGCTTGTCGCTGAATCTCGATCCGCAGGATCCATATATTCAGAAGTATGGAGGCGCGTTCCCGGTCAACAGTCTGCCAGAGGGCCTTCAAGCACTCCCATCCGGCAGGTCAGGTCATTTCGTTGTCTCTCCTGCGACGCCTATGACTTTCGAGGTCTATCAAGAACTGCTGGACCGAATTCAACTCGGCAACTTTAACGTCTTGCCATGAACGATCGCTTGAAGATTGAGAGCTTCATTGAGCTTCTGGTGACTGGCGCTTCCCAAGAGCAGCTTGAGCTAGAAGCCCGGAGGCTCGATTTGAATCAAGTAGGCCTGCACGGGCGAACACCGCTTATGGCGTCGGCAGCAGTAGGCCTTCTTGCAGCAGCAGAAACGCTGGTGCGCAACGGCGCATCCATCGGCGCGACCGGATATGGGGGAATGACGGCGTTGCACGAAGCGGCTGCCAACGGCGAAGTTGCAATCGCGGAGTACTTGGTGTCTCTCGGTGCTGACGTAAACGCCCAGACAGTAGACGGCGTCACTCCGCTGATGTGCGCAGCAGCCTGGGGACACTCCGGGGTGGCAAGGCTGTTGATCGATAGGCGGGCGGACGTGGCGAAGACTGATCGCTACGGAGCCACGGCTATGGACATCGCAGACGAGAAAGGCGAGATCGATACGGCGGACCTCATCCGCTCATACCAAAAAGCGGCGTGAGATTGCCTCTCCCGGACGGCCAGCCCGTGCAGGAAGTCAGCCGCCCCAGCGGCGTGGGTTGGGGCGACGACAAGGGCCATGCCAGCAGCATCACCCGCTCGGGCATCAGCGGCATCGCGGGCGACAAGGACGCCCGAACGGGGGACGTCGACTGGGGCGATCAGGGAACGATGCGCCTGCTGGCGCACACCGCCGTCGGCGGCTTGAGCGGCGGGGTTGCCGGCGCGGCAGGTGCCGCCACGGGCACGCTCAGCGCGCCCGTGGTGGCCGACGCGCTGTACACAGCGGGCATCGATGGCGCCTTGGCAGACACCCGGACGGCATTGGCCAGTACGGCCACTGGGGCAGCGGTCGGTGGTTCAACCGGTGCTGGCGCCGCGTTCAACGAGGTCACGAACAACTACCTCAGCTACCAGGAGCGCGTGAGCCTGTACAAGGCCGACAAGGCCTGCAAGACCTCGGGCCAGCAATGCGACACAGCTGCGGCGCTCAGGTACAAAGACGAGCTCAGCGACCGCCTGCTGGCCAATGCCGTGGCCGCGTGTGAAGGAGAGGCGTGCAACGACACCGTCAACTTCATCAACCAGCAGTTGGCCGCGCTGGGCTACTAGAACGTCGCGCAACAAAAGGCGCAGGGGCTTGAAGGGGTCTACCCAGAGACCTGGCTGCTCGGTGCCAAGGCCGTGCTGGACCAGGGCAAGCTCGGCATCCGGGTGCTGGCTGGCAGTGGCAAGGGCAGCCTGGATGCGCTCCATGCGCTGAACAAGGCGTCTGCCGATGATCTGGCCAAGGTCAACAACAATGCGCTTCGGGATGACTGTCAGCGGTTCGATCAGTGGATGGTGCATTCATCAAGAAGACGCGAGGCGTGGCTCGTCAATCACAGCGAAAGAGGGCGTCGATTCCGGCCCGCGACGTCTACGGCGCGGCCAGCGATTCAGCCGATCACGCCTCCGGGAGGCCCAGCATCCGCATGGCGTTGGCCATGCGCTGACGCAAGGGGCTTTCCTGGCTGCCCATGCCGAGGTACGAGGACACCGTCAGCTCCGGTGCCTCGGCCCGCAGTTGATCCACGACGGCCCGTCCTTGGTCAATCTGTCCCAACTCGGCGTGGGCTGTCAGCAGCACTCGCAGCGTGGGGACGTGGTGCTTGTGGGCCCTCAGGGATTTGCGACCGCAAGTGATGGCATGCTCCAGTTGGCGGTCGGCCAACAAGGCGTTGCCTGTGAACAGGTCGAAGAAGTATTGCAAGGGGTCGACGGGCGACAGCGAGCGCGCGACGTAGGCCTCGGTCACCGCCAGGGAGCTGGAGCCCCACATGGCGGAAAAGAGACTTTTGAACAGCCAAGCCATGGGTTCGCTGGGATTGGCCTCGACCGCCGACGTCAAGTGACCATGCGCCAGCTTGAGGTTGCCCAGCAACTGGTACTGGATGTATCCCTCGACCGCCTGAGCCATCGCATTGCGAGGCTCGGCATCCAGCGCGCGCTGCGTCTGCTCGCGCGCCTGCTTGATGTCGCGAGCCGCATGGGCGCTGCTGCCCTTGACCACGTTCAAGGCGTGCCACATGGCCAACCATGCGCGGGGCAGAGCATGCCCAGGGTGGCGTTCGGTCAGCGCAGTCAAGGCCTCCCGGCCGCGCTCGAAGGCCTTGGCTGAGTGGCTGTGCACCATCGAGATACCGGCCAGCATGAGAAAGCTGCTGTCCAGGCTCGGCAAGGGGCGCGCCAGGGCCTGGCTGACGTGTGCCGTGCCCAGCGCCTGCGCCACCGTGTGCGCCAGCTCGTGCAGCAGTTCGCTCTGCTCTTGGAGCAGATCGTCCAGAGCATGCTGCAACCGCCCCGTCCACAACAGCGCGTGGCTGCGCGCCTCCGCCAGTTCTGCGGTCACGATCAACCGGCCGTTGCGAATGCTGTAGCTGCCCGACAGGACAAAGGTGGCACCCAGGTGATGCTCGATCTGTTGGAGTCCATCACTGTCGCGAAGCGCCGTGGTGGATTGCCGGGCGATCACCCGCAGGCCGAGGCTATGGGACAGGCGTGCGATGACCCCGTCGGCGATCAACTCGCCGATCATCCAGCGCTTGGACTCATGCACGCCCGCCTTGAAGGGGATGACGGCCAAGCCAGGGCGAAGATCGCGGCTGCCGTTGGGCAGGCGCTCGGCCGCACGCTCATGCCGAGGATGAGCCCGGAACAGGCGCACTGGCTGGGCGAACGATTCCACCCAATGGCCCATGTCTTCCAGGTCGGCGTCCAGGCCATCGGCGAGTCGGTCGCGCAATTCCGCGGTGACGAGGACTTCGCCAGGCTCGGCCATGGCGGTCAGCTCCGAGGTCAGTTGCACGTCCTGCTCCAGAGGGGTGCGTTGGCCGCGGCCATAGCCGGCCAGATGAGCGCCAGTGCGCAGGCGCAACTGTTCGGATTCGCTCGCGCGTGCGTTCAGGGTCTCGGCCAACTCGTTCAGGGCAAACGCCGCCTGCATGCAGTGCCGAGCGTCGGCGAACTCCATCGTCAGCCCGTGACTCGTCTGCTGGACGATGTGGCCCTTGTGGTGGGACAGCAGTTGCCAATACGCGTCCCCCGCCCAACGCTGCAGCCGGTTCACGAGCGGGCCACCACCATCCCGCACGCTGGAGCTGCCATAGGCCAAGTCCATCGCCATCAGGGGGCGTTCCTCGACGCGGGGACCCGCAAAGCTCAAGTCGGTGGCGCTCATGGCGTGTTCCCGGACGCGGCGGCCGGAGCGAAGGAGGCCAGAAGCACTACGGCCGGCGTGGCTCCGCTGGCATGCAAGTGACGGTTGGACAGCACAACAAATTGCACGGCACTCCCCTTGATGGTCTGATCGACCCGGCTCACCAACGAGCCAGTCTATCCACTTCTATGTAATTTTCTGGAGATTCTGATGAACATCACAAAAAGCTCATCCTCAATCCGTGCCGTGGCAACCAAGGCCCTCATCGGCGGTGGTTGCATTACCACACCGGCCGTTGCTGCGCATGTGCGCAAGCAGTCACCCCAGGGGGATTCGCGTAGGCCGCCGGCACAGCAGGCCAGCCGGTCCGCGCTCATCGGCGGGGGCTGCATCACCACGCTGGCCGTCGCTGCGCATGTGCGTCAACAATTGTCCCAAGGGGATTCCCGCGCGCCTCAGGCTGGGCCGGCCAATCGGTCGGCTCTCATTGGTGGGGGGTGCATCACCACACCGACTGTTGCGGCGCACGCCCGGGGGAAAATGCCGGTGGCGAATCAACGCTGAATCCTCTAAAGAAGGCCCTGCAACATGCCCATGCAGCCGGACAGGCAACCGACCCCCACCATCAGGTTCCACCGCATCTATCCGGCTGCCATCCCGCCCATGCGGGCCGACAAGGCCGCCCTCGGCCTGATGCCCACGATGGCTTACCGCCATTGCGAGGCCATGCGAATGGCCTCTTCTTTCGGTTGGTATGCCTTTCCGGCGGAGGAGGTCTGCCTCCGCTGGAATGGCTCCGACGTCTTCGTCAAGGAAGACGGCCGTTGGCAACCCCTGGTGCGCTCTGAACTCCCGGGGTTCGCCGACTATTGGAACGCGCACGCGCCCGAGGACCTGGTGGACCTGTCGCCCCCTTTCCTCACGCGCTTGCAACTGCCCGGCCTGGTGCAGGTCTGGACCGGCCTGTTGTGCAGCACCGCTCCCGGCTGGAGCGTGCTGGTGCGCCCGCCCAGCAACATGCGCGGCAGCTTTTTGTATTCACCCTACGAGGGCATCGTCGAGACCGACCGTTACCAGCCCTGTCCCCTGTTCATGAACATCCAGCTCGTGGCCACCGACGTGGACATCGTGTTGCCCAAGACGGTGCCGCTGCTGCAGGTGCAGCCGCTCCTGCGCGAGACCTACGATGAGCGCGCGCACACTTCTCAGGAGGTGGACGGCCTGGAAGTACAAGAGGATGGGCAGCCGGCCTTGACGCCGCAGGAGTGGCAGGCATACCGGCGGACCATCCGCGTCGAGACGCAGGGCCAGCCCGCCGAGGCGGGGCACTACGCCGCCGACTCGAGAAAGCGCGGCAAGTCCGGCGATTGAGCCGCGCCGCCCCGCCTCACTTCAGCCGCTTGATCAGGCTGGAGGTGTCGAAGCGCTGGCCGCCCATGGCCTGCACGTCGGCGTAGAACTGGTCCACCAGGGCCGTGACGGGCAGGCGCGCGCCGTTGCGCTTGGCCTCGTCGAGCACCAGGCCCAGGTCCTTGCGCATCCAGTCCACGGCGAAGCCGAAGTTGAACTCCCCGGCCACCATGGTCTTGCCGCGGTTGTCCATCTGCCAGCTTTGCGCCGCGCCCTTGCCGATGACGTCAAGCACCAGGTTCATGTCCAGGCCTGCCTTCTGGCCGAAGGCGATGGCTTCGGACAGGCCCTGCACCAGGCCCGCGATGCAGATCTGGTTGACCATCTTCGTCAGTTGGCCCGCGCCCGGCGCCCCCATGAGCGTGAAGGCGCGCGAGAAGGCCATGGCCACGGGCTTCACCGCGTCGAAGGCGGCCTGGTCGCCGCCACACATCACGGTGAGCAGGCCGTTCTCGGCGCCGGCCTGGCCGCCGGAGACGGGTGCGTCCACGAAGGCGATGCCCAGTGCCTTGGCCGCGGCGTACAGCTCGCGCGCCACATCGGCCGAGGCGGTGGTGTGGTCCACGAAGATGGCGCCCGGCTTCATGCCGGCGAGCGCGCCGTCGGCGCCCAATACCACGGAGCGCAGGTCGGCGTCGTTGCCCACGCAGCAGAAAACGATGTCGGCACCGGCCGCGGCCTCGCGCGGGGTGGCCTTGAAGGCGCCGCCGTGCTGCTTCGCCCAGGCCTCGCCCTTGGCGGCGGTCCGGTTGTAGACGGTGACCTGATGGCCGGCCTTGGCCAGGTGGCCGGCCATGGGACTGCCCATCACGCCCAGGCCAAGGAAGGCGACGCGACGCGACGGAGTGGGTTCGTAGGTCTTGGGGTTCAAGGCGGGGTCTCCTGCATGGGTGATGGAACGCCGCGATGGTACCCAGAGACAGCGAGGAACCGGCCTTGCCGGGCCTCTGGTGTCGCCCCCTGGAGGGCTACGCGCCGCAGGCGCGGCGCAGGGGGGTCAAACAATGGTGAGGTGCTCGGTGCCGGCCGCGAGATCCAGGGTCTTCGCGCGCTGGCTGTTGAGCTTGACCTGCAGGCGCAGGTCGTTGAGCGAGTCGGCGTTGCGCAGCGCGTCCTCGTAGGTGATGAGGTTGGACTCGAAGGCCTCGAACAGCGCCTGGTCGAAGGTCTGCATGCCCATCTGGGTGCTCTTCTTCATCACTTCCTTGATCTCGGCGACCTCGCCCTTGAAGATCAGGTCGGAAATGAGGGGCGAGTTGAGCAGGATCTCGACCGCGGCGAAGCGGCCCTTGTTGTCCTGGCGCGGCACCAGGCGCTGCGAGACGAGCGAGCGCAGGTTCAGCGACAGGTCCATCAGCAGTTGCGCGCGGCGCTCTTCGGGGAAGAAGTTGATGATGCGGTCCAGCGCCTGGTTGGCGCTGTTGGCGTGCAGCGTGGCCAGGCACAGGTGGCCGGTCTCGGCGAACTGGATCGCGTGCTCCATGGTCTCGCGGTCGCGGATCTCGCCCATGAGGATCACGTCGGGCGCCTGGCGCAGGGTGTTCTTCAGCGCGGCTTCCCAGCTCTCGGTGTCCAGGCCCACCTCGCGCTGCGTCACCACGCAGTTCTTGTGGGGGTGCACGAACTCGATCGGGTCTTCCACGGTGACGATGTGGCCGTAGGAGTGTTCGTTGCGCCAGTCGACCATGGCGGCGAGCGAGGTGGACTTGCCCGAGCCTGTGGCGCCCACCAGGATGCACAGGCCACGCTTGGACATGGCCACGTCCTTGAGCACCTGCGGCAGGCCCAGCTTGTCGATGGTGGGCAGCACGGCGGGGATGGTCCGCAGCACCAGGCCGACCTTGCCCTGCTGGATGAAGGCGTTGCAGCGGAAGCGCCCGATGGCGGGCGGCGAGATCGCGAAGTTGCACTCCTTGGTGCGCTCGAACTCGGCGGCCTGCTTGTCGTTCATGATGGCGCGCGCCAGCGCCAGTGTGTGGCCCGCCGTCAGCGGTTGCGGCGAGACCTTGGTGACCGCGCCGTCGACCTTGATGGCCGGCGGGAAGTCTGCGGTGATGAACAGGTCGCTGCCGCCCCGGCTGAGCATGAGCCGCAGCAGGTCGTTGATGAATTTCGATGCCTGATCGCGTTCCATGGTGGGTCCTTATCCGCGTGTGGGTCGGCCGCCGCGCCGGGCCGCCCCAGGCAAGGCCAGCCCCCTCGGGGGGCGGTGAGCCGCGCAGCGGTGGAGCGTGGGGGCTGTCATGTCAACCGGGGAAGTTCTCGGGGATCTTGGCCTTGCCGCGCGCTTCGGCCGGGCTGATGACGTTGCGGCGCACCAGATCGGTGAGGTTCTGGTCCAGCGTCTGCATGCCCACGCTGTTGCCGGTCTGGATGGCCGAGTACATCTGCGCCACCTTGGCTTCGCGGATGAGGTTGCGGATGGCGCTGGTGCCCAGCATGATTTCGTGCGCCGCCACGCGGCCACTGCCATCCTTGAGCTTGCACAGCGTCTGCGAGATGACGGCCACCAGCGATTCGGACAGCATGGCGCGCACCATGTCTTTTTCTTCGGCCGGGAAGACGTCGATGATGCGGTCGATGGTCTTGGCCGCGCTGGACGTGTGCAGGGTGCCGAACACCAGGTGGCCGGTCTCGGCCGCCGTCATGGCCAGGCGGATGGTCTCCAGGTCGCGCATCTCGCCCACGAGGATGGCGTCCGGGTCCTCACGCAGGGCCGAGCGCAGCGCATTGGAGAAGCTCAGCGTGTGCGGGCCCACCTCGCGCTGGTTGACCAGGCACTTCTTGGACTCGTGCACGAATTCCACCGGGTCTTCCACCGTGAGGATGTGGCCGTACTCGGTCTCGTTGAGGTGGTTGACCATGCCGGCCAGCGTGGTGGATTTGCCCGAGCCCGTGGGCCCCGTCACCAGCACCAGGCCGCGCGGGCGCAGGGCCAGGTCGGCGAAGATCTTGGGCGCGTTGAGCTGCTCCAGCGTGAGGATCTTGCTCGGGATGGTGCGGAACACGGCGCCGGCGCCGCGGTTCTGGTTGAAGGCGTTCACGCGAAAGCGCGCCAGGCCTTCAATTTCGAACGAGAAGTCGCATTCCATGAACTCCTCGTACTGCTTGCGCTGGCTGTCGTTCATGATGTCGTAGACCATGGCGTGCACAGCCTTGTGGTCCAGCGCGTCGACGTTGATGCGTCGCACGTCGCCATGCACCCGTATCATGGGCGGCAAACCGGCGGACAAGTGAAGATCGGAAGCCTTGTTCTTGACGCTGAAAGCCAGCAGTTGGGTGATGTCCATCCCGGGTTTTTCCGTGTATTTGAGGGGCTTTGCAAACGATTATGACGACGATCGCAGGCAATCTCCAGCAAGTGAAGAAGCGCCTGTGGCGCGCTTGCGAAGGGGCTTCGCGAGACAGCGCTGAGGTTACTTTGCTGGCGGTTTCCAAGACCTTCGGGCCCGATGCCGTCCGTCAGGCCCATGCCGCCGGCCAGACGGCTTTCGGCGAAAACTATGTGCAAGAAGGCGTCGAGAAGATCGCGCTGCTGGCCGAGTCGCTGCCGCGCGAAGCCATCGAATGGCACTGCATCGGCCCGGTGCAGAGCAACAAGACGCGGCTCCTTGCGACGCAATTCGATTGGGTGCAATCGGTCGATCGCCTCAAGATCGCGCAACGCCTGAGCGAGCAGCGACCCGATCACCTGCCCCCGCTCAATGTATGCCTGCAGGTGAATGTGGACGGCGGCCCGAACAAGGCCGGCGTGTCGCCGGCCGAGCTGCCCGCCTTGGCCGAGGCGGTGGCGGCTTTGCCGCGCCTGCGCTTGCGCGGGCTGATGTGCATCCCCGAGCCCGCGCCCGATTTCGAATCGCAGCGCGCGCTCTTTCAACTGGCGCGCGCCGCCTACGACGACCTGCGTGCACGGGGCCACGCGCTGGACACGCTGTCCATGGGCATGAGCGAGGACCTGGAGGCCGCAGTGGCAGCGGGCGCGACGATGGTGCGCGTGGGGCGAGCCGTGTTCGGGGCGCGCGAACCCAAGGCAGCCGTGTCACTGACCTGAGCGCGGTCGTTACAAGGGCAGCCGCGTGCTGCTCTTGACTTCTTCCATCACCGCGTAGGTGCGCGTCTCGCGCACGCCGGGCATCTGCCACAGCACCTGGCCGGCGAAGGCACGGTAGGCCGCCATGTCGGCCATGCGGGTCTTGAGCAGGTAGTCGAAGCCGCCGGCCACCATGTGGCATTCCAGGATCTCGTCGTGCACCTGCACGGCGGCGCGGAACTGGTCGAAGACATTGGGCGTGGTGCGGTCGAGCAGCACTTCCACGAAGACCAGCAGGCCGCGCCCGAGCTTGTGCGGGTCCAACCGGGCCTCGTAGCCCTGGATGACGCCGTCGCGCTGCAGGCGCTGGGTGCGCGCCAGCACGGCGGTGGCCGACAGGCCCACGGCTTCGGCCAGCTTGAGGTTGGGCAGGCGCCCATCGGCCTGCAGCAGGCGCAGGATCTTCAGGTCAACGCGGTCGAGGTCGGTGGTGGTGCCCATGCCGAATTATTCTCTTTCCTGGCGGAAAAATTGGAGAGAAATTCGTCGTTCAAGCGGTCACGATGCGCGAATTCACCACCCTTTCCCCAGAACTGCCATGCTCGACCCACATCCCAGGACCCCGCTTGCGGGCACCGATCGCCTGCCCGACCCCTACCGCGCCGAGGCCGCGGTGTTGGCCGATCGCCTGGCCGCCTTGGGCGGCGCGCTGGACTGGGCGACCGTTCAGGCCTGCGCCCGGCCCTGGGTGCGCGCCGTGCGCGAGAACCCGCCCCCCTTCTGGGCCATGGAGCGCCTGCTCACCGAATACCCGATCAGCAGCCACGAAGGCCTGGCGCTGATGCGCCTCGCCGAGGCGCTGCTGCGGGTGCCCGACACCGAGACCGCCATCGCGCTCACGGCCGACCAGTTGGGCCGCGCGGATTTCGAGGGCGCGTCCGACGCGGTGATCGCGCGCCTGTCCTCGGCCGCCATCGCACTGAGCAAGCGCTGGCTGCCCGCCGAGGGCGAGGCACCGGGCCTCGTGGCTCGGCTGGGCGCACGCTCGGTGGTGGCTGCCACGCTGCGCGCGGTGCAGTTGCTGGGGCGCCAGTTCGTGCTCGGCGAGGACATCGATGACGCCCTGCGCCGCGCCGAGGCCGGGCGGCGCGCCCATCCGGCCGTGCGGCACAGCTTCGACATGCTGGGCGAGGGCGCGCGCACGGAGTCCGACGCTGCGCACTATCTGCAGAGCTACCGCCAGGCGCTGGAGGCGATCGCGCGCCGCGCCGATCCGATGCGCCACCCTTCGCTCAACGATGGCCTGTCCATCAAGCTCAGCGCCCTGCACCCGCGCTACGAACCCGCGCAGCGCGAGCGCGTGATGAACGAGCTGGTGCCGCGCGTGTGGACGCTGTGCGAACGCGCCGCGCAAGCCTCGCTGAACCTGACGATCGACGCCGAGGAGGTGGAGCGCCTGGAGCTTTCGCTCGACGTGTTCGAGGCGCTGGCCTCGCGCGTGGCGCGCGAGTACCCGTTGTGGGAAGGCCTGGGACTGGCGCTGCAGGCCTACCAGACGCGCGCGGTGGAACTCATCGATGAGGTGGCTGCCATTGCCCGCCGCCACGGCGTGCGCCTGATGTGCCGGCTGGTGAAGGGCGCCTATTGGGACAGCGAGATCAAGCGCTCGCAGGAACTTGGCCTGCCGGGCTATCCGGTGTTCACGCGCAAGCACCGCACCGACGTGAGCTACCTGGCCTGCGCGCGGGCGCTGCTCGACGCGGACGACGTGGTCTTTGCGCAATTCGCCACGCACAACGCGGGCACCATCGCCGCCGTGCTGCACATGGCGCGCCAGCGTGGCCACACGCGCTTCGAGCTGCAGCGCCTGCATGGCATGGGCGAGGGCGTGTACCGCGAGGTGCTGCGCGAATCGGATGTGGGCTGCCGCGTCTACGCCCCCGTGGGCGCGCACCGCGACCTGCTGGCCTACCTGGTGCGCCG
>NZ_DATIGV010000083.1:0-111593 GCF_035481345.1 Hydrogenophaga sp. | reverse complement strand
CGACACGCAGCAGGGCACGGGGTTGTTGAAACCCAGTGCCGACTGCGCGCCGTTGCGCACGCGGGTGTAGTGCGCGTACAGCGCGGTGCGGTGGGAGAGGTTGTGATGGCCTTGCAGCGTGAGGAGGGTCGCGTCGTCGTCGGGCGCGTCGAGGCCGCCGACGTCGCGCGCCTTGGCGACGCCCAGCGACACGGTGTTCGCCCTCCAGTGGTAGGCGCCGGCCAGACCGTAGACCTTCAGCTTGTCCAGGCCCTTGTCCTCGGAATCGACGTAGGCCGTGAGCTTGAACGCGTCGAAGCGGTAGGAGCCCGCCAACAGCGCCGCGCGAACGCGCTGATCGCCCGCGGTCGCGCCGTCGGCGTCGGCCACGCGCTGCAGGCCCAGGCCCAAGGTGAGAGGCCCGCTGGCGTACAGCACATGGGCGCCGGTCTGCTGCTGGAAGTCCGGGCTGGCATCGATGCTGGCGCGCTCGGCGCCCAGGCTGTGTTGCAGCTGGAAGCTCAGCCCGCTGAAGCTGGGCGACAGGTAGGTGAAGGCGTTGTCGACACGGTTGTAGTCGCCGTTGCCGATGATGGGCACCACGGTCAATACGTCGTAGGGCTTGGTGCCCACGATGCTGGCGATGTCGTCCATGGGGGTGTACTGGCGGCCCAGGCGCACCGCGCCGAAGGCACCCGCCAGGCCGACGAAGGACTGGCGGCCGAAGGCCCGGCCGCCCTGGGCCAGGGTGCCCTGGTCCGCGTGGAGGCCGGCTTCGATCACGAACTGCGCGCTCAGCCCGCCACCCAGGTCTTCGGCGCCGCGCATGCCCAGGCGCGAGCCGAACTGCTGGCCCGACGTCAGGCGGGTGGTGGCCGTGGCGCCCTCGACGCGTTCAAGGGCCATGTCGGCGACGCCATAAAGCATGACGTAGCTTTGCGCCTGGGCGACGCCCACGGCGGACAACAAGGCCAGGGTCAGGAGGTGCTGTTTCATGTTGACTGAAAGAAAAGTTGGTGAGTCGATCAATAGAGGTAGACAGCGCCGGAGTTGCTGGCCGACGTGTCCGTGGTGGCCGACTCCGGCGCGCGGCCGACCCCGCTGAAGCCGCTGCTGTCCAGGCCCGACACGGCGAGAGCGCCCCGGCTGGCGCTCAACGCCAGTTGGAAGCCGAACCGGAGGTCGGACCGGTTGTTGGGTGCCTTGACGGACACCGGCGCGGACCACGCCCCCGTGCCGTCGCGGCGGTACACGAAGACGGTTCCCGACGCGACGGTCTGGCCGTCCGCCAGCGGTGGACGGGTGAGCCCCGCACCCGCCGTGCTGTCCAGCGGATCGCCAATGACCAGCGTCGCGCCATCGGCATCGGCCGCCAGCGACACCGCTGCGCCGAAGGTGTTGCCGGCCAGGCCCAGCGGCGAGATGAAATCGCGCTCGATGACCCAGTCCGATCCGGTCAGATTGAACAGATGGGCCTTGCCGACGCTGGGCCCCGCGCCGACGGCAGCGAAGGGCTCTCCCACCACGAGCAGCTTGCCGGCGGAGGACAGGGCCACCGCTTGGCCGAAGGCCTGGGAGGCCCCGCGCTGAGCGGCCTTCAGATAGGCGAACTGTTCCCATACGGCGCCAGTGCGCCGGAACGCATACACGGCGCCCGCACCTGGTGCCCCATCGTCATCGGTGGCGGCGGTGCCCGCCGTCGGCGTCGACCCGGCTTCTCCCGGCGCCCCCACCACCAGGGTCTCGCCGCTGGCATCGAGTTGCAGGGCCGTGCCAAAGGCGTCGTCCGCCTCGGTATTGCCGCCCTGCAGCGATTGCCGGAACGCCCAGCCGCCCGGCAGGCGCTGATACAGCGCCACCGATCCGCCGTCGAGCGAGGTCGGTTGTCCCACCGCTGCCCACTGCCGGTCTTGCGACAGGCTGACCGACCAGCCAAACCTCGCGCCCGGCTCCACCAGTTCGGCCTTGATGTAGCTGTGCTGGGACCAGGCGCCGTTGGCGGCGCGCTCGAACACGTAGGCAGCCCCGCTCTCCGTGGTCCCCACGCCGCTGCCGGGGTTGGCGCCGCCCACGCCCTGTTCCTCCGCGCCGTTGAAGGGGGCACCCACCAGCAGCGTGTAGCCCTGGGCGTCGCCCGCCAGGGCCAGGGAGGTGCCGAACTGCCCGGCGACATCGACCGGGATTTGAGCGGGCTTGATGTAGGCCTCTTGCACCCAGCCGTTGCTGCCACGGTGGAAGACGTACACCGCGCCGGTGAGCGCATCGCCTTCGCCGCCCAGGAAGGCCGAGTCGATGCCGGCGTTCTCGCCGCTCTCTCGAGGGACACCCACGGCCAGCAGGTGGCCATCGGTGGAGATGGCCAGGCCCGCGCCAAAGCCCTCCTCTGGCGCCACCCGCGATGGCTTGAAGAAGCCGATGCCATCGTCGATGCGCGCAATCGACGTGGGAGCGGATGCCGTGCAGCCCGTCCCGTTGCAGGCCTGCACCTGATAGCTCGCGTTGATCCGGTCAGGCAGAAAGACCTCGGTCGAGAAGCTCAGCCGGTCGGCGGGCAGTTCCGCGATCAGCCGCCCGGCTTGCGGCCCTGCCGGGCCATCGATGTCCTCGATCAGGCGGTAGACGGTGGCACCCGGTACGGCGCTCCAGGCAAAGCTGAAGGTCTTGATGTAGGTCACATCGACGGTGAGCTGCGGGGCCTGCAGGAGCACCGGATCACCACCTGCACCGCCACCTCCAGGGCCACCGGCTGCAGGGCCGGTGCTCTCGGGATCGCACCAGGGTTGGCCTCCACAGGCCGCGAGAACGAGGCAGGTCAGTGCTCCCCCGATCGACAACAAACGCATAACAGTTCCTTCGAAACGCACGCAGCCGTCACGGCAAAGCCGCGCGCTGCGGGCGCCACCGTAGGCGCTCCTTCCGATTCGATCTGTCGGCCATTCGTCCACTGGCGATGAAGGCAAGCCCTGCAGGCATGGGCGTTTGTGCCCTGCTCCGGTCGCAGTAGAGAATGCCGGGCCGCCCTTGGTCATTTCATGTTGGCCACCACTGCGTCCACGACATGCACACCTTTTTGAACCCCCTGCATGGCGCCCACATTGGCCGCCACGAGATGTTTCGCGGCCGCCTGGTGGACAGCCACGAGAGCCCCGCGCGCGTGGAGCACGTGCTCGCCGAACTGCGCCGCCGCCCGCTGGGCGAGCTGCGCGAACCGGCCGTGGGCGATGACGAGCTGATGTCCGCGCTGCGGGCCGTGCACGAGGTGCGCTACCTCGACTTCCTGCAATCCGCCTGGGACGACTGGGTGGCGCTGGATCCGGCCAACGCCGCCATCGACGCCCTGCCCTCGGTCTGGCCGCTGCCGAACCGACACGGCTTCCGACAGGATGGCTGGCCACAGAACATCGCCGCGCGACTGGGCCAGTTCGCCTTCGATTCAGGCACGCCGCTCACCGCCGGCAGCTGGGTGGCCGCGCGCGCGGGCGCGGCCTGCGCCTTGAGCGCCGCACAGGCCGTGCTCGGCGGTGAGCGCAGCGCCTTCGCGCTCACGCGCCCGCCGGGCCACCACGCGGGCCCGGGCTTCTACGGCGGCTATTGCTTCCTCAACAACGCGGCCATCGCCGCGCAGGCCCTGCGCGACGGTGGCCATGCGCGCGTGGCCGTGCTCGACGTGGACTACCACCACGGCAACGGCACGCAGACCATCTTCTACGAGCGCGCCGACGTGCTCACGCTGTCGGTCCACGGCGACCCGCGCACCGAGTACCCCTTCTTCCTGGGCCACGCCGACGAGCGCGGCGCCGGCGCCGGGGAAGGCTTCAACCGCAACTGGCCACTGCCGCGCGGCACGGCCCTGGCGCCCTGGCGCAGCGCGCTTGACGAGGCCCTGCAGGCGGTGTCGGACGTCGGCGCCACCGCATTGGTGGTGCCGCTGGGCCTGGACACCTTCGAAGGCGACCCGATCGCCGGCTTCCAGCTGCGCTCGGCCGACTACGCGGGCATCGGCGCGGCGCTGGCCTCGCTGAAGCGGCCCACGGTCTTCACCTTCGAGGGCGGCTACGCGGTGGCCGAGGTCGGCATCAACGCCGTGAACCTGCTCGAAGGCTTCGAGCGCGCGGCCTGAGCGCGGCCGCGCGAGAAAAAGCACCCTGCGACGATCCACCGTTCGCAGGGCAAAAGGGGTGGGCACCGATCAACCGGCGCCCGAGTGGCCCTGCGAGCGCCGTCGATCAGCCCGCCTTGTAGAAGATGTAGTCCGCGCGGTACTGCACGATCTGCTTCGCGCCCACGTTGCCGGCGCCGCAGGCCATGGCCGGCGCCACGCCGCCCACGGTGGCCACGCGCTGGATGTAGGTCACGCCCTGCATCGCGCCCATGCCCATGGCCGGGTTGGCCTTGACGAGCTGCAGCGGGATGTTGCCGTTGCCGCCCGGGGCCACCGCCAGTTGCGTGCCGGTGATCTTGGAGCCATCCATGGACTCCCAGGTGGCCGGCGGCCCGTAGTACTTGCCGACCGGCTTGCCGCCCCGGTCCATCAGCTTGGCGTCCGGGCCGGCAAAGACCCACTCGAACTGCCCGGCCATGCCTTGCTTGGCGCGGCACTCGTAGGTGATGTCGCCCGCGCCCACGGTCTCCATGGCCACGCGGTGGCCGGCGGGGACCTTCACGGCCTCGGGCAGGCTGGCCTGTGAATACATCATCGGCTGGCCCCCCATCGAGGAAGCGCAGGCCGTCATCGCGAGAACGGCCGAAACGGCCAGGGTGGTCTTGAGGATCATGGAAAGACTCCGGTCAAAGGTTGAAGGAGAGGAAAGGCCGGGTGGGTGCATGGCCCACCCGTGTTGGAATGGGACTCAGGCGCCGAAAGACAGCGCGTTCGCGGGCAGCGGACGCCCCAGCGCGCCGGTGAGCACGGTGAAGTGCATGGCCTCGTCGGCGGCCAGGCGCGCGGCCACCTTGGCCAGCTCGCGGTCGCCCATCGCGGGGATCACGCTGATGTAGGCGTTGGTGGCGCCCAGCTCCAGGCGCGTGGCCAGGGAGAGCACGTCGGCCTGGTTCTTCAGCGTGTCGGCCTTGAGGTCCTTGGCGTACTCGTCGAGCTTCTTCTCCGCCACGGGTTGGCCACCGAGCTTGCGGATGGTGGCGGCCAGCGCGTCGCGGTGCGCCTTGTGGTGGCCCTGGAACTGCACCGCCACGTCCAGCACGGGCTTTTGCAGCAGGCCGCTGCCGGCGCCGAGCTGGTAGGCGTTGATCGCCTCGTGCTCGAGGCCGAGCGCGATGTTGAGGATGTCGACGTCCTTGGCGGCGTCGCCTTTCATGCCCTGGGCCAGGGCGGGCCGCCCGGCGAGCAGCGCGAGGCCGACGGCGGACAAGGTGGTGCCGGCGCGCAGGAAGGCACGGCGTTGGTCGTGGGAGGTGCTCATCGTCTTGTCTCTCGTGAAAGTTGTTGGGGGGAGCGGCGGCCGTCGAAGCGAATACGCGGCCCGCCCCCGCCGCGGATTCAGTGAATCCGACTGTTTTGCTGGGTTGTGTGGATCCGCACGGTGGCGCTGAATCCACAGGAGGGACACCGGCGTAGTGAGGGAAGACAAGACCCCCCACAATGCGCCGCATGAGCGCCGCATGGCCGCCCCAAGGCGCTCGCATCGCAGCGCCTTGCGCGGAGGATTCCATTGCCCGCTGAACCCGACGAGCTCCTCATGGACCTGATCGACCGCATCGCCCGGCGCGACGAGGCCGCGCTGAAGGCGCTCTACGACCTCACGGCGCGCAAGCTCTATGGCCTCTCGCTGCGCGTGGTGGGCTCCCGCGAGCGGGCCGAGGACGTGTTGCAGGAAACCTTCCTGCAGGTCTGGCGCAGCGCGGGCGAGTACCGCGCCACGCTCTCGCCGCCCATGGCCTGGCTGGGGCTGATCGTGCGCAGCCGCTCGCTGGACAGCCTGCGCCGTCGCGCGGCCGAGCGCTCGCACCTGACGCAGGACCTCGACGAAACCCTGTCCGACACGCTGGAAGGCGACGCACCGAACCCCATGGACACCAGCCTGGCGAGCCAGCAGGCATGGGCCCTGCACCAGTGCCTGGGACAACTGGAGAACAGGCAGCGCGAAGTGATCAGCCTGGCCTACCTGCGCGACCTGAGCCATGGCGAACTGGCCGAGCGCCTGGCGCTGCCGCTGGGCACGGTGAAGACCTGGATCCGCCGCGGCCTGGACAAGCTGCGCGATTGCATGGCGAGGTACGCGTGACACGCCAACGCTTGCGTTGCACGCCTTGCCTGCGGTGACACCCCATGCGAATTCAGCACCATCCTGAACTCCTGCAGCGACTGGCCGCCGCCTACGCCCTGGGCACGCTGCGCGGCGGCGCGCGCCGGCGGTTCGAAACCATCGCGCGCGAACAACCCGTGGTGCGCGCGGCGGCCATCGAATGGCAGACCCGCGTGGCCAGCCTGAACGAACTGCAGGCCAGCGCCGAGCCCGGGCCGCAGGTGTGGACCCGCATCCAGAACCTGGTGCGCGCCGACGGCGAGCGCGCCGCCATCGAACGGCAGCGCGAGCGCGCGGCCACGGTGCCGGCGCGCGGCTGGTGGCACAGCCTGGCCTTGTGGCGCGGCGCGGGTCTGGCCGGCCTGTGCGCCGTGGTGGCGGCGCTGGTGCTGCTGCCCGCCCTGCGTGGCGAACTGGAGCGGCGCGGCGCCGAGGTGGCCGAACTGCAACGCCAGTTGCTGGCCACGCCGGACGTGCGCTACGTGGCGGTGCTCAACGACGACCAGGCCAGGCCGGCCGTGCTGATCACCTTCGACCCCAAGCACAACCGGCTGAGCCTGCAGCGCGTGGGCGCCTACCAGGAAGCGGCGGACCGCTCGCTGCAGTTGTGGGCCCTGCCGCCGGGCGCGGCGCCGCGCTCGCTGGGCGTGCTCACGCCCGAGCGCCTGCTGCAACTGGCGGCCAGCGAGAACGCGGTGCGTGAGGTGCCGGCGCTGGCGATCAGCCTGGAGCCCCTGGGCGGCGTGCCCAGCGAGCGCGGTCCCACGGGGCCGGTGCTGTTCCACGGGCCGCTGATCCAGAAGCAGATCTGAAGCGGCCAAAGAAAAAGCCGGCGCGGGCGCCGGCTTTCTTCAGGGAGCGGTCAGGCCTCAGTAGCGCGGACCGTTGCTGCGGTAACCACCGCCGCCGCCTTCTTTCGGGCGCGACACGTTGACGACGATCTGGCGGCCGTCGACCGACTGGCCGTTGAGGCCGTTGATGGCGGCTTGCGCCTCGGCCTCGGAGGCCATTTCCACGAAGCCGAAGCCCTTGGAGCGGCCGCTGTCGCGGTCGGTCATGACCTTGGCGGAGGCCACGTTGCCGTATTCGGAGAAGTTGTGACGAAGCGAGTCGTCATTGACGGAGTAGGGCAGGTTGCCCACGTACAGTTTGCTGCTCATGACTGAGCCTTTCAGAGAAGCGGGCCGGCCTGCAATGGCACAAGCGCCGCGAGAGAGGGTGGTTGCCACGTGGAAGTGGGCCACCTGAGAAGACCGCCAACCCGCGAGGGACCGAACGGTCAGTGATCGGCCACGCGATGGTGGCGAAGCGGGCGATCCTACGCGGGATGCCCCGAATCACCTAAGGCTTTCGGTGATTCCGCGCCTGGACTGACCAACGGTAAGGCACGCCACGCACGGGTTTCACTGCCGCGCGGTGCGCCGTCCCCAACCGCCACGCGCGGGTTTCACTGCCGCGCGGTGCGGGTATTGGCCGGCGGCTGCTGCGGGTGGCTGCTGCGCCAGGGGTTGATGTCCAGTCCTCCACGGCGCGTGTAGCGCGCGTAGACGCTCAGCTTCGCGGGCTTGCAGCGGGTCCACACGTCCATGTAGATGCGCTCCACGCACTGCTCGTGGAATTCGTTGTGGTTGCGAAAGCTCACCAGGTACTGCAGCAGCCCGGCCTGGTCGATCTGCGGGCCGCTGTAGCTGATCTGCACGCTGCCCCAATCCGGCTGGCCGGTGACGAGGCAGTTGCTCTTGAGCAGGTGGCTCACCAGGGTCTCGTTCACCGGCTGTTCGTCGAAGGCGGCGGTGAGCAGATCGGGCGCGGGCTGGTAGCGCGTGCACTCCACGTCGAGCCGGTCCAGGTTCAGGCCATCGAGCTCGTGGATGGGCTCGGCGTCGAAGCGCTCGGGCGCCAGCAGCTTCACGCCCACGCCCGACTGCATGGGCCCGCCGTGCCACACGGCGGTGCTCAGGTCGGCGCGCAGCCGGGCCTGCACGGCCTCGGCGCTGTCGAAGGGCGTGTTGTTGAAGCTGTTGAGGTAGAGCTTGAAGGACTTGCTCTCGACGATGTGCGTGCTCTCGCAGGGCACGGTGATGTGCGCGATGGCCACCTGTGGTTTGCCGCGCGGGTTCAGCCACGACAGCTCGTAAGCCGTCCACAGGTCGCAGCCCATGAAGGGGACGCTGCCGGTGATGCCGATCTCGCGCCGCTTGGCCTCGCGCGGCAGCGGGAAGATCAGCGAGGGGTCGTAGCGGTCGACGTAGGCCGAGGCCTTGCCGAGCTGGGATTGTTCGGGGGTGTTCTGTGTCATGCGAATTCGCGCTCGCGCAGCCACTTGGTGGCAACCCACTTCTCGCCCTCGAGCACCGGCGCGCCACCGTGCAGGCTGCGCGTGCTGGGGTGCGGGCGGTCGTAGCTGAAGAAGACGGCGGAGCCCTTCACGGGCGCGACCTCCAGCCCGACGTCGGGGAAGGTGGTGCCGCCGCCGCGCGCGGGCTCGTTGAGGTACATCACCAGCGTGGCCACGCGTTGGCCGCCGCGCTTGAGGATGGTGGGCGTGCCGGCTTCCTTGGGGTCGAAGTAGTCGTAGTGCGGCTTGTACTCGGCGCCCGGGCGGTAGTGCAGCACCTGCAGGCCCTCGCCGTTTTCCACCGGCCAGCCCACCAGGCGCGCGATGCGCCGCTCCACGGCCGTCACCTCGGGCGTCTGCCCGCGCGTGAAGAACATGCCGCTGCTGGTGCGGTCGGGGTTGAGCTCCTCGCCGCCGGTGGCGGTCTGCACCGTGAGCGAACGCGCCAGCTTGGGCTTGGCCGATTCGATGATGGCGTCGCACTCCTCGGCGCTGAGCAGGTTGCCCAGCACCACCACGCGCGGGTGGCTCATGTGCGTGATGATGTCCACCCAGCGGTCGCCCGCGTCGATGCGGCGCGGCGAAGCCGAGGTGTCGATCACGGGCACGGGCGAGCCCTGGCCCAGCGCACCCTGCACGGCCTCACGCACCTCGGGCGCGACCTGCGAGAGCGCGTCGGGCGACACGGTGGACAGGTGCTCCAGCAGCGTGCGTTCGAGCGCGGCCTCGGCCACGCCCGGGTTCCAGCCGGCGTCGAGCATGGACTTGAGCACGGACTCGGGCGTGCAGCCGGCGCTGGCCTGTTCGATGATCCAGCGGCGCAGTTCGGGCGTGACGGTCTGGGACATGGCGGTCTCCCCTCTCAGGGCTTGGCCTCGCGCCGGAACACCAGGCGATCGGGTCCGGACGCGTCGGCCGTGAAACGGTAGCCTTCCAGGTCGAAGGCCTTGAGTTGTTCGGGCGTGCTGGCGCGGTGCTGCACGGCCCAACGCACCATCAGCCCGCGCGCGCGCTTGGCCATGAAGCTGATGACCTTGTAGCCCGCGGGCTTGCGCTCCTCGAATGCACAAGTCACCACGCGCGGGCGCAGCGCTTTCAGGTCCACGGCCTTGAAGTACTCCTCGCTGGCCAGGTTGATGACCACCGGGCTCTTGTCGGCCAGGGCGCGCTCGTTCAGGTACTCCGCGATGCGGCTGCCCCAGAAGGCGTAGAGGCTGGCGCCGCCCTTTGTCTTCAGGCGGGTGCCCATTTCCAGCCGGTAGGGCTGCATCCAGTCGAGCGGGCGCAGCACGCCGTACAGGCCGCTGAGGATGCACAGATGCGCCTGCAGCCAGTCGAGTTCCTCGGCCGAGAGGGTTTTTGCGTCCAGGCCGCCGTAGACGTCGCCGTCGAAGGCCAGCACCGCCTGCTTGGAATTCTTCGCGGTGAACTTCGGGCTCCAGGCCTCGTAGCGCGCGGCGTTGAGCGTGGCGAGCTTGTCCGACAGGTCCATGAGCGTGGCGATCTGCTGCGGCGTCTTGCGCTTGAGCACCTCGATCAGTTCCGTCGACTGCTCGACGAAGAGGGGCTGGGTGTGCGCCTTCACATGGGCGGGCGTCTCGTAGTCGAGCGCCTTGGCGGGCGAGATCAGGAATAGCATGGATGAATGGTGGAACCGGGCCGGACCGACGGGGACCGCAATTATCGCGAAGCCCTGCTCCGGCACCCCGATCCCGGGCCTTCCGGACCACCCAGCGAATTACGTTTGGAGAAATGCGTTTCGCTATGGTAAATTTCAACGACCGTTCAAGGAGACAGCCATGACGCCCGTGAAACCCCAGGCCGACCTGCCCGCGCCGGCCGCGATCCAGCAGTTGCACCACTACGCCTACCGCGCGCGCGACGCGGAGGAAACGCGGCATTTCTACGAGGACATCCTGGGCCTGCCGCTGTACCACATCATCCAGAGCGACTACGTTCCGAGCACGGGCGAGTACTGCCCGTACACGCACTTCTTCTTCCGCCTGCAGGACGGCTCGTTCATCGCCTTCTTTGACCTGGGCGACGACGAGGCGGCGCTGCCGAGCCCGAACACGCCGAAGTGGGTGAACCACATCAGTTTCCGGGTGAACACCATCGCCGAGCTGGAGAACACCAAGGCGCGCCTGGAGGCGCACGGGATCGAGGTGCTGGGGGTGACGGACCACCACATCTTCAAGAGCATCTACTTCTTCGACCCGAACGGGATCCGTCTGGAGTTGACGGCGCAGTTGGCTGACGAGTTCCAGATGCTGCAGGAGAGCAAGACGGCGCATGCGCGGCTGGGCGAGTGGAATGCGCGCAAGGAGCAGTGGCGCAAGGAGCGGGCCGAGGGCAAGGGCGGTGCGCCCTTGAAGCCGCAGCAGAACGATCGGCCGGAGGTGGGGGCCAAGGCCCTCTGATTTTCCCGGGGCTCCTTTTCTCCGGCTGCAACGGGCGATGGCGGCCAGGGGGCAAGGGCTCCGCGAATGTCCCCCGGACGGCTGCGCCGTCCTCCTCCTTTATTTCGCTGCGCCCTTGCCCCCTGTCCACCACCGCCCTCATTGGCACTCGGGCGATCTGCACGCCAACTGCTTGGTAGCTCGCGGACGCTGGGTGCCTTGTGTAGCGAAATAAAGGAGGAGGACCGGGCGTAGCCCGGTCCGGGGGACATTCGCGGAACAAGGCACCCAGTGGCCGCGAGCCCGCGAGGTGTCACGAACGAAATGAAGCGCGACGAACGAAACGACAACCGATGACAACGAGGACCGGAAGATGTCGCTGAACACATACAAGGACGTAGCCCACACCAACGGCTACGAATTCACCCAGGGTGGTGGCTACGAACTGCCCAGCTACCCCTTCGTTCCGCCACCGGAACTCGGCGACAAAGCGCCCGCGAAACACCCCATCGTCATCGTCGGCGGCGGCATCACCGGCCTCACCCTCGCCTGCTCCCTCGCCCGCCTGGGCGTCAAGGCCATCCTGCTCGACGAGGACGACACCGTCGGCGTCAAGGGCGCCTCATCGCGCGGCATCTGCTACACGCAGAAATCGCTGGAGATCTTCGAGCGCCTGGGCGTCTACGAACACATCGCCGCCAAAGGCACGCAATGGAGCGTGGGCCGCACCTTCGCCGGTGACGACGAGGTCTACAGCTTCGACCTGCGCCAGCAAGGCAGCTTCAACCTCAGCCAGCAGCCGCCCTTCATCAACATCCAGCAGTTCTACATCGAGGCCTTTCTGGTCGACCGCATCCAGCAACTCGGCCACGTCGAGTTGCGCTGGCGCAACCGGCTCACCGGCTTCGAGCAGAACGCGCGCACCGCCACGCTCACCGTGGAAACGCCCGCGGGCGAGTACCGCATCGAAGCCGAACACGTCATCGACGCCACCGGCAGCAGCAGCCCCCTGCGCAAGTGGCTGAACGTGCCCTTCGACAGCAAGCGCGGCGACGACCGCTGGTGCATCGCCGACGTGCGCTTCAGCACCCGCCCGCCCACGGAACGCCACACCTGGATCGAAGCGCCCTTCAACGAAAACCGCGCCGTCTGGCAGCACCTGATGGCCGACGACGTCTGGCGCATCGACTACCAGATGGCGCCCAACGCCGACCCCGCCTACGTGAGCCGCGAGGACGTGGTGCGCGAGCGCCTGGCGCGCCAGTTCGGCCCCGGCGTGGAGGTCGAGATCGTGTGGGTGGGCCCCTATGCCTACCGCAGCGAATGCGTGCACTCCATGCGCAACGGCCGCGTGTACTTCATGGGCGATTCGGCCAAGGTGGTGAGCCCCTTTGGCGCTCGGGGTGGCAACACCGGCGTGGCCGACGCCGACAACCTGGCCTGGAAGCTGGCCGCCGTGCAGCGCGGCCAGGCCGCGCCCGCGCTGCTCGACAGCTACGAGGACGAGCGCCTGGAAGCCGCGCGCGAGAACGTGCGCGTGACCAACCGCACCGCGCGCTTCCTGCGCCCGGCCGACGGCATCGAGCGCGTGTACCGCGACGCCGCCATTGCGCTGGCCAAGCGGCATCCGTTCGCGCGCGCCCTGGTCAACACCGGCCGCATGGCCGTGGCCAATCCGTACACGCGCTCGCGCATCTGCCTGTACACCCCGGGCAGCGCCGCGGGCCAGTCCGTGCAGAACGTCGAATTCCGCTGGGCCAATGGCCGCCCGGGCCGCATGAACCAGTTGCTGGACTGGGCCGGCGGCGATCTGCTGCTGCTGTGCTTCGGCCCGCTGAGCGCCGCAACCTTGGGCCGCCTGCGCGAGGTGCTGGCGACCACGCCGCTGCGCGCGGTGCAGGTGCCCACCGGCCGCGAGCCCGCTCAGGCCGATGAGCACGTGCGCGACCCGAAAGGCCACCTGCGCGGCGCCTGCGGCCTGCCCGAAGGCGACGAACCCGCCTGGGCCCTGGTGCGGCCCGACGGCTACCTCGCCGCCAGCGGCAACACCATCGACGGCCGCCTGGTGCAGGCCATCGGCCTTACCCTGGGCCTCACCGGAGTGCACGCATGATCACCACCCCCAACTGGCAGGACGCCGACACCTTCTACGAGCAACTGCTGGACGCGCAGGTGAACCTGTCGCTCGAACAGCAGCAGGCCTTCAGCGCGCGCCTGATCCTGCTGCTGGCCAACCAGGTGGGCGACGCCAAGGTACTCGCCGAGTGCATCGCCGCCGCGCAGGAAGCCCTCTGACGCGAACGCCAGAGGGCTCGCCGGTGATCGGGGTGCCCGGCGCAGCGAAGTAAAGGAGGCGCCAAGGGCGCAGCCCTTGGCGGGGGACATGAGCGGAGCCGGGTACCCCGAGCGCCGGCGAGCGGAGCCACGCCAGACCCCAAGCAGCGGCGCCGCGACGAAGAAATTTAGAATGCCAGCTTCCCCCGTCCCACCCAGCGGCATCCCACGGGATGCCGTTGCCATTACTGGCACCCCATGACCGACACCGTGCAGCAACCCGGCCTGGCTTCGCTGGCCAAGTCCTTCGAACCCGCCCCCGTCGAAGCCCGCTGGGGGCCCTGGTGGGAGCAGCGCGGCGTCGGCAAGGCGGGCTTTCGCGGCACGGGCGAAGCCAAGGCCGGCGCGCCTTCGTTCAGCATCCAGCTCCCGCCCCCGAACGTGACCGGCACCCTGCACATGGGCCACGCGTTCAACCAGACCATCATGGACAGCCTCACGCGCTACCACCGCATGATGGGCGCGAACACCCTGTGGGTGCCGGGCACCGACCACGCCGGCATCGCCACGCAGATCGTCGTCGAGCGTCAGCTGCAAGAGCAAGGCATCAAGCGCCACGAGCTCGGCCGCGAGGCCTTCACCCAGAAGGTCTGGCAGTGGAAGGAAAAGAGCGGCAACACCATCACCACGCAGATGCGCCGCATGGGCGACACCGTGGACTGGTCGCGCGAGTACTTCACCATGGACGACAAGCTGTCGTCCGTGGTCACCGAGACCTTCGTTCGCCTGTACGAGCAGGGCCTCATCTACCGCGGCAAGCGCCTGGTCAACTGGGATCCGGTGCTCAAGTCGGCGGTGAGCGACCTGGAAGTGGAGAGCGAAGAGGAAGACGGCTTCCTCTGGCACATCCGCTACCCGCTGGCCGATGGCAGCGGCTCCGTGGTGGTGGCCACCACGCGCCCGGAAACCATGCTCGGCGACAGCGCCGTGATGGTGCACCCCGAGGACGAGCGCTACGCCGCCATCGTCGGCAAGACGGTGAAGCTGCCGCTGTGCGACCGCGAGATCCCCGTGATCGCCGACGCCTACGTCGACCGGGAGTTCGGCACCGGGGTGGTGAAGGTCACGCCCGCGCACGACTACAACGACTACGCCGTGGGCCAGCGCCACGGCTTGCCGCAGATCGGCGTGCTCACGCTGGACGCGGCGATCAACGACAACGCCCCCGAAAAGTACCGCGGCCTCGACCGCTTCGTGGCCCGCAAGGCCGTGGTGGCCGACCTCGAGGCCCTGGGGCTGCTGGTCGAGACGAAAAAGCACAAGCTCATGGTGCCGCGCTGCGCGCGCACCGGCCAGGTGGTGGAGCCCATGCTCACCGACCAGTGGTTCGTGGCCATGACCAAGGTCAGCGAGCAAGATCCCACGGGCAAGAGCATCGCGCAGAAGGCGATCGACGCCGTGGAATCGGGCGAAGTGAAGTTCGTGCCCGAGAACTGGGTCAACACCTACGACCAGTGGATGAAGAACATCCAGGACTGGTGCATCAGCCGCCAGCTCTGGTGGGGTCACCAGATCCCCGCGTGGTACGACGAGGACGGCCGCGTCTACGTGGCCCGCAACGAGGCCGAGGCGAAGGCTCAGGCCCCGGGCAAGACCCTCACGCGCGACCCGGACGTGCTCGACACCTGGTACTCGTCGGCCCTGGTGCCCTTCAGCACCATGGGCTGGCCCAACCAGAAGGCCGGCCCCACCGAGGACTACGACGTCTACCTGCCCAGCAGCGTGCTGGTCACGGGCTACGACATCATCTTCTTCTGGGTCGCGCGCATGATCATGATGACGACCCACTTCACGGGTCGCGTGCCCTTCCGCCACGTGTACATCCACGGCCTGGTGCGCGACGCGCAGGGCCGCAAGATGAGCAAGAGCGAAGGCAACGTGCTCGACCCGGTGGACCTGATCGATGGCATCGCCCTGGCCCCGCTGCTGGACAAGCGCACCACCGGCCTGCGCAAGCCCGAGACCGCGCCGCGCGTGCGCAAGGACACCGAGAAGGAATTCCCCGAGGGCATCCCCGCCTATGGTGCCGACGCCTTGCGCTTCACCTTCGCGGCGCTGGCCTCGCTGGGCCGCAGCATCAACTTCGACAGCAAGCGCTGCGAGGGTTACCGCAACTTCTGCAACAAGCTCTGGAACGCCACGCGCTTCGTGCTGATGAACTGCGAAGGCCAGGACTGCGGTCTGGAAGAGCACACCAAGGCCGAGTGCGCCGTGGGGCAGCCCTTCCATGGCTACCTGAGCTTCAGCCAGGCCGACCGCTGGATCAGCTCGACCCTGCAGCGCACCGAGGCCGCCGTGGCCCAGGGCTTCGCCGAGTACCGCCTGGACAACGTCGCCAACGCCATCTACGACTTCGTCTGGAACGAGTTCTGCGACTGGTACCTGGAGATCGCCAAGGTACAGATCCAGACCGGCGACGCCGCGCAGCAGCGCGCCACGCGACGCACCCTGATCCGCACGCTCGAAGCCATCCAGCGCCTGGCGCACCCGATCATTCCCTTCATCACCGAAGAGCTGTGGCAGAAGGTGGCGCCGGTGGCCGGCCGCGCGGGCGAGTCGGTGGCCCTGGCCGCCTACCCCGTGAGCCAGCCCGAGCGCATCGACGAGGCCGCCGAGGCCCACGTCGCGCGCCTGAAGCAACTGGTGGACGCCTGCCGCACCCTGCGGGGGGAAATGGGCGTGTCGCCGGCCCAGCGCCTGCCGCTGTACGCCGTGGGCGACGCCGAGTTCCTGCGCGGCGCCGCGCCGGTGCTGCAGTCGCTGGCCAAGCTGGCCGAGGTGCGCGTGTTCGACGACGAAGCCGCCTGGGCCCAGGCGGCGGGCGCTGCGCCCGTGGCCGTGGTGGGCGGCGCCCACCTGTGCCTGTTCATGGAAATCGACGTGGCCGCCGAAAAAGCCCGGCTGGGCAAGGAAGCCGCGCGCCTGCAGGGTGAAATCGCCAAGGCCCAGGGCAAGCTTGGCAACGAGGGCTTCGTGGCGCGCGCGCCAGCGGCGGTGATCGATCAGGAGAAGCAGCGCCTGGCCGACTTCGGCGCCACGCTGGAGAAGGTGAAGGCCCAGTTGGAGCGCCTGGGCTGAACCCAGAGGTGCCGCGGAACCGGCTTTGCCGGGCCGCAGGCACCGCCCCCTTTCAGGGGATCGCGCGCAGCGCGGCGGGGGTCAGTCTCTTGTCAGCGCGGCCAGGGAGGCCCACTGAGACGGTGAGGCCGACTGCGGGGGATCGCCCGACTCCGGGAATCCCAGGCTGTCGAGCATGGCGAAGTCGCTGCTGCCGGGCTCGCGGCGCGCGTCATCGGGCGACAGCGTCTCGTGGATGCGGTGCGCCAGGTACCAGCTGGCGCGCAGCTTGGCCTCGCGCGTGTGCGAGCCCAGGCGCGGCGTGAGGTGCAGGTTGGGAATGCCGTACAGCGGCGAGCCGGGCGCGGCGAACTGGGCGTTCGCGCCGTCGAGCAGGCAGGCGTCGATGCGGCCGTCGCACAGCGCCAGCGCCAGCGCCTCAGGCTCGAACAGCGCGCTGCGGCTCACGCCAACCCAGAGCTGGCCCGCCTTGCAGTGGTTGAGCAGGCGCTCGTTGATCCAACCCTTGAAGCGCGAGGCGTAAACCATCTGCAGCGAGATGGCGTCGGAGCGCTCGAGCAGTTCCTGCAGGGGCACGGGTTCCACGTGCAGCTTGCCCCACAGCTCGGCGGCGTGGTGCACGGCCGGGTCGTAGCCCAGCACGCGCACGCCCAGGCTGCGCAGCATGGGCGCCAGGGTGTGCGCCACGGGTGCCAGGCCCAGCAGGCCGACGGTGCTGCCCGCGAGTTCGCGGCCCATGCGCACCTGACCCAGCTTGCGGCCCAGCAGGGCGCTCACCATGCCCCGGCGGTAGAGCATGAGCAGGCCGTAGAGCAGGTACTCGGCGTTGGAGCGCACCGTGGCGCTGCGCGCCTGCAGCACGCGCACGTGGCGCTGCGCGCAGGCATTGAGGTCGGTGTTGTCGCTGGAGATCTGCATGCGCGCGACCATCATGAGGTTCGGCGCATGGTCGAGGAATTCCTGGGAGACCACCACGTGGGGTGGCAGCACCACGGCGCGGGCGTCGGCCAGCGCGCGGCGCAGCTCGGCCGGGTCGTCGGCCAGCTCGGGCAGGTAGACCACGTCATGGCGTTCCTGCAGCCACGCCAGGGCTTCGGGCACCAGCGGATCAACGAGCAGGACGTCCATGGGGGTGGGCATCAGCGGCGCTTGAGCACCGAGACGAAATCGCCGCCCACCGTTTCCTGGTGGACGAGCAGGTTGCCGGTCTGCTTGGCGAAGGCCTGGAAATCGCGCACCGAGCCGGCGTCGGTGGCCACCACCTTCAGGGTCTGGCCGCTGTGCATCTCGGCCAGGGCTTTCTTGGCCTTCAGGATGGGCAGCGGGCAGTTCAGGCCCCGGGCGTCGAGTTCTCGGTCAGCGGCGATCATGAAGGCAGGGCTCCGTCAGAGTAACGGCGCATTTTAGGCCGCGTCGGCCTTTGGTGTGTCGTCCAGGAATTGGGGCTGGTGGCCCTGTGACAAAAGCCACTGGGCCAGCGCCAGCCCCGTGCCGGCACGCCAACAGCGCACCGCGGCCGGCGCCAGCAGCCGGTACTCCGACAGCTCGGGCGACAGGCGCACCGTGCCCCGGCAGCGGGCGTGGTAGCTGATGATGACCTGGTTCATGCGCTGGAA
Source organism: Hydrogenophaga sp. (assembly GCF_035481345.1). GTDB lineage: Bacteria > Pseudomonadota > Gammaproteobacteria > Burkholderiales > Burkholderiaceae_C > Hydrogenophaga. Next base: position 93,586 of record NZ_DATIGV010000083.1, on the reverse strand, counting down.
GTCGTGCACCGCCACCAGGCTCAGGGCCTCGGTCTCCAGCGAGGTTTCCTCCGCGATCTCGCGGCGGATGCCGTCCTCGGGCGTTTCTCCGGCCTCCATGAAACCGGTGATCAGACCGAAAAAGCGGCCCGGCCAGGCGGCGTTGCGCGCCAGCAGGATCTGCCCGTCGAGCTCGACGATGGCCGCGAGCACCGGCGTGGGGTTATTCCAGTGGGTGTAGTCGCAGGCCGGGCAGCGCAGGCGCCGCTTGTCGCCCCCGTCCTCGGCCTGCACGATCTCGCGCAGCGCGGTGGCGCACTGCGGGCAGTAGCGAAAGGCGCTGTCGCCGCTCACGGCGTCAGGCGGGGAAGACGCCGGTGGACAAATACCGGTCGCCGCGGTCGCACACCACGAAGACGATGGTGGCGTTCTCGACCTGGCGCGAGACCTGCAGGGCCGTCCAGAGCGCCCCGGCGGCGGAGATGCCGCCGAAGATGCCTTCCTCGCGCGCCATGCGCCGGGCCATGTCTTCCGCATCGGCCTGCGACACGTAGATCATCTCGTCGACCGCCCGCGGGTCGTAGATCTTCGGCAGGTATTCCTCGGGCCACTTTCGGATGCCGGGGATGCGCGAGCCTTCGCTGGGTTGCGCGCCGACGATGCGCACGGCCGGGTTCTTTTCCTTCATGAAGCGCGACACGCCGGTGATGGTGCCGGTGGTGCCCATGGCGCTCACGAAATGGGTGATGCGCCCGCCGGTCTGCTCCCACAGCTCGGGACCGGTGGTCTCGTAGTGGATGCGCGGGTTGTCGGGGTTGGCGAACTGGTCGAGCACCAGGCCCTTGCCCTCGGCCTGCATCTTGTCGGCCAGGTCGCGCGCCGATTCCATGCCGCCGCTCTTGGGCGTGAGGATCAGTTCGGCGCCAAAGGCCTTCATGGTCTGGGCGCGTTCGATGGAGAGGTCCTCCGGCATGATCAGCACCATGCGGTAGCCCCTGATGGCCGCGGCCATGGCCAAGGCGATGCCGGTGTTGCCCGAGGTGGCCTCGATCAGCGTGTCGCCGGGTTTGATTTCGCCGCGCTCCTCGGCCCGGCGGATCATGGACAGGGCGGGCCGGTCCTTCACGGAACCGGCGGGGTTGTTGCCTTCCAGCTTGGCGAGGATGACGTTGCCGCGCGGGCCGTTCTCGGCAGCGCCGATGCGCTGCAGCGCCACCAGCGGCGTGCGGCCGATGGCGTCTTCGATGGTGGGGTATTGCATGGCGCCACTGTGCCATAATCCGCGCCCTTGCTCGGGCCGAAGTGGCGGAATCGGTAGACGCAGCGGATTCAAAATCCGCCGCCGCAAGGTGTGCCGGTTCGAGTCCGGCCTTCGGCACCACCCTGGCAAGACCCTTCACATCAGCCCGCCTCGCGCGGGCTTTTTGTTGGCCGACCGCCGATGTCAGGCGCGCAGGCCCTCGGCCACCGTGGGGTAGCGCAGCCGCAAGCCCAGCTCCCTCTTCATGCGCTCATTGCGCAAACGGCGCGACTCGCTCATGAAGCTCAACAGCACCAGCGGCAACTGGTCCTGCGCCGTGTCGCGCGCCACACGCGGCGGGCGCGGCAGGCCGTACAGATCCGCCGCAAGGTCGAAGTAGTCGCCCATCCTGAGCTCGCTGTCGTCCACCACGTTCACCACGCGCTGCGCGCGGCCGCGCCACAGGGCCAGCGCACAGGCGCGCGCCAGGTCGTCGGCGTGGATGTGGCTGGTGTACACGTCGTCCTCGGCGCGCAGCACGGGCGTGCCGCGCTGCAGGCGCTCGCGCGGCGTGCCGCCTTCGCGGTCGTTCGCGTAGATGCCCGGGATGCGCAGCACGCTGCTGCGCACGCCCAGCGCCCGGCCCAGCCAGCGCACGCGGTCTTCGGCGTCCACGCGGCGCGCGGCGCGCGGTGTGCGCGGTTGCGCGGGCTGCGATTCGCTCGTCCAGGCGCCTTCGCGGTCCCCATAGACGCCGGTGGTGGAGCCATACGCCAGTGCCAGCGGCGGCGTGCGTTGCGCGAGCGCCTGCACCAGCGCGCGCGTGCGAGGGTCGATGCGCCAGTCGGCCATGTCCTGCGAGGGCGGCGGCGCCAGGTGCAGCACGCGCGTGGCCACGCCGGCCAGGCGGCGCAGGCTGCGCGGGTCGTCGAGATTGCCTTGCAAAGGCACCAGGCCCGCCGCGCGCAGGACGGGCGCCCGCTCGGGGCTGGAGGTGAGCGCCAGCAGACGCGCCCGTCGCCCCGCGCCCAGCGCGCCGGCCGTTCGCAGGCCCACGTCGCCACAGCCCACGATCAGCACCCGTTCACGCCGGAAGCGTGCGGGCAAGGCGCCAAGAAAACTCATGCCAAACGGGTTTTTGCGACAATGCGCGGTTGCTTGGAACGGGGCGCGCCAGTGGAGCGGGCCCCTCGACAGAAAGACGGCGAGTATGACATTCACGATCTCGGTGCAGCCCAGCGGGCGCACCTTCACCGCCAACCCCGAAGAGGCCATCCTCGCCGCGGGCATCCGCCAGGGCATCGGCCTGCCCTATGGCTGCAAGGACGGGGCCTGCGGCTCCTGCAAGTGCAAGCTGGTGTCGGGTACGGTGGTGCACGGCCCGCACCAGGCCAAGGCCCTGTCCGCCGACGAGGAAGCCGCGGGCTACGTGCTCACCTGCTGCGGCGTGGCGCACAGCGACGTGGTCATCGAATCGCGCCAGGTCACCGAGCTGGGCGCCTTCCCCATCAAGAAGATGCCGGCCCGCGTCAACAGCCTCACGCGCGCCTCGCACGACGTGATGGTGCTGCGCCTGCAACTGCCCGCGAGCGACACCTTCCAGTACCGCGCGGGCCAGTACGTGGAGTTCATCCTGCGCGACGGCGACCGCCGCAGCTACTCCATGGCCAACGCGCCGCACACGCAGGCCGAGGCCCCGGGCCTGGAGCTGCACCTGCGCCACATGCCCGGCGGCAAGTTCACCGACCAGGTCTTCTCCACCATGAAGGAGAAGGACATCCTGCGCATCGAAGGCCCCTTCGGCAGCTTCTTCCTGCGCGAGGACAGCGACAAGCCCATGGTCCTGCTCGCCTCCGGCACGGGCTTCGCGCCCATCAAGGCCATCGTCGAGCACATGCGCTTCAAGGGCATCACCCGCCCGGCCACGCTGTACTGGGGGGGCCGCCGCCCGGCCGACCTGTACCAGAGCGAGTGGATCGAAGCGCAACTGGCCGCCATGCCGAACCTGAAGTACGTGCCCGTGGTGTCCGACGCCCAGCCCGAGGACGCCTGGACCGGCCGCACCGGCTTCGTGCACCGCGCGGTGCTGGAAGACCACGCCGACCTCAGCGGCTTCGAGGTCTACGCCTGTGGCGCGCCCATCGTGGTCGAATCGGCCAAGCGCGACTACGTCGCACAGGCCGGCCTGCCCGAAGAGTTCTTCTTCGCCGACTCGTTCACCAGCGCCGCCGATAAAGTCTGAGCACCGCAACAAGCACCGGAGACACACCATGATTTCCCGCCGCCACGCCATCGCCCTCACCGCCTCCGCCCTCGCCCTGCCCGCCTGGGCCCAGACGCGCACCACGCGCATCGTGGTGCCCTTCGCGGCCGGCGGCCCGATCGACGTGACGGCGCGCATCCTGGCCGATGCGGTGAAGGACTCGCTGGGCACGGTGATCGTGGAAAACCGCCCCGGCGCGGGCGGCAACATCGGCGTGAGCCAGGTCGCCAAGGCCGCGCCCGACGGCCTCACCCTGGGCATCGCCACCACCGCGTCGCACGGCATCAACCCGTGGCTGTTCAAACAACTGCCCTACGACCCCGCGAAGGACTTCGCGCCGGTCACGCAGATGCTGCGCGTACCCAACGTGCTGGTGATGAACGCCGACGCCGCCAGGCGCCTGAACATCAACAGCCTGCCGGACCTGATCCGCTACGGCAAGACCAACCCGGGCAAGCTCAACTACGGCTCGGGTGGCAGCGGCAGCGCAGGCCACCTGGCGGGCGAGCTGTTCAAGAACCAGGCCGGCGTGTTCGCGGTGCACATCCCCTACAACGGCGGCAACCCGGCCCAACTGGGCCTGCTGTCTGGCCAGGTGGATTTCAACTTCGACAACCTGGCCACCGCGGCGGCCAACATCCGTTCGGGCAAGCTCAAGGCCCTGGCCGTCACCACCGCGCAGCGCAGCAGCGTGATGCCGGATGTGCCCACGGTGGCCGAGACCCTGCCGGGCTTCGAGATCGACACCTGGTGGGGCCTGGTGGCGCCGGCCGGCACGCCCGCCGACGTGGTGGCCAAGCTCAACGCGGCCTTCACCGCCGCCCTGCAGTCGCCGGACGTGAAGGGCAAGTTCGCCACGCTGATGGCCGAGCCCGCGCCGAGCACGCCGCAGGCCTTCGGCGACTTCATGAACCGCGAACGCGCCAAGTACGAGCGCATGGTCAAGCTCAGCGGCGCGACGGTGGGCTGACCCTGGCACCACCCGCACAAAGGGCGCCCTCGGGCGCCCTTTCCTTTTGTGCCCGGACTGCCGATCAGCCCTGCAGAAGCAGCTTGAGGTCGTCCGCGAGAGATTGCGCCCCGCTGCCATAGCGGTGGTACAGGCGGATGCGACCCTGCGGGTCGTACACGTAGCTGCCGGCCGAGTGGTCCATGGTGTAGCTGGTGGGCGTCTTGCCTTCGACCTTCTTGTAGTAGACCTTGAAGCTCTTGGCCACGGCCTCCAGTTCCCCCGGCGCGGCGTACAGCGCGAGGAAGCTCGGGTCGAAGTTCGTCACGTACTGCTTCATCACCTCGGGCGTGTCGCGCTCCGGGTCGACGCTGAGGAACAGCCCCTGGAAACGCTCGCCATCGGGGCCGAGCAGGCGCTTGGCCTCAGCCATCTCGGTCATGGAGGTCGGGCACACATCGGGGCATTGCGTGAAGCCGAAGAAGATCACCACGGCCTTGCCCTTGAAGTCGTCCAGCGTGCGCTTCTGGCCGTTGTGGTCGGTGAGGGAGAAGCCGGTGGCGTAGTCGGCACCGGTGATGTCGATGGCCTTGAAGGCCTGTGGCGAATCCGAGCACGCGCTCAGCGCAACGGCGCCGGCGGCGGCCACGAGCAGGCGGCGGCGCGAGAAGGTGGTCACCATGGCAGGTAGTGGTCGATGAGCAGCGCCGCGAACAGCAGCGACAGGTGGATGAGCGAGAAGCGGAAGGTCTTTCGAGCCAGGCCGTCGGAATAGTTCCGCCACAGCGCGAAAGCGTAGCCGCAGAAGCCGATGCCCAGCAGCAGCGCGCTCACCAGGTAGAACCAGCCGCTCATGCGCAACATGAAGGGCAGCAGCGTGGCCGCCAGCAGCACGAAGGTGTAGAGCAGGATCTGCAGGCGGGTGAACTCGGAGCCGTGCGTGACCGGCAGCATGGGCAGGCCGGACTTGCGGTAGTCCTCCACGCGGTAGAGCGCCAGCGCCCAGAAGTGCGGTGGCGTCCACAGGAAGATGATGAGGAAGAGCACCAGCGCCTCGGGCGCGACCGTGCCTGTCATCGCGGCCCAGCCCAGCACCGGCGGCATGGCGCCCGAGGCGCCGCCGATCACGATGTTCTGCGGCGTCAGCGGCTTGAGGATGACGGTGTAGATGACCGCGTAGCCCACGAAGGTGGCGAAGGTGAGCCACATGGTAAGCGGGTTCACCCAGAACCACAGAATGGCCGAGCCGAGCGCGCACAGCGCGGCCGAGAAGCTGAGCGTCTGCCAGTTGGTGAGTTCGCCCTTGGCCGTGGGGCGCCAGGCGGTGCGCCTCATCTTCGCGTCGATGTTCTGTTCGACCACGCAGTTGAAGGCCGCGGCCGCGCCGGCCACGAGCCAGATGCCGACACACGCCACGGCCGCGAGCCGCACCTGCGGCCAGCTCGGCAGGCCGGGCACGGCCAGCACCATGCCGATGAGCGCGCAGAACACGATGAGCTGGATGACGCGCGGCTTGGTCAGCGCGTGGAACTGGCGCCAGGTGGACGGCAGGGACAGGGTGCGGGCGTCCGTGCTCATCGCGCGGCCTCCGTGAAGCGCCACCGGGCGGCCGGCGCGTGGCGCCCGCGCGTGGCCGCGACGGCGCCGGTGAAAGCGATGATCAGCGCGGCGGCGCCGCCGGTGTGGCTGACGGCGGCGAGCAGCGGCCAGTCGAGCACCACGTTGCTCAACCCCGACAGGAACTGCCAGGCGCACAGCGCGACCAGCACGCGAGCGAAGCGCTCCAGCCCCGGCACGCGCCACAGCGCCCAGGCCAGCGCCAGCAGCACGGCGAACACGGCGTAGGCCGTGAGCCGGTGCACGTAGTGGATGGCCGTGAGCGCGGGGAAGGTGATGGCCTCTCCCGCGTGGTTGGCACCGAGTTCGCGCCAGAGCGTGAAGCCCTCGCTCAGGTTCATGGCGGGCCACCAGCTGCCTTGGCAGGTGGGGAAGTCACGGCAGGCCAGCACCGCGTAGTTGGTGCTGACCCAGCCCCCCAGTGCAATCTGCAACCACACCAGCCCAAAGGCCAGCAGCAGCGCCCCACGCTGCGCGGCGCCGATCGGCACCGGCCCGGCGCCACCGGGCTCGCCCAGGCGATAGGCCACCGACTGCGCCCGCAGCAGCGCCAGCAGCACGAGGCCGCCCAACAGGTGCAAGGTGACGATGGCGGGGAAGAGCTTCATGGTCACGGTGAGCGCCCCGAAAGCGCCCTGCAGGCAGACCCACACCAGCGTGACCACGGGCCACACCCAGTGCACGTGGAGGCGGCGGCGCTCGATCCAGCTGCCCACGGCCAGCACGATGATGAGCACACCCACGCCGGTGGCGAGGTAGCGGTGGATCATCTCGATCCATGCCTTGGAGAAGGTGACCGGGCCGGTGGGCATGGCCGACTGCGCGGCCGAGATGTCGGCGTGCGCGCCGAGCGGGCTGGCGGCACCGTAGCAGCCGGGCCAGTCGGGGCAACCCAGGCCGGAGTCGGTGAGGCGCGTGAAAGCGCCGAAGAGCACCAGGTCGAAGGTGAGGAACAGCGTGACCAGCGTGAGCACGCGCAGGCGCTGCGCGGGGCTGGCCTGGCGGTGCCTCAGCCAGATCCACGCGAGCGGGCCAATGGCGATCACGATGCCCAGCAGCATCATGCGCGTGATGGGCGCGAGATCGACCAGGGATTGGGTGGCGTCCATCTCAGTGTTCCCGGCCCGCCTTGTCCCAGGACGACGAAGCCCGCAGCAGGCGGTCGAGGTCGCGCTTGGCGCGCGCGGCGTCGATGTCGGCGGGGAAACGCATCATCCAGTGGCCCTGCGGATCGACCACGTAGAGGTGGTCCTCGAGGCGGCGGCCCTCGGCTGGCCGCAGCCATTGGGCCAACGCCACGGCGTCGACGTGCAGCACCGTGGCCGCCGCAGTGGCCTCACGCAGCGGCTGGCGCAGCTCGGTGGCGCCGGTGCGCAGCCAGACCCAGTCGAGGCGGTCCTTCTCACGGCCCAGGGTTTCGCGCAACTGACGCTGCAGATAGAGGTGCTTCTCGCAGGCGGCGTCGCAGGCGCTGTCGGCCACGCTCACCAGCAGCCACTGGCCCTGCAGCGAGGCCAGCGGCACCCTCCGCCCTTGCGTGTCGGTGGCGTCGATCGCGGGCAGCGTGGGCTGCGAGGTGACGAGTTCGCCGTAGTTGCGCCGGCCTTCCGGCCGGATCACGTAATAGGTGAAGTACGAGGCAACGACGGGCGCCGCGCACACGAGCAGGATGGCGAACATCTTCCAGCGGCCGCTGCGCGTGGCCGAGGCGCGCTCGGCGTCGCCGCGATCGGGCGTGGGCAGGCTGTGCACCGTCAGCGTCAGGGGTTCATCGGGCGTCTGGGCCATGGAGGCGGGCGCGTTGGCGGCGGGGTTGAATGATCTGGAACCAGAGGTAGAGGCCGGCGACCAGGGCGCACAGCGCGAACCACTGGAAGGCGTAGCCATGGTGCTTCTGCACGTCGGTGGCCGGCAGCGGCCAATGGCGGCGCAAGGGGCCCTCGTCGTCGCCCGTTTGCTGGACCGATGGATCCAGCAGCGCCAGACCGGTCTCCAGCCGGTAGGCAGCGGGGTCGATATTTTGCCGGATGGGCCCGGTGCCGGTCTCGCCGAACTGGTAAAGGCGCCCGGGGGGCGGGGCCAAGCGCCCGTTCACGGTCACCTCGCCCGGGGGCGTGGCCACCTCCGGCACGCGCAGGCGGTCGTTGAAATCGCGCGGTACCCAGCCGCGCTGCACGAGCACCGCGCGGTCACTGCCGCTCAGGCGCAGGGGCGTGACCAGGAAGAACCCCACACGGCCGTCCATCTGGCGGTTGTCGAGGAACACGTTGTGCTGCGCGAGCCATTGCCCTCGCAGGCGCACCGGCCGGTACGCGCCCGAGGCCGGATCGGCTTGCGCGAGCAGCTCGCGGTTGTCCCAGGCGGGCAGATCGGCGCGTGAACGGATCGAGGCCTCCAGCGCGGTCTTCTGCGCCGCGCGGTCCAACTGCCACAGACCGAGCGAGGCCGTGGCCGCCACGGTCAGGGCGGCCGCCACGCTGACGACGACGAAGCGCGCGCGGCTCACGCGCCACCTCCGATGCGGCTCCGTCCGACAGCGCCTCTCAGCGGGGCTCGGATAATGCGGTCCATGAAGTACTTCGTGATCGTGGCTTTCGTGGCCATCATCGGCAGCCTGGCCGCGGCGCTGGTGTTCATGATGCGCGGCGGCGTGCACGACGACAAGGACGGTGAGGCACCGCGCAGGCGCCACATGGCGCGCGCGCTGGCCTTTCGCGTGGGCTTTTCCGTCCTGCTGTTCGTGCTGGTGCTGGTGGCGTATTTCATGGGCTGGATCCAGCCGACCGGCCTGCCCCTGCAGCGCTGAACCCGCCGCGCGGGCACTGAAAGAAAAAAGCGCCTCGCGGCGCTTTTTTCATGGGGCGATCGTCCCTGACGGGGCATCACATCCAGTAGACGAGGACGTACAGGCCCAGCCACACCACGTCCACGAAGTGCCAGTACCAGGCCGCGCCCTCGAAGCCGAAGTGGCGCTCGGCGGTGAAGTGGCCCTTGTGCAGGCGCAGCGTGATGAAGAACAGCATCAGCATGCCCACCAGCACGTGGAAGCCGTGAAAGCCCGTGAGCATGAAGAACGTGGAGCCGAAGATGCCCGAGCTGAGCTTGAGGTTCAGGTCGGCGTAGGCATGCGCGTATTCGTAGCCCTGCACGAACAGGAACACGAGGCCGAGCAGCACCGTGACCCACATGAAGCCGATGGTCTTGGCGCGCTGGCCGGCCTGCAGGGCGTGGTGGGCGATGGTGAGCGTGACGCCCGAGGTGAGCAGCAGCGCCGTGTTGATGGTGGGCAGCCAGAACGGGCCCATGGTCTGGAAGGGCTCGACGATGCCGGCCGGCGACGCGGTGGCACCAGCCTGCACGCTGGGCCACACGGCAGAGAAGTTGGGCCAGATGAGCGAGTTCTCGAAGCTGCCCAGATTGGGCAGCGCGTGCGCGCGCGCCCACCACAGGGCGGTGAAGAAGGCGCCGAAGAACATCACCTCGGAGAAGATGAACCAGCTCATGCTCCAGCGGAACGAGAGGTCGATCTTGCGGCCGTACATGCCGGTCTCGCTCTCGTGCACGGCATCGCGGAACCACTGGAACAGCACGAACAGCCAGAAGACCATGCCAAAGGCCACGGAGTACGCGCCCCACTGCGCACCGTTGACCCACTGGCCGGCGCCGAGGATCACGAAGAAAAGGCCGATGGCGGCCATGACCGGATGGCGCGAGGGTCCGGGGACGAAGTAGTACGGCGTGGAGCCATGGGATGCTGCGGACATGCTGCTCACTCCTGTTGTGCTGTCGCTGTCGATTTCAATGGATTCGTTGTTCTGGCCGCCGCCCTCATCCGGCGATCCAGTTCACCAGCGCGATGAGCGCGCCGACGAAGATGAAGGCCATCACGATCCCCACCGCCACCAGATGCAGCGGATTGAGGCGCTTGATGTCCTTTTCGTATTCGGCCCGCTGGCGCACGCCGAGAAAGCCCCAGAGCACGGCCTTGATCGTGCTCAGCAGCGAACCGGAACGCGAGGGTGTGGTCATGCTGTTCACGCGCCACCTTGTGCCGCGGCAGGGGCCAGGGCGGCCGACTCGGGCGCCGGCGGCGTCTTGCCGCCCACTTCGAAGAAGGTGTACGACAAAGTGATGGTGGTGACGTCCTTGGGCAGGCGCGGGTCGATCACGAAAGCCACCGGCCACTCCTTCTTCTCACCGGCCGCGAGCGTGTACTGCGTGAAGCAGAAGCACTCGAGCTTGTTGAAGTGCGCGGCCGACTGCTTGGGCGCGTAGCTGGGAATGGCCTGCGCGGCCATGCTGCGGTTCTGGATGTTCTGGAACTCGTACATCACCGTGGTGAGCTCGCCCGGATGGACCTGGAGCGAACGCACCGCGGGCTTGAAGTTCCAGGGGCCGCGCACGTTGGTGTCGAACTCGACCGTGATGGTGCGGCTGAGGTCCACCTGCGTGTTGGCGGGCAGCTTGGCCGCGCCGGGGATGCGCGTTTCCGACACCGCCAGCACGTTGATGCCCAGCGCGTCGCAGATGTGGCGGTAGATGGGCACCAGCGCGTAACCGAACGCGAACATGCCCAGCGCGATCACGCAGAGCTTGCCCACGATCTTGAGGTTTTCCTGGCGCAGACCCATCGACAGCTCCGGGCTTCAGCCGTTCAGCAGCACGAACTTGGCGACAAAGCCGAGGAAGAACACCGCCGCCACCGAGGCCAGGATCAGGCCCAGGCGGACGTTGCTCTTTTTCTGTTCAGGCGTCATGGCGAGGCGTGCGCGGGATTCAGCCGATCACCTTGGTGGCGGTGGCGTCGAGCCTGGGCGGGTTCTCGAAGGTGTGGAACGGCGCAGGCGACGGCACTTCCCACTCCAGGCCTTCGGCGGCTTCCCAGGGCTTCTGCGGGGCTTTCTCGCCCTGGCCGCGCATGGCGGGCACGACAACGGCCAGGAAGAAGTACACCTGCGCCAGACCGAAACCGAAGGCGCCGATGGACGCGATCATGTTGAAGTCGGCGAACTGCATCGGGTAGTCGGCGTAGCGACGGGGCATGCCGGCCAGACCCAGGAAGTGCATCGGGAAGAAGGTGACGTTGAACGAGATCATCGACCACCAGAAGTGGATCTTGCCGCGGGTCTCGCTGTACATCACACCCGTCCACTTGGGCAGCCAGTAGTAGATGCCAGCGAACATGGCGAACAGCGAACCGGCCACCAGCACGTAGTGGAAGTGCGCCACCACGTAGTAGGTGTCCTGCATCTGGATGTCGATCGGCGCGACCGACAGGATCAGGCCGGTGAAGCCGCCCATGGTGAACACGAAGATGAAACCCACGGCCCACAGCATCGGGGTCTCGAAGGTCATCTCGCCCTTCCACATGGTCGCGATCCAGTTGAAGATCTTCACGCCCGTGGGCACGGCGATCAACATGGTGGAGTACATGAAGAAGAGCTGGCCCGTCACCGGCATGCCGGTGGTGAACATGTGGTGCGCCCACACGACGAAGGACAGGATGGCGATGGAGCCCGTGGCGTACACCATGGAGGCGTAGCCGAAGAGCTTCTTGCGCGCGAAGGCGGGCACGACCTGGCTCACGATGCCGAAGGCCGGCAGGATCATGATGTAGACCTCGGGGTGGCCGAAGAACCAGAAGATGTGCTGGTACATCACCGGGTCGCCGCCGCCGGCGGGGTTGAAGAAGCTGGTGCCGAAGTGGCGGTCGGTCAGCGTCATGGTGATCGCGCCGGCCAGCACGGGCATCACGGCGATCAGCAGGTAGGCGGTGATGAGCCAGGTCCAGCAGAACATGGACATCTTCATGAGCGTCATGCCGGGCGCGCGCATGTTGAGGATGGTCACGATGATGTTGATCGAGCCCATGATCGAGGAGGCGCCCATGATGTGCATCGCGAAGATGCCGGCGTCCATCGAGGGGCCCATCTGCAGCGTCAGCGGCGCGTAGAGCGTCCAGCCCGCGGCGGGCGCGCCGCCGGGCATGAAGAACGAGGCCACGAGCATGATGGCCGCCGGGATCAGCAGCCAGAAGCTCAGGTTGTTCATCCGCGCGAAGGCCATGTCGGACGCGCCGATCTGCAGCGGGATCATCCAGTTCGCGAAGCCCACGAAGGCCGGCATGATGGCGCCGAACACCATGATCAGGCCGTGCATGGTGGTGAGCTGGTTGAACAGCTCGGGGTTCACCAGCTGCAGGCCGGGCTGGAACAGCTCGGCGCGGATGCCCAGGGCCAGCACGCCCCCGACCATCAGCATGGTGAACGAGAACAGCAGGTACAGGGTACCGATGTCCTTGTGGTTGGTGGCGAACACCCAGCGGCGCCAGCCCGTGGGGGCGTGGTGGTCGTGGTCGTGGCCGTGCGCGTCGTGGTGGTCAAGCACTGCACTCATGTCTGTTCCTCAGGTTCTCGATCTCGATGCGCGGGCGGATCACTGGCGCGCAGCCTGCACGTCGGCGGGCTGCACGATCTGCTCGGTCTTGTTGCTCCAGTGGTTCTTGGCGTAGGTGAGAACCGCCGCGATTTCCGTGTCGGAGAGCTGCTTCCAGGCCGGCATGGCACCGCCGGCGGCGCCGTTGAGCACCACCTGCATGGCCTTGTTCTTGTCGGCATCAAGCACGATCGGCGAGCCGTCGAGCGGCTTGATGGGGCCGGCGCCCTTGCCGTTGGCCTGGTGGCAGGCCGCGCAGTTGGCGGCGTAGACGGATTCACCGCGCTGGACCAGATCGGCCAGCGTCCAGACCTTGCTCGGGTCGTCGGCGGCGGCCGCAATGGCCTTGTACTTCTCGCCCACCCAGGCGGTGTACTCCTCGGCCGACACCACCTTCACGTGGATGGGCATGTAGGCGTGCTCCTTGCCGCACAGCTCGGCGCACTGGCCGTAGAAGTCGCCGGTTTTCTCGGCGCGGAACCAGGTGTCGCGCACGAAGCCGGGGATGGCGTCCTGCTTGACGCCGAAGGCCGGCACCATCCAGGCGTGGATCACGTCGTTGGCGGTGGTGATGATGCGGATCTTCTTGCCCACGGGCACCACGAGCGGGTTGTCCACCTTGAGCAGGTAGTCGTCGGTGGCCTCGGGCTTACCGCTGTTGGACATGACACGGTGCGAGGTGTCGAGCGTGGAGAGGAAGTCGATGCCCTCGCCTTCACCCTTGATGTACTCGTAGCCCCATTTCCACTGCATGCCCACCGCCTTGATGGTCAGGTCGGCGTTGGTGGTGTCCTTCTGGGCGACCAGCACCTTGGTGGCGGGCAAGGCCATGCCGATGACGATCAGCAGGGGGACGATGGTCCAGCCGAGTTCCACCCAGATGGGCTCGGGCAGCGCCTGCGACTTGTGGCCCACCGATTTGCGGTGCTTGACGATCGAATAGAACATCACGCCGAAGACGATCACGAAGATCACGGCGCAGATGCCCATCATGAACCAGTGCAGCCAGTGCTGCTCTTCGGCGATCTTGGTGACTGGCGGCGCAAAGTTGAGCTGGTTGACCGCTGGCCCGCCCGGCAGATCATTGACCTTTTGAGCGGCCACCGAGGTCCAGACCCCGGCGCTCAGCAGTGCCAGTCCCGCCGCGTTGCGCGCTGCACGTAGGGCTTGCAGCGTCTTCGTCGTCTTACTCACTTGTTGCGCCTCAATTAGAAATATCGACTGAGCCAGGGTGACGCACCATCCGAAGGCGACGCGCCGGCACAGGGAAAATGCCCATCGACTCAAACCGCGGGATTGTAGCCGCCGCCATAGGGCCGCCTCGCACCAAGCCGGGAGCCCCGGTCGGGTTCTGTTGACGGCGGGTGCACGCGGCTCAGCCGCGGCGCCGACGCAACTGCTCGCGCATCGCGTCCAGCGGCACCGTGGCGTCTCCACGGGCTGGCCGGGGCGCGGCCTTGAAGGCGTGACCATAGACGATCTCGATGGTCAGGCGCAGGCGGCCATCGGCCGCGCGCGGACCGTGGGCCTCGATCGCCGCCAGCATGCGCTCGCGCCAGCCCCGGCCACGAAGGGCCGCGAAACGCCCGGCCGACAGGTTGCGCCCGAAACCGCGCAGTTCATCGACCAGCCCCGCCGCACTGCCGTACGTGAGTTCGAGCCGTTCCATGTCCATCACGGGCTCGGCGAAACCGCCCTGCACAAGCATGTCGCCCCAGTCGTGCATGTCGGTGAAATCGTGTGCCGGCGCGGGCCAGCCTTCGGCGTCCCAGACGGTGCGCAACTCCCGCAGGCTGTCCGGCCCCAGGCAGGCGAACATCAGGAAACCGCCGGTGGCGATGTGCGAGTGCCAACGCGCGATCAGGCGCTGCGGCTGCGGTTCGGCGTGCAGGCCCATGTTGGCCCACAGCATCTGCACCGGGCGCTGCGGATCGGCGGCGAGCGGCTCCACCCGACGCGAGCGGCGCAGGGGATTCCACGACCGGGGCGCGGGCTCCCGGGTGGCCGCCAGGGCGCCCGTCAGGTCCCGCGACCACACCTGGCACTCGGCCTGGGGCAGGGTCGCGCGCAGCCGCGCATGCGCCTGGAGGCCGCCGAGCACGGGCTCCCAATGCAGCCAGCTGGTGGGTGGTTCGCGGAACCATTGCAAGCGCTCGGCCATGCGACCCGCCACCTCTTCATGCAGCCAGGGGCTGCTGCGGCGCGGCAGGCCCTGCCAGCGGGAGCAGGCCACGGCGTCGAGGCCGGGCACGGCGTCGCTGGCGTCGGAAGGGGAAGGGCTCAAGGGAGTGGGCCGGCGCGAACCGGCCACGGTATCGAAGAAGGGCGCTCAGTATATTGAGCCCGCATGGGGCGATTCAGTGCGTGGAGCCAGGGCCTGGCGTGGCCCAGTCAATGCCGCGTGTGTGGTCAGTGGCCGGCCCAGCCACTGTGCACCGCCTGCCGCCAGCGCTTCGCCCCGGTCCGCCCACGCTGCCCGCACTGCGCGGCGCCCCTTGATGGCGCATCACCCTGCCCTTGCCTGGCGCATCCCGTGGAGTCGGCGCTTGCCGCATGCTCGGTGGCCGTGGACTACGCCTACCCCTGGGACCACCTGATCGCCCGCTTCAAGTTCCAGGGAGAGCCGGGCTGGGCGCAGCCCTTTGCGGGCCTGATGCTCGACGCGCCGGGCGCTACCACGCTGCTCGACGGCGCCGACTGGGTCGCCCCGGTGCCGCTGACCCCCACGCGCCTGACCGAACGCGGCCATCACCCGCCCTGGGAACTGGTCAAGGCGCTTACGCGCCTCCACCCGCGCCCCGCGCTCGCGAACACCTTGGTGCGCCTGAGCGACGGCTTGGCCCAACATCGGCTGGCCCGCAGGGAGCGCCTTCGCAACCTGCAGGGCGCCTTCGCCGTGCCCATCGACGGTCTGCCACGGCTGCGGGGCGCCCGTGTCCTGCTGGTGGACGACGTGACCACCACCGGCGCCACCCTGGCCGCCGCCGCGCAGGCCCTGCGCGCCGCGGGCGCCGCCCGGGTGGTCGCCCTGGTCTTCGCGCGCACGCCCGCGCCCCACGAACGGGTCACCTGAGGCCGCCACTATCATGCGCCGCCCACCATGTTCAATGTCGTCCTCGTCCACCCCGAAATTCCGCCGAACACCGGCAACGTGATCCGCCTGTGCGCCAACACCGGCTGCACGCTGCACCTGATCGAGCCACTGGGCTTTTCCATGGACGACAAGCTGATGCGGCGCGCCGGGCTCGACTACCACGAATACGCCGACGTGCGCCGCCACCCCGACTGGGTTGCCTTTCTGCAACAAGCCCAGCCCGAGCCGGGCCGGCTGTTCGCCCTGACCACGCGCGGCCAGCTTGGCGTGCACGAGGTCTCGTGGCAAGCCGGCGACTGGCTGGTGTTCGGTTCCGAATCCAGCGGCCTGCCTCTGGCGATTCGGGAGTCGATCGACCGCGACCAGTGGCTGCGCCTGCCCATGCGGCCGGGTCAGCGCAGCCTCAACCTGTCGAACGCCGTGGCCGTCACCGTTTTCGAGGCCTGGCGCCAGAACGGCTTTCAAGGCGGGTTTGCGTGATCCATATCACACGATGAACCCTTATGACATCCCCCATTTGGGGCAACTGATCCACCATGCGCCCCATGCAGACCACGATCAGTCCCCATCCCCATCGGCTGACCGCCACCGGTTCCGGCCGGGGGGCGCATACGGAAGCGGGCGTGGTGCTCGCGTTCATCGCGCGCTGGCTCGGTGGCGCCATCCAGCCGCAGCCGCGCCCGCGGCGCACGCCCCACCTGCGTGACATCGTCACCATCCGCCAGCACCTGCTGGGCACCATCGCCGACTGCGTGACCACCGTGCCGGCCCTGCGCCTGCGCCGCCAGATCGAACAGGCGCGCAGCCCTCAGGAACTCTGGCTGCTGCGCAACGACGCCTTCCAGATCATCGCCCAGCGCCACAGCCAGCACGTGGCCGCCGAGCGCATCGACGCCCTGCGCCAGTTGTTCGAGGACTGGCTCGACCCCAAGCAGCTTGCCCGCATCCGCTGAGCCCCGCGCTCAGGGGTAGTGGCGCACCAGCGATTCGGCCAGGCACACCGGCTTCTCGACGCCTTCGCGCTCCACCGTGACCGCCCAGGTCATCTGCCGTCCGCCTTGGTCGATGGGCTCGCAGGCCTGCAGCGTCATGTGCGCGCGCAGGCGGCTGCCCACCGGCACCGGCGAGGTGAAGCGCACCCGGTTCAAGCCGTAGTTCACCCCCATGCGCGAAGCGCGCACCTGCATCGCCGATTCGAAGAACACCGGCAGGAGGGACAGCGTGAGAAACCCATGCGCGATGGGCGCGCCGAACGGCCCCGCCTTGGCCCGGTCCACGTCCACGTGAATCCATTGGTGGTCGCCGGTGGCCTCGGCGAAGCGGTTCACCTGCTCTTGCGTGATGGTGACCCAGTCGCTGGTGGCCACGGCCTGACCCACCAACGCGTCGATTTCTTCCAGGGTGTCGAATGTGCGCATCGGCGCACTCTACAAAGCCGCGCCCCGATGCGATGTCGGGCGCGCGACAAGCCGCCGACTCAGTGGTCCAGCCACTCGCAGATGCCCTTCCACTGCTGAAGGTCCTTCTCCACTCGCCAGGGCGCCACGTCGAACAGCGTGAGCCCGCGCGCGGCCAGGTGGATGTAGTTCTGCGTGTCGCGCAGGTAACCCAGCACCGGCAGGTCCAGCCCGGCCACGAACTCGGCCAGCTTGTCGGCCGCGATGGTGCGCGGATCGACCCGCATGCCCACGATGCCCACGGCGGCGCGGCGCGTCTCGGTCAGCTCGTCGAGGAAATCGCGCGTGGCGTAGATGTCGAAGATGCTGGGCTGCAGGGGCACGATGACCTTGTTGGCCAGCTTGAGCACTTCCTTGAAGCGCTTGCCGTGCAGGCCGGCGGGCGTGTCCAGCACCACGTGGGTCACATCCTTGGGCGGGCGCGCGATCTGGTCGTGCGACACCTCCCAGGTGTGGATCGGCCGGGCCGTGGGCGGCCGCAGGCGCAACCACAGGGCCGAGGACTGCTGGCGATCCGCGTCGCCCAGCATGACGCCATGGCCCTGGCTGGCGAAGTAACCGGCCACATTGGTTGACAGCGTGGTCTTGCCGACGCCCCCCTTCGGATTTGCAACCACCACGATCGGCATGTCGTCTCCTTGAGTTCGGCCGCCGGGGCCGGTACTGGCACAGGTAACGCTATGTTAGCCCGAGGCTGTCCCACACCAGCTTGCAGCCCGTGAGGAACATGCCGAGGTGAATGAGCCGGTAGAACAGCACGGGGCGGATGCGGTGCGCGATGCGAACGCCGATCCACACCCCCACCGGCGCCAGCGGCAGCAACACCAGCGACGTGGCCATGTTGCGCAGGTCGATCAGGCCGAGCCAGGCGTAGGGCACCCACTTGGCCATGTTCACGAAGAAAAAGAAGAAGGCCATGGTGCCCGTGAACAGCACCGGCGGCAGGCGCATCGGGATCACGTAGGCATTGATGGGTGGCCCGCCCGCGTGCGCCACGAAGCTGGTGAACCCGGACGTGGCGGTGAGGATGGCGCCGACCCAGCGCGGCGGCGGCGCGCTGTCGGGCTTGGGCGGGAAGAGCAGGCGCTGGGCGAGGAACACCAGCGTGAAGCCGCCCACGATGCCCGCGACCAGGTGCGCGTCGAGCGAGCGGAACAGCAGCGTGCCGATGACCACCCCCACCAGGCCCCACGGCAGCAGGAACTTCAGCAGTTGCCGGTCCACGTTCTTGCGAAAGGCCGCCATGCCCAGCAGGTCCATCACCAGGAGCACGGGCATCAGGATGGCCGCTGCCTGTGGCACCGTCACCGCCAGCGCCATCAGCGGCACCGCCAGTGAGCCGAAGCCGGCACCGAAGCCGCTCTTGCTGATGCCCAGCAGCAGCACGGCCGGCACGGCGACGAAGTAGAAGTACGGGTCGGTGATGATGGGCAGCGAAGACACGCAAGACAATCCGGCGATGCAAAACGTGACATTGTGGGGGGAAACCCTCAGGCTCCTGGTGGAGCTGGCCGCCACCGTGGCCTTCGCGCTCTCGGGCATCCTGGCCGGCGCGCGCCAGCGGCTCGACGCCGTGGGCGTGGTGGTGGTGGCCTTTCTGGCGGCCTTCGGCGGCGGCACGCTGCGCGACCTGCTGCTCGACGAGCGCCCCTTCTTCTGGGTGCGCCACGTGGAGCTGCTGTGGGGCGTGCTGGCCCTCAGCGTGCTGGCCATGCTGTTCCTGCGCACGCGCCATTTCCAGGTGACCGAACGCGCCATGCAATGGCCCGACGCCCTGGGCCTGGGCCTGTTTGCCGCCACCGGCGCCCACCAGGCGCTGCTGCTGGAGATGCCGGCGCTGGTGGCCGTGCTCATGGGCATCGTCACCGGCGTGGCCGGCGGGGTGCTGCGCGACGTGGTCTGCAACCAGATCCCCAGCGCCTTCAGCGACCACCGGCCCTACGCGGTGTGCGCCTTCGTGGGCGGCTGGGTCTACGTGGGCCTGTGGGCCCTGGCGGCGCCGGGCTGGCTGGCGCTGATGGCCTGCGTGGGCGTCACGGCCGGGCTGCGTGGCCTGGCGCTGTGGCGCGATTGGCAACTCCCGCCGTGGCGGCTTTGATCCGGCAGGACAATCGCCCCATGTTCAACCCCTCCCAAGCCGACGTGCGCCGCTTCTTCTGCGGCGCTTTCGCCAAACGGCGCGACGCGGCCCCCCTCGACGCGCTGGAGACACTGGCCGCTCAGTGGATCGCCGAGCACCCCGAGTACCACGCCGAACTGGGCGACGCCGAGGCCGCCGTGGCGCGCCTGAGCCAGCCCGATGCCGCGCGCGAGAACCCCTTCCTTCACCTGTCCATGCACCTGTCGATCAGCGAGCAGTGCAGCATCGACCAGCCGCCTGGCATCCGCCAGGCCGTGGAACTGCTCACCGCGCGCCGGGGCGACCTGCACACCGCGCACCACGAGGTGATGGAGTGCCTGGGCGCCATGCTGTGGGAAAGCCAACGCGCCGGGCGCCCGCCCGATGGCCAGGCCTACATCGACGCCGTGCGGCGCCGGGCAACACAAGATTGAAAAACAAAAAGCCGCTCAGTGAGCGGCCTTTTGTTGGTTGGGCTTCCTGAGTCGTTCAGCGGAAGCGCGACTGCGGCACGGTCTGGAGTTCGCCATTGACGGTGCTCAGGTACTTGGCAATGGCGCGCATCTCGGCCGGGGTGTACTGCTTGGCGATGCCGGCCATGATGCCGTTGCTGCGGCCGATCACGTGGTTGCCCTCGACGGTGTAGGACTTGAGCGCCACGAACAGGTAGTCGGCGTGCTGGCCGCCGATCTTGGGGTAGCTCGGGTCGATGGGCTTGCTGAAGTTGGCGCCGTGGCAGGACACGCAGGCGCCCTTGGTCAGCAGCGCGGCGACGTCGGCGCTTGCGGTGGCCGCCGTCTCCGGCGCGGCCGGACCGGCCTGGCCCGCGTAGAAGGCGGCGAGATCGGCCATGTCCTGCTCGGTGAGCGAGCCGGCGATGCCGCGCATGGACGGGTGTTTGCGGTCGCCCTTCTGGTAGGCCTTGAGGGCCGACACGATGTAGGGCGCCGACTGGCCCGAGATCATGGGCACCTTGTGGATCTCGGGGAAGCTGTTCTGGTAGCCCTTGATGCCATGGCAGCCGATGCACATCTCGGCCTTCTTGTGGCCGGCTTCCACGTCACCGGTGACGCCCTGCGCCTGGGCCGATGTGGCAGCAACGAACAGCGTCGCAGCGGCGACAAGGGTACGGGCGAGCGGGTTCAGCAGTGGGGTCATTTTGCTAGCACAATGAAGAACGGCCGGGAAAGATCAACCGCGAATTATAGGAGCGGTCTTCGCGCCCCCCGCCACATCCCGAGTCCCGCGCGCGGACAGCCCGCGCCGCCATCCCGAGGTCGCCTTCATGAAATTCCAGGGTTCCCAGAACTACGTCGCCACGCAAGACCTGATGCTGGCGGTCAACGCCGCCATCACCCTCAAGCGCCCGCTGCTGGTCAAGGGCGAGCCCGGCACCGGCAAGACCATGCTGGCCGAGGAGGTGGCGCAGGCGCTGGACATGCCGCTGCTGCAGTGGCACATCAAGAGCACCACCAAGGCCCAGCAGGGCCTGTACGAGTACGACGCGGTGAGCCGCCTGCGCGATTCGCAACTGGGCGACGAGCGGGTGAAGGACATCCACAACTACATCGTCAAGGGCGTGCTGTGGCAGGCCTTCACGGCCGACCAGCCGGTGGCCCTGCTGATCGACGAGATCGACAAGGCCGACATCGAATTCCCGAACGACCTGCTGCGCGAGCTCGACCGCATGGAGTTCTACTGCTACGAGACGCACGAGCTCATCAAGGCGAAGCACCGCCCGCTGGTCTTCATCACCTCCAACAACGAAAAGGAACTGCCCGACGCCTTCCTGCGCCGCTGCTTCTTCCACTACATCAAGTTCCCCGACGCCGAGACGATGCACAAGATCGTCGACGTGCACTTCCCGACACTCAAGCAGGACCTGCTGAAGGTCGCGATGAAGACCTTCTACGACGTGCGCAACCTGCCCGGCTTGAAGAAGAAGCCCAGCACCAGCGAGCTGCTCGACTGGCTCAAGCTGCTGATGGCCGAGGACATTCCGCTCGAAGCCCTGCAGAGCGCCGACGACAAGGTGGCCATCCCGCCGCTGGTGGGCGCGCTGCTCAAGAACGAGCAGGACACCACGCTGTTCGAGAAGCTGGTGTTCATGAACCAGAGGAACCGATGATGTTCGTGCGCCCCGTCGTCCTGAACGAACGCGGCGTTCGCCTGGAGCCGCTGGCGCCGCACCACGAGGACGGGCTGCGCGCGGCGGCGGCCGACGGCGAGCTCTGGAAGCTGCGGATCACCTCGGTGCCCGAGCCCGCGCAGACCCGCCAGTACATCGATGACGCCCTGCGCATGCGTGAGGAAGGCCACCGCTTCGCCTTCGCGGTGATCGACGAGGCGAGCGACACCGTGCTGGGCAGCACCAGCTACCACGACATCCTGCCCGCCGTGAAGCGCGTGGAGATCGGCTACACCTGGTACGCCAAACGCGCGCAGCGCAGCCACGTCAACACCACCTGCAAGCTGCTCATGATGGGCCACGCCTTCGACACCCTGGGCTGCCACGTGGTGGGCTGGCGCACCGACAACTACAACTTCGCGTCGCAGCAGGCCATCGAGCGCCTGGGCGCGAAGAAGGATGGCGTCATCCGCGGCCACGCCCTGCGCCGCGACGGCACCATTCGCGACACCGTCATGTACAGCATGCGATCAGGCGAATGGCCCGAGGCGCGTGCGCAGTTGCTGTACCTGCGGGGCCGGCACGACTGAACCCGAGGGGATCGCCATGCTGATCGACTTCTTCTACACCCTGCGCTCGGCCAAGCTGCCCGTGTCGGTGAAGGAGTACCTCACGCTGCTGGAAGCGCTCAAGGCCGACGTGGTCGGGCCCGCCAACCCCGACGCCTGCAGCATGGACGACTTCTACTTCCTCTCACGCACCGCGCTGGTGAAGGACGAGAAGCACTTCGACAAGTTCGACCGCGCCTTCGCCGCCTACTTCAAGGGCGTGGAGATGATCGCGGACTTCACCAAGCCCATTCCCGCCGACTGGCTGCGCCAGGAGATGGAGCGCATCCTGTCCGAGGAGCAGAAGGCGAACGCGCCGAAGATGGATTGGGACGAGCTGATGGAGACGCTGAGGAAGCGCCTCGAAGAGCAGAAAGAGCGCCACGAAGGCGGCAGCCGCTGGATCGGCACCGGTGGCACGTCTCCCTTCGGCAATGGCGGCGTCAACCCGCAAGGCGTGCGCATCGGCGGCAAGGGCGGCGGCAAAAGCGCCGTGAAGGTGTGGGAGCAGCGCAGCTACCGCGACTACGACGACACGCAGGAACTGGGCACGCGCAACATCAAGGTCGCGCTGCGCCGCCTGCGCAAGTTCGCGCGCGAGGGCAACGACCTGGAACTCGATCTGCCCGACACCATCCGCAGCACCGCCGCCAACGCCGGCTACCTGGACATCAAGATGATCCCGGAACGGCACAACAACGTGAAAGTGTTGTTGCTGATGGATGTGGGCGGCACCATGGACGAGCACATCCAGCGCGTCGAGGAGTTGTTCTCGGCCGTCAAGAGCGAGTTCAAGCACCTCGAGTTCTATTACTTCCACAACTGCGTCTACGACTTCATGTGGAAGAACAACCGCCGCCGCTACGCGGAGAAATTCCCGACCTGGGACATCATCCGCAAGTACAACAAGGACTACAAGCTGATCTTCGTGGGCGACGCCACGATGAGCCCCTACGAGATCCTGCAGCCCGGCGGCAGCGTGGAATACAACAACGAGGAAGCCGGAGCCGAGTGGCTGCAGCGCCTCACGCATGCGTTTCCCAAGTTCGCTTGGATCAACCCGGAACCCCACGGCGTCTGGCAGTATCGACAGAGCATCAGCATCATCCAGCAGCTCATGGGGCAACGCATGTTCCCGCTCACCCTGAAGGGCCTGGAAGACACGATGCGCATGCTGTCGAAATAATCGGCGAATGCGTTTCCTGTTTCCGGCCCGCCCCCGCCGGGCCGCGTGTCGGCTTGCGTTCCTGCTCGCCTGTGGCATGGCGCCCGCCTGGGCGCAGGTGGATGGCACCCCCGCGCCGGTGCCCGACAGCGCGGACGAGGACGACGCCCGCGCCCCCGACGCTGCGGCCCGCCGCGCCGCGCGGGCTGCACGCCCGCCCGTCACGCCGCGCTTCGAGATCGCGCTCGACGCGCCCGAGGAGTTGCACGCCTTCCTGCTGCGGCACCTGGACATCCAGCGCTTTCGTGAGCAGCGCAGCCTGGACGCGGCCGAACTCGAGCGCCTGCTGAGCGAGCTGCCCGCCAACGCGCGCGAGCTCACCGCCACGCGCGGCTACTTCTCGCCGCGCATCGAGATCGGCGAGACCCTGCCCCCCACGCCCGAGGCCGTGGCCGCTGCCGGCGAAGGGCCCGTGCCGCTGGGCCGCATTCCCGTGCGGGTGGACCCCGGCCCGCCCACCACCGTGCAGAGCGTTCAGGTCAGTTTCCTCGGCGACATCGCCAGCAGCGCGGACGCCCAGGCGCAGCGCGAGGAGATCCAGCGCGAGGCCGCGCTGCTCGCCGGCCAGCGCTTCACGCAGGACCAATGGGACCGCACCAAGACCGCTGCGCTGCGCCGCCTCACCGCCCAACGCTACCCCGGCGGGCGCATCAGCGGCAGCCTGGCCGACGTGGACGGCGCGACGTCCAGCGCGCGGCTCTACGTGGAACTGGACTCCGGCGCGCACCGGCGCTTCGGAGGCATCGAGGTCGACGGCGCGCAGCGCTACGACGCAGAGACGAGTGCGCGCATCGTGCGCCTCACCGGCCTCACGCCGGGCAGCGACTACGACTTGTCCAAGCTGCAGCAGGCCCAGCAGCGCCTGCTCGACAGCGGCTACTACGACGCCGCCTTCGTCTACGTCGAGCCCGGCGCGGGCGGCGAGCCGCTGCCGGTGAAGGTGCAACTGCGCGAAGCGCTGCGCCAGAAGCTCGTGCTGGGCATCGGCGCCAGCACCGACAACGGCGCGCGCCTGTCGCTGGAGCACATCCACAACCGGCTGCCGGGCATTGGCTGGCGCGCCCTGTCCACCCTGCGCTTCGAACGCCAGGACAGCCTGGCCAGCACCGACTGGTCCTCGCCGCTCAACAACGACGGCTGGCGCTGGATCTCGCTGCTGCAGATGGCGCGCCTGGAGAACAACCAGGTGGAGACCACCAGCCAGCGCGCGCGCTTCGGCCAGGCGCAGGAGGGCGTGGAATACGACCGCAGCATCTACCTGCAATACGACCGCGCGCGCACCCTCACCGACAGCGAGCGCCTGAGCGGCGTGCGGGGCCGCATCGAATCCTCCCTCACGGCCAACTACGCCTGGACGCGCGAGCGCTTCGACGACCCGGTCTCGCCCAACCGCGGCCACGCCCTGGCGGTGGAGCTCGGCCTGGGCACCACGCTGGGCATCACGCGCAAGCCCTTCGGCCGCACGCAGGCGCGCTGGCTGGGCTACTTCCCGCTCGACCGCGAGGCCGAGCTGCCCTCCACCGTGCCGGGTGAGCGCCCCACCGCCCGCCCGCCCACGCGCCTGGGCCGCCTGGCGCTGCGGCTCGAAGGCGGCGCCGTCGTCGCCGAAGACACCACGCCCGTGCCCGACACCCAGCTCTTCTACGCCGGCGGCGACACCTCCGTGCGCGGCTACGGCCTGCGCGACATCGGCGTGGTGCAGCCCGACGGCAGCGTGCTCGCCGGCCGCTACAAGGCCGTGGTCAGCCTGGAGTGGCAGCGCCCGGTGTGGGGCGACGGTGTGTCGCGCTCGCCCTTCGAGCACGTGCTCTTCGTCGATGGCGGCGCGGTGGCCAACCGCGTGCAGGACCTCGATTTCCAATGGGGCGTGGGCACTGGCCTGCGCTACAACAGCCCGGTGGGGCCGCTGCAGGTGGACCTGGCCTATGGCCTGGAGGTGCGCAAGCTGCGCCTGCACCTGAGCGTGGGCTTCGTGTTCTGAGGCGGCGATGGTCGAACCGACACCGCCCCACGCGCCCGCAGCCCCCGCCGCGTCTCCGATGGCGCCCGTGGCACCGCCCGCCGCCGCGCCGCGCTGGCGCGGGATGGCCGGCGGCGCCGGTCGCGCCCTGATGTGGCTGTTCGGCTCGATCGCTGGCGCCGGGCTCGCCGGGGCCCTGCTGCTGGGCGCCTGGGCCAGCAGCGAGGGCTCGCTGGCGCAGGCGCTGCGCTGGGGCCTGGCCTGGCAGGCGGAGAACGCCCCCGAAGCCGGCACGATCAGCGCCGATGGCGTCGAGGGCAGCCTGATCGGCGGCGGCCAGCTTCGCACCCTCGCCTGGGACCAGAGCGGCCTGGCCGTGCAGGCCGAGGGCGTTCGCCTGCGCCTGGGCGGCTTGTTCTGGCTCGGCCTGCTGCGCGGCGACCTGCTGGTGAGCGAGCTGCATGTCGACCGCCTGCGCATCGTCGACCAGCGAGCGCCCACCCCCACCTCCCCCGGCGAGCCGCTGCAGTCGCTGGTGCTGCCGGTGGACATCGAGGCCACGGTCTCGGTGGACGAGTTGCTGCTGCCGGGTCGGGAACCCATGGCGCTGCGCGGCCTGCAGGCGCGCTACCGCTACGGCCGTGCGGAGCCCGGCCTGGGCACGGAGCACGCGCACACCCTGCTGCTGCGCTCCTTGCAATGGGCCGAAGGCCGCTACACCGCACAGGCCACCCTGGGCGCGCAGGCGCCCATGCCGCTGCGCCTGCAGGCCCAGGGCGAACTCAGCGCCGAAGTCCCCGAAGGCGGCCGCCTGAACCTGCGCGCGCGCGCCACCGCGCAAGGCCAGTTGGCCGGGGCCGACGCCAAGCTCGACCTGGTCGCCCAGATCGAACCCGTGGGCCGCGCCGAGGCCACGCCCACCCTGGCCGGCACCGCGCGCCTGCGGCCCTGGGCGCCGCAACCCCTGGCCGAGGCCGACCTGCGCCTGTTCCGCCTGAACCTGGCGCTGCTGTGGCCGCAGGCGCCCACCACCGCGCTCACCGGCACCGCCCAGGCCCGGCCCGACGGCGCCGACTGGCGCGCGCGCCTGGCGCTGGCCAACGAATCCCCCGGGCCGGCGGACAAGCGCCGCCTGCCGCTCGAGTCCATCGAGGCCGAGGTGCTGCAAAGCGGCGCGCGCTGGACGCTGGAGCGCCTGGAGGCTGCGCTGGCCGGTGGCCGCGTGCAGGCCCAGGGCCGGCGCGATCCGCCCGCCGAGGGCGCCGCCTCGGCCCTGGGCGACTGGCAAGGCAGCCTGCGCGCCAGCGGCCTGAACCCCGCGCTGGCCTGGAGCGCGCTGGCGCCGGCCGCACTCGACGCCCGCGTGGACGCCCGCGCCGTGGACCCCAACGCCGCCCGCCCGGCCATCGACATCGACGCCCGCGTGGCCCCCGCGGGCCGCCAGCCCCGGCGCAGTGCGGCCGAGGCTTGGCGCCTGCGCGAGGTGCTGCTGCAGGGCCGCTGGCAGCCAGGCGACACGCCCGGCCACGGCCAGCTCACCGTGCGCAAGGCCCACATCGACGCGCTCGACGGCCTGGTGGACGCCCAAGGCCGCATCGACACCGCGCGCCCGCAGATCGAAGGCGAGGCCAGCGTCGCGCTACCCGGCGCGCGCGCGCGATGGAGCGGCCTGCTCGCGCAGGCGCAGGGCCAGGGCGACCTCGACCTGGCCCTGGCCGACGGTGCGCGGCTGCTGGCCTGGCTGCGCGCACTGGCCGACGCGCCGGTGCTGGGTGCGTACGTGAAGCCCGCCCTGGCGCCGCTGGCCGACTGGCAGGCCGAGGGCCAGGCCCAGGCCCGCCTGCGCTGGCAAGGCGGCCTGGGCGCCTTCGGCTTCCCCGGTCCGCACGCGCGCGCCGCCGCGCCGCGCCTGGACTTGGCGCTCAGCACCGAGCGCCTGCAACTGGAGCGCGCGGGCGAATCGCCCCTGCGGCTGGACCTGGGCGGCACGCTCCTGAGCGTGCAGGGCCCGCCCGAGGCCCTGGCCGTGGCGCTGCGCACGCGCGTCGAATCCTCGGGCTGGCGCGCCGACCTGGACACCGCCGGCGAGCTCGGCTTCATCGGCCTGCCCCTGGACGCGCGGCGCGGCCAAATGGCCCTGGGCCGGCTCAGCCTGTCGGCCACGCCCACGGGCAAAACCGATGGCGATGGCGATGGCACCACGGCCCCCGGCGACAACGGCGCCGCCGTGTCCTGGGCGCTGAGCAGCGCATCGCCCCTGCGCGCGCGCTGGCAGCCGCGCGGCGACGCCGTCGACGCCGAACTGGACGGCGCCAGCCTGCAGGTGCAGCCGCGCCGCGCTGGTGGTGCGGCGCTCGCGCCGGTGAATATCAGTTGGGAGCAACTCATCTGGCGCGGCGGCGCCTTGCAGACGCGCGGGCGCATCGACGGCCTGCCCCTGGCCTGGGCCGACGCGCTCACCATCAGCGAGACCCGGCCCACCGGCGCACTGGCGCAAGCGGGACTGGGCGGCGATCTGGTCTTCGATGGCCGCTGGGACCTGAGCCTGCCCGCGCAGGCCAGCGAGCCGCCGCGCCTGAGCGCGCAGTTGCAGCGGCGCGGCGGCGACCTGGCCGTGCAGACCCTCGGCGCCTTCGACGACCCACGCGCCAGCGCCCACCGCGTACAGGCCGGCGTGAAGACCGCCGAACTGGAGCTGAGCACCGAAGGCCGGCGCGTCGCCGCGCGCCTGCGCTGGGACAGCGAGCGCTTCGGCACGGCCAGCGCCGACCTCGCCAGCGAGCTGAGCCCGCCGGATGCGACGCACGGTGCCTGGCACTGGCCCGAGAACGCGCCGCTGTCAGGCCGCGTGCGCGCCAGCCTGCCCGAGGTGGGCGTGTGGAGCGTGCTGGCGCCCCCCGGCTGGCGCGTGCGCGGCGCCTTGACCGCCGAGGTGGGCGTGGCCGGCACGCGCGCCGCACCCCAGCTCACCGGCCTGCTGGAAGCCAAGGACCTGGCCCTGCGCTCCCTCGTCGACGGCATCGTCTTTCGCGGCGGCGAACTGCGCGCCACGCTCGCGGGCGAACGCATCGTCATTGAGCGCTTCCGGCTGGAGGGCCGTGGCGGCGCCGAGCGCGGCGGCGTGCTGCAGGCCACCGGCAGCGCCGAGTGGCGCCGCGTGCAGCGCGACGGCGCCACCGTGCGCGAACCCCTGATCGAACTCGAGGTCAGCGCCGACAAGCTGCGCGCCTCCTCGCGCCCCGACCGGCGCGTCACCGTCAGCGGCCAGGTGCGCGCGCGCCTGGAAGGCGCGGCCCTGCAACTGCGCGGCAACTTGCGCGCCGACGAAGCCCTCATCGTGCTGCCCGACGAGGCCGCGCCCAGCCTCAGCAACGACGTGGTGGTGCGCGGCACCGAATACCCCATCGACCGGCGCGGCGGCGTGCCCGTCATCCCCGACGTGCGCATCACCGTCGACCTGGGTCCTGCCTTCGAACTGCGCGGCCAGGGCCTGCAGACCCGGCTGCAAGGCCAACTGGAGATCCGCACCAACCCGCCCGACCCGGCACCGCGCATCGTCGGCGAGGTGCGCACCGTGCGCGGCACCTACCGCGCCTACGGCCAGCAACTCGCCATCGAGACCGGCGTGCTGCGCTTCAACGGCGCCTACGACAACCCCGCCCTGGAGATCGACGCCGTGCGCCCCAACACCACCCAGCGCGTGGGCGTGCAGATCACCGGCACCGCACAGGCGCCGCGCGTGCGCCTGTTCTCCGATCCCGAGATGCCCGACAGCGAGAAGCTCGCCTGGCTGGTGCTGGGCCGCCCGGCCAGCGGTGCCGGCGCCGAGGCCGCCGTGCTGCAACAGGCCGCGCTGGCCCTGCTCGCCGGCAGCGACGGCGGCCCGCTCGACGGCGGCCTGGCCCAGGCCCTGGGCCTGGACACGCTCAGCTTCACCGGCACCAGCTCCAGCAGCACCGGCGACGGCACCGAGAGCTCGGCCGCCGTCATGCTGGGCAAGCAGATCGCCGACAACCTGTACCTGAGCTACGAGCGCAGCCTGGCGGGCACGCTGAGCACCGTGTCCATGTTCTATGACGTCTCGCGCCACGTGACGGTGCGCGCACGCGCGGGCAGCGAAAACGCGATCGACCTGATCTTCACGCTGCGCTACGACTAGGCCGTGCGCCCGACGGGGCGCACGAAGCCCCGCCGATACAATCGCCGCTCCCCGCGCCGCCGTAGTTCAATGGATAGAACGAGCGCCTCCTAAGCGCTAGATGCAGGTTCGATTCCTGCCGGGGGCGCCACCCCTCTTTCCGCCCCGCCCTCCCCCTTTGCGCCGTTCGTCGCCCGGCCCCGCGCCGGTGTCGAAACGCGCCGGGTCCATCCGTCGTGGGCATGAAGCCAGCCAGCGCCATCGCGCCGGCCTTCACCTTCATCCCTTCAATGGAGACCCCGCATGACCTCGCTCAGCCCCTACCTGTCCTACAACGGCAACTGCGCCGAAGCCATGAGCTTCTACGCCAAGCTGTTCGGCGCGAAGCTCGAAGCGCTGTTGACCTATGGCGACCTGAAGGACCAGATGCCCTGCCCGCCCGGCGGTGAAAAGCTGGTCATGCACGCCTACCTGGTGCACCCGGGCTTCACCCTCATGGCCGGCGACACGCCGCCCGGCATGGCGTTCAAGGGCATCGAAGGCGCGATGATGGCCATCACCTTCGACACCACCGCCGAAGCTGAGCGCGTGTTCAAGGCGCTCAGCGAAGGCGGCAACGTCACCATGCCACTGGAAGAAACCTTCTGGGCCAAGACCTTCGGCATGGTCACCGACCGCTTCGGCACGCCCTGGGGCATCAACGGCGGGCCCAAAGAAATGCCCAAAGGCTGACGATCCGCCGCCGGTCCGCCCCCGGGCGGATCAGCGCAGCATCGCGTAGCCGATGCCGATGGCGGCAATCAGCCCTACCACGTCGGCGAACAGCGCGCACACCAGCGCATAGCGCGTGCGCTGCACGCCGATGCTGCCGAAGTACACCGCGAGCACGTAGAAGGTGGTCTCGGTGGAGCCCTGAACGATGGCCGCCAGGCGCCCGGCGAAGGAGTCCACGCCGTGCGCCTGCATCACATCGATCATCAGCCCGCGCGCGCCCGCGCCCGAGAAGATCTTCATCAGGCCCACGGGCAGCGCGGGCAGGAAATCGGTGTTGAAACCCAGCGCCGACACCAGCGCGCCGATGCCCGCGAGCAGGAAGTCCATGCAACCCGCGGCGCGGAACAGGCCGATGGCGACGAGGATGGCGATCAGGTAGGGCACGATCTGGATCGCGACGCCGAAGCCGTCCTTCGCGCCTTCGATGAAGGCGTCGTACACGTTCACGCGGCGCACCGCGCCCGCGACCACGAACAGCATCACCACGCCCAATATCACCGCCGCGCCCGTGGTGCCGGCGAAACGCGCGGCCTGATCGGCTGGCAGGCGGGCCAGCGCCGTCACGGCGGCGGCCAGCAGCCCGCCCACGGCCAGCACCGGCAGCAGGAGGCGCGCACGCCACAGCGGCAGGCGCTGGCACACGGCCACGGCCAGCACGCCGGCCAGCAGCGCGATGAAGGTGACCAGCAGCGTGGGCAGGAAGATGTCGGCGGCGTTGAAGTCCGCGCCCAGGCCCTGCTTGAGCGCCACGCTCTGGCGGATGGCGATGACCGAGGTGGGAATCAGCGTGAGCCCCGCCGTGTTGAGCACCACGAACATGATCTGTGCGTGGCTGGCGGTGCCGGCGGGCTCGGTGTTGAGCGACTGCAGCTCGCGCATGGCCTTCAGGCCCAGCGGCGTGGCGGCGTTGTCCAGGCCCAGCAGGTTGGCCGAGATGTTCATGGTCATGGCGCCCTGGGCGGGGTGGCCCTGCGGCACCTCGGGGAATAGGCGGCGCAGCAGCGGGCCCGCCAGGCGCGCCAACAGCTCGATCATCCCGGCGCGCTCGCCCACACGCATGAGGCCCAGCCACAGCGCCATCACCCCGGCCAGGCCGAGCGAGATCTCGAAGCCGGAACGCGCGCCGTCGAACAGTGCGCTGAGCAAGGCGGGCAGGATGCCGTCCTCGCCCAGGGCCCAGCGCACCAGGGCGGTGGCGAAGGCCACCGTGAAGAGACCGATCCAGGCCCAGTTCATCGCCATGGGGGGCGATGGTAGGGCCTGCGGCGAGCGGCCCGGCTACACCTGAAGTTGCCCCTCGGTCAGCGTGTCGAGCTGAAACCGCCCGCTGCGGTCCCACAGCCAGGTGTCGACGTAGCTGGTGCGGCTGCCCGGCGACGGAAACGGCGCCGCGTCGCGCACCAGGCGCTCGATCTGCGTCACCACCTCGGGTGCGTGGCTGGGCGCGCGCAGCCACTTGAACGAGCCCACGCGCCCGCTGCCCTCGACCACCACCTCCAACACGCCGATGGCGTAGAGCATGGCCGGCAGGCGGCCCGGGTAGATGCGCTCGGGGTAGCGGCGGTAGAGGTGGCTGGCCGCCGCGCGGCGGTAGGCCGGGTCGGCCGCAGGGGCCTGGCGGCCCGGCATGGGCAGCGAGGGGAAGGAGCAGCCGGCCATGAGCGCGGCGGCGCCGGTGGCGGCGCACAGGGTCAGCAGCTGGCGCCGGTCGCTCAGGGGGTGAGGGGGTGTGCGATCCATGCGCGGGATTGAAGCAGCGCCCGTGCGCCCACACAAGGGCCGCAACAAGAACTTACGCAGCGTGTCAGCGCCGCCGCGCCCGGACCAGCGGCAACAGCATCCTCACGCCTCAGGTGCCCAAGGGTTGACGACCTTCAAGCCGGCCACCTGGAAGTCGTTGACGTTGCGGGTGACCACCGCAAAGCGATGCTCGAGTGCGGTGGCAGCGATCATTGAATCCCGAAACGACTTCTTGTCTGGCACATGCAGGGGTGCGCACCACTTCGCCGTGTGCGCCGTGAAGCCCAGCACGCGCCCCTCGAACTGGAGCAGGACCTGCTCGCTCCAGGCACGCAGGATGGCGCCTTGCACGGCATCGCGCCGTTGCATCAACTGGACACCGATCTCCAGTTCCAGCACGGTGATGGCCGACAGATAGAGCTCATTGATCGCCTGCCCGGCGGCCCAAGCCCGCACGGTCTGCGATTGCTGGGCCTTGCCACTTCGCAATTCAGAAATGACGTTGGTGTCGAGGAGGTACATGCCGCCCCTTCAGTCCAACTCGGCGGGCTTGAAATCACCGTCGATCCTGGGTGGCTCGAAAGCGATATCGCCGCAGGGAATCGCGTCCATGGCCTGCAACAGGCTTTGCGGTTGGGTGTGGGTCAGGGCGTAGTAGTCCTCGATCGTCAGCAGCGCGAACGCCGGACGGCCCCGGTCCGTGATGAATACAGGGCCTTCAGCGGCTAGGCGCTTCGCATGACCCACGTCGCGCGCGAAGTCCCGGCTGGGTACGGTGTGGATGGACACGGGCGTTCCTTTCGATGTCAGGCGGCCGCGGAAATGACTGCATGTTACGACAAGACAACGCCAAAGTGGGCCAACGACCGCTGGCGCCTGCGCTATGGCGGGTCTTGCTTGCCCGCTATTTCTGCCGCAGCGTGCGGCTCAGCAGGACCACCGGGACCAGCCCCACCAGCACCAGGGCCAGCGCGGGCAGCGCGGCCTCGCCCAGGCGCTCGTCGCGCGCCAGGTTGTAGGTGACCACGGCCAGGGTGTCGCTGTTGAAGGGCCGCAGCACCAGGGTGGCGGGCAGTTCCTTCATCACGTCCACGAACACCAGCAGCGCCGCCGCCGCGGTGGCGCGTTTGAGCAGCGGCCAGTGCACGCGCGCGGCCAGCGCCGAGCCGGTGGTGCCGAGCATGCGGGCGGAGTCGTCCAGGCTGCCCGGGATGCGCGCGTAACCCGCCTGCACCGACTGCAGCGCCACCGCCGAGAAGCGCACCAAGTAGGCCCATACGATGCCCAGCGCCGTGGCCGTGACCCAGTAGCCCACGCCAGCGTCGGGCCAGCGTTCCTGCACCCAGCCCACCGGCAGCAGCAGGCCCACCACGATGACCGCGCCCGGGATGGCATAGCCCAGGCTCACGAGTTGCGAGACGCCGCGCGTGAGCCCCGTTGGCCGCGCGCGCACCGCGAAGCCCAGGGCCAGAGCGATCAGCACCGCCAGCACCGCCGACAGGCCCGCCAGCCGCACGCTGTTGAGCGCCCACTGCTGGAACTGGCCCCAGGGCAGCACGTCCCAGCCGCCGATCAGCGGGTGCAGCATGAACAGCACCGGCAGCACGAAGCCAAACAGCACCGGCAGCGCGCAGGCCAGCACCGCCAGCGCGGCGCGGGCGCCGTGCAGCCGCACGGGCTGCGCCTCGGCGCTGCCGGCGCGCTGGCCGCGCAGCGTGGCAAAGCGCATGCGCCGCTGCGCGCGCTGCTCCACCCACAGCAGCGCGGCCACGGTCAACAACAGCAGCGTGGCCAGTTGCGCGGCGGCCAGGCGGTTGTCCATCACCAGCCAGGCCTTGTAGACGCCGGCGGTAAAGGTCTGGATGCCGAAGTAGCTGGCGACGCCGAAATCGGCCAGGGTTTCCATCAAGGCGAGCGCCACGCCGGCCGCCACCGCCGGGCGCGCCAGCGGCAGCGCCACGGTGCGGATGCGCCGGGCCAGCGGCGCACCCAGCAGGCGCGCGGCCTCCATCAATTGCGCGGCGCGCTCGGCCAGCGCGGTGCGCGCCAGCAGGTAGACGTAGGGATACAGCGTGAAGGTGAACACCCAGACGGCGCCACCGGTGCTGCGCACCTCGGGCAGCAGGCGCCCGCTCAGGCCGAAGCTCGCGCGCAAGCCGTTCTGCAGCGGGCCGCTGAACTGCAGGAAGTCGGTGTAGGCGTAGGCCACCACGTAGGCCGGCATGGCCAGCGGCAGCAGCAGCGCCCATTCGAAGGCGCGGCGACCGGGGAAGTCGAACAGCGTGACCGCGCTGGCGGTGAGCACGCCCACCAGCGCCACACCAATCGCCACGCTCGCGCACAGCACCAGGGAGGTGAGCGTGTAGTCGGGCAGCACGGTCTGCGCCATCTGCAGCAGCACGTCCTGCGCGGCGGCGTCGAAGCCGAACCAGGACGCGGCGAGCGCGAACACCGGCAGCACCAGCACGGCGGCCAGCGACAACAAGAGCACCTGAGCGGGCCAGCGCGGCATGGTTCGGGTTTTGTTATGGGCGCGGTGGCTCAGGCCTTCAACCGCATCAACGCAAATGAGAATTGTAGATATCTACAATGGTCCGCATGTTCCTGCAGGTCTCGCAACTCCAGGTGCGCTACGCCGGCGCGCCCCACCCGGCCGTCGATGGCGTGAGCTTCGGGCTCGCGGCGGGCGAGATCGGCGTGCTGATCGGCCCCTCGGGCTGCGGCAAGACCACGCTGCTGCGCGCGGTGGCCGGCCTGGAGCGGGCGCAGGGCGGCGAGATCGTGCTCGGCGGCGAGACGGTGAGCAGCCCGGGCCTGCACCTGCCGCCGGAGCGGCGGCGCATCGGCATGGTGTTCCAGGACTACGCCCTCTTCCCCCACCTGGACGTGGCCGCCAACGTGGCCTTCGGCATCCACGCCTTGCCGCGCGCGCAGCGCGAGGCGCGCGTGGGTGAGGTGCTGCGCCTGGTGGGACTGGAGCACCTGCGCGCGCGCCACCCGCACGAACTCTCGGGTGGCCAGCAGCAGCGCGTGGCGCTGGCGCGCGCGCTGGCGCCCAACCCGCGCCTGCTGCTGTTGGACGAGCCCTTCTCCAACCTCGACGTGGACCTGCGCGAGCGGCTCGCGCACGAGGTGCGCGGCATCCTGAAGGCGGCCAACGCCACGGCGCTGTTCGTCACGCACGACCAGTTGGAGGCCTTCGCCATCGGTGACCGCATCGGCGTGATGCACGAGGGCCGGCTGCACCAGTGGGACGAGGCCTATGCGCTGTACCACCGCCCGGCCACGCGCTTCGTGGCCGAGTTCATCGGCCACGGTGTGTTCGCGCCCGCGCAGATCCTGCACAACGGCGGCCAGGTGGCCGTGCAGACGCCGCTGGGCCCGCTGCAGGACGTGGAGGAGTGCCCGCTGCCCAGCGCCTACGAGGCCGGGCTGTGCGACGTGCTGCTGCGCGCCGACGACATCGTGCACGACGACGCCGCGCCGGTGAAGGCGCAGATCGTGCGCAAGGCCTTCCGGGGTTCGGAGTTCCTCTACACCCTGCGCCTGGCCAGCGGCGAGACGCTGATGACGCACGTGCCCTCGCACCACAACCACGCGGTGGGCGAGTGGATCGGCATCCGCGCCGAGGTGGACCACGTGGTCACCTTCGAGCGCAACGGCTCGGCCTCCTCGCCGCCCGCGCCGGGCGTGGCCCAACGCGGCGCATGACGTGACGCAACCCGGAGGTGCCGCGCAACCGGCTTGGCCGGGCCGCAGGCACCGCCCCCTTGAGGGGGTCGCGCGCCGCGCGGCGGGGGCGATTCACGTCCTCCGCAGCCACCACATCACCACACCGGCCAGGCACAGCAGCACCACCGCCACGCAGGCCGCGAGGTTGAGCAGCGCGTTCCACACGCCCATGTCGCCCTGGTGCAAGGCGATGCCGACGGCCATCGTCTTGGCCATGGCGCCGTAGTCGGCGAAACCGATGTCGGCCAGCACGCGCCCGCTGTAGCGGTCCACGTGCACGGTGCGGTCGCCCGTGGGCTGGCCGAGGTCGCCGCTCATGGTGTTGGCCGAGACCGTGTACACGCCGCGTTCGTCGCGCGGCGGCGCGATCTGGTGCTGGCCATGGAAGCCGATGCGCTTCGCAAAGGCGGCGACGCTGTCGAGGTCCACCGGCGTGCCGGTGGCCAGGCCATCGGCGCCTTGAGACGAGCCCGAGGCCGGCAGCGGCGTCTGCGCCAGGCCCCAGGGCACCTCCTGCAGGCCGGCGGTGTTGAGCGCCGCGTGGGGCTCGCTGGACAGCGGCACGGCGTCCCACGTCCCGGCGGGGAAGCTGCCCCAGGCCTGCAACCACTTCCCACCCGTGACCCCGGTCCAGGTGAGGCCGCTGAGCAGGAACACCACCAGCACCGCCCCCGTGCACAGGCCCAGGCTGCCGTGCAGCGCGCGCCACCAGGCCAGGCCGCGCCGGCGCGCGCCGGGCCACA
Organism: Hydrogenophaga sp.; assembly: GCF_035481345.1. Lineage (GTDB taxonomy): Bacteria > Pseudomonadota > Gammaproteobacteria > Burkholderiales > Burkholderiaceae_C > Hydrogenophaga. The sequence continues at coordinate 57,385 of NZ_DATIGV010000083.1, read as the reverse complement.
GGCGCGAGCGCCAACCCAGGCCGCCGCGCGGCCACCACAACACCAGGCCGGTGAGCAGCATCACCAGTGTGGCCCAGGCGGCGATCTCGATGAGGCGATCGCCCAGATCGCCGATGAGCAGGGTGCCGTGGATGCGCTGGGCCCAGGCGAAGGGCGTGTTCTCCTTGTCCACCCAGTGCAGCACGGTGCCGCGATAGGGATCGACCGCGGCGGCGAGCGTCTGGCCGTCGCGCTCGATGACGAACCACGCGGCGCGATCGGGCGCGCGCGGTGCGACGTAGGTGCGCAGCTTGCCGTCGGGCACATCGGCCAGCGCGGCCAGCGCCTGCGCGCTCACTGGCTGAGCCATGGGCAGCGGCGCCACGCGGGGATCGACTCCCAGGCGCGTCTGGAAGCCGGTGTAGAAGACCATCACCGCGCCGGTGAGGGCGAGCGTGAGCAGAAAGGGCATCACCAGCAGACCGGCGATGGCGTGCCAGCGCCAGGCGATGGCGCGCAGGTCGACGCGGGCGCGCGCAGGCGCGCCCACGCCCGGGGCGTCGGGCAGAGAGGGCATGGGAAACCTCGCGGGCGCGGATCAGTGCTTGCCGTGGCCGCCGCCGTGGCCGCCGGCCGCCGGCGCCGGCGCGGCCGACAGCGCGCGGGCCGTGGCCTTCACATCCTGCGTCCGGCGCTGGCCGTCCGCGCCTTCGAACACCAGCGTGAGCGGCACGGCCTCGCCGGCCTTCACGGGCGCCTTCAGGTCCATCAGCATCACATGCAGGCCCCCGGGCTTGAGCTCCACGGTCTGGCCCGCGGCCAGCGGCAATGCGTCAACGGCGCGCATGCGCATCACATCGCCGTCGAGCTTCATTTCGTGCACCTCGACGATGCCGGCGGCGGGCGAGCGCACCTCGACCAGGCGCGTGGCCTGCGGCGCGGTGAGCTTCATGAAGGCGCCGGTGGCCGATTGCGCGCCGACGGTGGCGCGCGCCCAGGCGTCCTGCACCTGCACCGGGCTTTGGGCCCAGGCGGTGGCGGCGGTGGCGAAGGTGGCGGCGATGAACAGGTGTTTCATGGGGAATCCGAATCTGCAAAGGGGAAAACGCGGCAGCGGCCGGGGGGCCGACGCCGTGAAGCGCGGTGATTCAGATGCCCCGGGGCGGCGCGCGTGCGGGGGCGTGGGCCGTGGCAGGGGCCTCCCAGCCGCGCTGGGCCCGGGCCAGCGGCAGCGGCTGCGGGCCCGCGTCGGGCAAGGCCAGCGCATGGGCTGGCGGCTGGCCGGCCGCCCCGCCGGCGATGACGCCCCAGGGGCAGGTCATGGCCGTGTCGCTCGCGTGCCCATCGGCGCTGTCGCCGGCATCGGCGCGCACCCAGGTGATGCCGCTGGCGCTGCAGACCTGCACCCAGTGGCCCGCGCCGGGCCCGTGGGCCTGCAGCGCGGCCTGCGACAGCGCGGGCGCGAACGCACCGAAGCAGACCGCCAGAAGGGCGATCCACGCGGTGCCACGGCGCAGCCAGCGGTGCAGGAACATGGGGCGGGATTTTACGGGTGGGGGTCTCGCCGGTGACGCCTGAGGCCTTGCGCGGGCCGGGCACCGGCGCCACGATCACCCGTTTCGAACGACCACCGGAGACAGTCCCATGCTCAAGCTCTGCGGCTTCGCGGCCAGCAACTACTACAACAAGGTGCGGCTCGCCCTTCTCGAAAAAGGCATTGCTTTTGAAGAAGAGCTCGCCTGGATCGGCGAGACCGACAAGTCCTGCAGCCCCCTGGGCAAGGTGCCTTACCTCAAGACGGACCAGGGCGCGCTGTCGGAATCGACGGTGATCCTGGAATACCTGGAAGACGCCTACCCGCACCCGCCCCTGCTGCCGTCCGACGCCTTCGCCGCCGCCAAGGTCCGCGAGCTGGTGCGTTACCTCGAGCTGCACCTGGAGCTGGTGGCGCGCAACCTCTACCCCGAGGCCTTCTTCGGCGGCAAGGTCAGCGACAGCGCGAAGGAGAAGATCGCGCCGCAGCTCGAGAAGAACATCGCGGGCTTCGCGAAGCTCACCACCTTCTCGCCCTTCCTGGCGGGGGATGAATTCACCCTGGCCGACTGCGCGGGCGCGGTGCACCTGCCCCTGGTGAGCAGCGCCACCAAGATCATCTACGGCCGCGACTTCCTGGCCGAGCTGCCCGTGCGCGACTACCTCAAGCGCCTGGGCGAACGCCCCACGGTGCAAAAGCTCAACGCGGACCGCAAGACGAATACGGAACTCATGCTGAGCCGCGCCAAGGCAGCCTGACCGCCCCCGAGCGCCCACCCCGAACCCAGTGGCACCGAGGAACCGGCTTTGCCGGGCCTCAGGTGCCGCCCCCCTTGAGGGGGGTCGCGCGAAGCGCGGCGGGGGGTGCTTACTTCTTCGGTCGGATGGCGTCCGCCGTCCCCTGGATGAAGGCCTTGATCTTCTGCACGTCGTCCGCGCTGAGCTTGCCCGTGAAGTCGGGCATGCCGCGCGCCATGGCCGGGCCCTTGAAGACGAACTTGTCCAGGTTCGCGATGAAGCTCGAATCCATGTAGCCCAGGTTGGGGATGTTGCCGCCCCGGTCCACGCCCGGCACGCCGTGGCAGAAGACGCAGTTGCTCACGTACAGCGCGGTGCCTTCGGGCACGTGGGCCGGGTCGTACTTCACGCCCTCGATGAGCTGACCCAGGCGGTAGGCGACGAACTCCGGCGCGGGCGCCTTGCCGCCCACGGCGAAGGTGTAGACCGTGCCCGGGCCCTGGCGCTCGGTGGCGCGCGCCGCGATGCCGTAGACCCCGCCCCAGCCCACCGCGATGGACACGTACTGCTTGCCGTCGACGAGGTAGGTCATGGGCGCAGCGACCACGCCGGTGCCCGTGGGCGTCTCCCACAGCTTCTCGCCGCTGCTGGCGTTGTAGGCCACGAAGCGGCCGTCGGCCGTGCCCTGGAACACCAGGTTGCCCGCGGTGGTGAGCGTGCCGCCGTTCCAGGGCGAGACGTGCTCCACCGTCCAGCGCGGCGCCTGCTTCACCGGGTCCCAGGCCACCAGGCGGCCGAAGGGTTTGCTGGTGGGTGGCTCCACGTTGGCGAACATGGCCATGTTCCAGCCCATGCCACTGTGTGGCTCACCGGGACGCACGGCGTTGAACTTCCAGTCCTTGTTGTCCACCAGCGAGATGGGCACGCCCTGCACCGGCATGTAGACCAGGCCGGTCTTGGGGTTGAAGGACATGGAGTGCCAGTTGCGCGCGCCGTAGGCGCTGGGGATGATCTCGCGCGGGCGATCGGCCACGCGCGCGATGTCGGTCTCGATCGGACGGCCGTTCTTGTCGTAGCCCTTGGCCCAGTTCACGTCGACGAAGTTCTTCGCCGAGATGAACTTGCCGTTGGTGCGGTCGATGATGAAGAAGAAGCCGTTCTTGGGCGCGTGCATCACCACCTTGCGCTTCTTGCCGTCCAGCGTCAGGTCGGCCAGGATCATGGGCTGCGTGGAGGTGTAGTCCCAGTTGTCGCCGGGCGTTTCCTGGTAGTGCCACACGTACTTGCCGGTGTCGGGGTTGAGCGCGACGATGGACGCGAGGTACAGGTTGTCGCCGCCGGCCGGGCTGCGCTTCTTGTGCGCCCAGGGCGAGCCGTTGCCGGTGCCGATGTAGAGCAGGTTCAGGTCGGGGTCGAAGGCCATGGCGTCCCACGCGGTGCCGCCGCCACCGGCCTCCCACCACTTGCCGGCCGGGTCCCAGGTCTTGGCCGCCTTGGCCATGGACTCGTCCTCGAAGGGTTTGGACGGGTCGCCGGGCACGGTGAACCAGCGCCACTTCTGCTCGCCGGTCTTGGCGTCGTAGGCGGTCACGTAGCCGCGCACGCCGTACTCGGCGCCACCGTTGCCGATGATGACCTTGCCCTTGACCACGCGCGGCGCGCCGGTGATGGTGTAGCTGAACTTGCGGTCGATGATGGTGTCCTTCTCCCAGCGCTTCTGTCCGGTGGCCGCGTCCAGCGCGATCAGGCGCCCGTCGTAGGACGCCACGAACACCTGGCCTTCGTGCAGGGCCACGCCGCGGTTGACCACGTCGCAGCAGCCCTTGAAGCCGCCCTCGCGCGGCACCTGCGGGTCGTACGTCCAGATGCGCTTGCCGGTGCGCACGTCGATGGCGTGCACGATGCTCCAGGAGGCGGTGACGTACATGATCCCGTCCACCACCAGCGGCGTGGCTTCCACGCCGCGCGTGGACTCCAGGTTGTACGACCAGACCAGCCCCAGGTCCTTCACGTTGCCGGCGTTCACCTGGTCGAGCTTGGAGTGGCGCGTCTCGGCGTAGTCCAGGCCGTGGCTGGGCCAGTCGGGCGTGGCGCGCGCGTTGCTGCGCACGAAGGCGCCATCGACCTTCTTCGTGACCGCACCGATGTGCGCGGCCGATCCCTTGACCGGCGGCGCCTGCTGGGCCAGCGCGACCGGCGCGGCGGCCAGCAGCAGCGCCAGGCCGAGCGACAAGCCGAACGCCACGGGGGCGGCACGCGCGGCGAGCGAATGGGTGTTCATGTTGTCTCCTGTTGTGCCGTTCCGGGCCGGCGTGTGGGGTCGTCGGTTGCGCTCGCGCATCCCCCCGGAACACGGATGCCATGGCATTCATGTTCCCCAGCCGGCCATCGCCCGGCACCCCCGGGATTTCCCTCAAGTGTTTTGTTCCACGGTGGAACAGAGTGGCCCGTGGCGCAGGGATTTCCCGCAGCGCGGCGTCTGCGCACGCGGTCGATACTGCCTCGCCCCACCCGGAGCTTGCCCATGGCCGAACCCGCACGCCCCCTGTTCTTCCAGACCGCCGAGCAGCGCACGGCGCTGGCGCGCCAGCGCTTTTTCGAGGAAGGCGAGCGCCCCACGGGCCTGGTGAACGAAGCCGTCATCCAGTCGTGGATGCGCTGCACCGCCACGCGGCGCGACACGCGCCAGGTCGTGAGCTTCGACCCCGTCACGCGCAGCCGCATGCACGCCTGCCTGATGCGCAACCAGCAGTTGCTCATGGCCGGCAATGAGGAATTGCAGCAACTGGCCGCGGCATTGGTAGGCACCAGCTGCCGCGTGCTGCTCACCGACGGCCAGGGCGTGGTGATCCACGCCAGCGCACCGCTGGGCACGGCACCCCAGCCGCTGCTGGACGCGGGCAGCCGCGTGGGCGTGAACCTGGCCGAGGGCGAGATCGGCACCACCGCCCCCGGCATCGTGGCGCGCGTGGCCAGTGCCTGCACGGTGCACGGCGCGGAGCACTTCCACGAGATGCTGCAGACCCTGCACTGCGCGGCCGCGCCGATCCGCGACGTGCACGGCCGCCTGGCCGGCGTGCTGGACCTGTCCATCGAAGGCTCGCCCTTCGGCTTCGACGCGGCAGGGCTGGTGGCGCTCTACGCCAGCACCATCGAAAACCGCTTGCTGCGCCTGCAATCGCCCGCGCACCTGGTGCTGCAGTTCCAGGCCAGCCCGCGCGTGCTGGGCACGCCGCTGGAAGGCCTGGCCGGCGTGGACGTGAACGGCCAGCTCGCCTGGCTCAACCCGGTGGCGCAGCGCCTGACCGGCACCCAGGCGCTGACGCACCCGCCGGTGGACGAGGTCTTTGGCCTGGCCTTCGATGAGTTGCTGGCCCTGCACCGGGCGCGCGAGCCGCGCGCGCTGCGCCTGCCCAACGGGCTCACGGTCTGGGTGCGCGCGCACATCGGCAGCGCCGACGGCGTGGACTTCAACCGCGCGGTGGCCACGGGCGCGCCATCGGCCCAGGCGGGCGACGCGGCACCGCTCGCGCCCAGTGCCGACGCGGCGCCCTCCTCCACCCTGGACGACCACCGCGACCGCGTGATCTCGGAAACGCTGGCGGCCTGCGGCGGCAACATCGCGCGCGCCGCGCGGCAGTTGGGGGTGTCGCGCGGGCTGCTGTACCGGCGGCTGCGGGCCACGCCCGAGGCGGCGCCGGCCTCGGCCGACGCGCACTGACTCGCCGGTATTCGCGCTTACCGGGCCGCGTCGAGCTCGGCCTGCACCTCGGCGCGCAAGGCCTCGGCCCAGGCGCGGCGGTCGCGGTCGCCCGCGCGCTGCGGGGTGCCGTAGCGCACCACTGCACGCACGGTGTTGGCGCGCAGCGTGCGCCACACGGAGGCCACCAGCGTGTCGTCGCCCACGAAGACCGGGCCGGGGTGCGGCTGGCCGCTGTCGCTGTCGAGGTAGCGCAGGGCCACTGGCTGCACCGGCGCGCTGGCGGAGATGGCGGCCTGCAGCAGGTTGGCATGGAAGGGCAGCAGTTGCGTGCCATCGCCGGTGGTGCCCTCCGGGAACACCGAGACGATTTCGCCCGCGCGCAGGCGCTCGGCCATGCGGTGCACCACGCGCAGCGCGTCGCGCCGGTTCTCGCGCTCGATGTAGAGCGTGCCCGCGCCGGTGATGAGCGAGCCCAGCAGCGGCCAGTGCTGCGCGTCGGCCTTGGAGACGAAGCGGCTCGGGTGCGCGGCGTTCATCACGACGATGTCGAGCCAGGAGAGGTGATTGGCCACCACCAGCACGGGGCCGTGCGCGGGCGCCTGGCCCTGCACGTCGAGCGCGATGCCCATGATGGCCAGCAGGCGGCGCGACCACTCGCGCACGATGAGCTGGCTTTGCGCGTGCGTGAGGCGGCCGAACTCGGTGCGGATGATCCACAGCCCGCGCAGCACGTGCCACACGGCGCGCAGGGCGCGCCACGCCGCGCGCAGATGACCCCCTCGAACCGGGGCGGCGCGCGGGTTCACGCCAGCGCCGCCACGCCCTCGGCCGTGTGCGCGATCTGCCCGGCCACCAGCGTGGCGCGCACCGACACCGGCATCTCGTGGCCCTCGAACGGCGTGTGACGCCCCTGGCTGCGCAGCGCGGACGGCGCCACGCTCCAGGGCGCGTCGGGGTGGAAAACCAGCACGTCGGCCGCGCCGCCCACGGCGAGTTGGCCCACGCTGGCCTGCAGCGTGCCCAGGCTGGCGCCCAGCACCTGCTGCGGCCCGTGCGTGAGCACGGACAGGGCCTGCATGAGGCCCAGGCCTTCCTGCTGCGCCCAGGTGCAGGCCAGGCCCAGCAGCAGCTCCACCGCCGTGGCACCGGGCTCGGCCTCGGCGAACGGCAGGGTCTTGGCGTCGCTGTCCACGGGGTTGTGGTCTGAGACGAGCGCGTCGATGGTGCCGTCGGCCAGGCCGGCGCGCAGGGCGTCGCGGTCGCGCTGCTGGCGCAGCGGCGGCTGCAGGCGGAAGCGGCTGTCGTAGAAGCCGATGTCGACGTCGGTCAGGTGCAGGTTGTGCACGCTCACGTCGCAGGTGACGGGCAGGCCTTCGGCCTTGGCCGCGCGCACCAGGGCCACGCCGGCCGCGCTGCTGAGGCGGCACAGGTGCACGCGTGCGCCGCCCTTGATGCCGCGCATGAGTTCGAACAGGGTGTGCAGGGCAATGGTCTCGGCCGCCGCGGGCACGCCGGACAGGCCCAGGCGCGTGGCCAGCGGGCCGCTGGCGGCCACGCCCTTGCCCAGCCACAGGTCCTGCGGGCGCAGCCACACGGTGTAGCCGAAGGTGGCCGCGTACTGCAGGGCGCGCAGCAGCACCTGGGTGTTCTGGATCGTGACCTCTGCCTGGCCGAAGCCCACGCAGCCGGCCTCGGTGAGCTCGGCCATCTCGGTCAGCACCTCGCCACCCAGGCCGCGGGTGAGCGCGCCGAGCGGGAACACACGCGAGCGGTGCAGCTTCTCGGCACGGAACTTGAGCATGTCCACCAGGCCCGGCTCGTCGAGCACCGGTTCGGTGTCGGGCGGGCACACCAGCGAGGTGACGCCACCGGCCACGGCCGCGGCGGTTTCGCTCTCGAGCATGCCGGCGTGTTCCTGGCCGGGCTCCTTCAGGCGCACGGACAGGTCCACCAGGCCGGGCGCGACGATGCAGCCGGTGGCGTCGAGCGTGCGCGTGGGGTGGAAGTCGGCGGCGACCTGGCCGATGGCGATGATGCGGCCCGCCGCGATGGCGACGTCGGCCATCTCGTCGCGGCCGCTGGCCGGGTCGATCACGCGGCCGTTCTGGATGAGGATCTTCATGCGGGTGTCACCTTGGGGTCGCGGTGGCGGACGGGGTCGATCAGTTCGCGCAGCGCCGCCACCAAGGCCTCGCACTCGGGCTGCGAGCCGACGGTGATGCGCAGGTATTCCGCGATGCGCGGCTGCCTGAAGTGGCGCACCAGGATCTTGCGGTCGCGCAGGTCTTGCTGCAACTGGGGCGCGCTGTGCCGCGGGTGCCGCACCAGCAGGAAGTTGGCGTGGGACGGAAGGCAGTCGAAGCCCAGTTGGCCGAGCTCGCGCGCCAGCCACTCGCGGCTGTCGATGATGCGCCGGGTGAGCGAGGCGGTGTGCGCTTCGTCCTCCAGTGCGGCCTGCGCGCCCGCCAGCGCGACGCGGTCCAGCGGGTAGGAGTTGAAGCTGTCCTTGACGGTGGTCAGCGCCTGGATCAGGTCGGCGTGGCCGAGCGCGAAGCCCACGCGCAGGCCGGCCAGCCCGCGCGACTTGGACAGGGTCTGCACCACCAGCAGGTGCGGGAATTCATCGACCAGCGAGGCGGCGCTCTCGGCACCGAAATCGACGTAGGCCTCGTCCACCACCAGCACGGAGCCGGTGTTGCGCTCCAGCAGCCAGCGGATGTCGCCGAGCGGCAGCGCGATGCCGGTGGGGGCGTTGGGGTTGGGCAGCACGATGCCGCTGTTGGGCTGCAGGTAGTCGGCCACCCGCACGCGGAAGTGCTCGTCCAGCGGCACCGGCTGGCACGGCACGCCGTAGAGCGCGCAGTAGACCGGGTAGAAGGAGTAGCTGATGTCGGGCACCAGCACGGGCTGGCCATGGCGCAGCAAGCCCATGAAGGCGTGGGCCAGCACCTCGTCGGAGCCGTTGCCCACGAAGACCTGGTCGGGCCGCAGCCCGTGTTGCGCGGCGATGGTCTGGCGCAAGGCCAGGGCCGTCGGGTCGGGGTAGAGGCGCAGCCGCTCGTCCACCGCCTCGGCCATGCGTTGCAAGGCCAGGGGCGAGGGTGGGTAGGGGCACTCGTTGGTGTTGAGCTTGACCCAGCCCGCGCCCTGCGGTTGCTCGCCGGGCGTGTAGGCGCTCAGGCCGCGCAGGGCCGGGCTCCAGAAGCGCGTGGCGGCGTCGGGTGCGGTGGCGCTGCTCACGCTTCGTTGCCCGCCACGATGCCCATGACCGCCATGCGCACCGCGATGCCGAAGGTGACCTGCGGCAGGATCACGCTCTGCGGGCCGTCGACCACGGCGGAGTCGATCTCCACGCCGCGGTTGATGGGGCCCGGGTGCATGACGATGGCGTCGGGTTTGGCCCACTTCAGCCGCTCGGGCGTGAGGCCGAAGCTCTTGAAGTATTCCTGGCTGGAGGGCAGCAGCGCGCCGCTCATGCGCTCGTTCTGCAGGCGCAGGGTGATGACCACGTCGCAGCCCTTGATGCCCTCTTCCAGCGTGTGGCACACGCGCACGCCCATCTGCGACAGATCGCTGGGCACCAGGGTGCGCGGGCCGACCACGCGCACGTCGGGGCAACCCAGGGTGGTGAGCGCGTGGATGTCGGAGCGCGCCACGCGCGAGTGCAGCACGTCACCCACGATGGCCACGGACAGCTGGGTGAAGTCCTGCTTGTAGTGGCGGATCGTGTACATGTCGAGCAGGCCCTGCGTGGGGTGCGCGTGGCGCCCGTCGCCCGCGTTGACCACGTGCACGTGGGGCGCCACGTGCTGCGCGATCAGGTAGGGCGCGCCCGACTCGCTGTGGCGCACGACGAAGATGTCGGCCGCCATGGCGCTGAGGTTGGCGATGGTGTCGAGCAGCGACTCGCCCTTGGCGGTGGAGCTGCGCGCGATGTCGAGGTTGATGACGTCGGCGCTGAGGCGCGTGGCCGCGATCTCGAAGGTGGTGCGCGTGCGCGTGCTGTTCTCGAAGAACAGGTTGAAGACGCTCTTGCCGCGCAGCAGCGGCACCTTCTTCACCTCGCGGTTGCTCACACTGGTGAAGCTGGCGGCCGTGTCAAGGATGTGCGTGAGGATGTCGCGCGACAGGCCCTCGGTGGAGAGCAGGTGGATGAGCTCGCCGTTCTTGTTGAGCTGGGGGTTGCGGGCAGGGGTCATGGGGCGATGGCCTCCAGCACGAAGCGCAGGCGGCCGCTGTCGTCCCGCGCGAGTTCGAGCGATTGGCCGGCGGGCACGTCGACTGTCGCCACGCACAGCTGCGGCTCGATCGGCAGCTCGCGCCCGCCGCGATCGACCAGCACGGCCAGGCGCACGCGCTGCGGGCGGCCGTGGTCGAAGAGTTCGTTGAGCACGGCGCGCAGCGTGCGGCCGGTGTAGAGCACGTCGTCGATCAGCAGCACGTCCGCGCCGTTCACGTCGAAGGGGAGTTGCGTTTGCACGCTGCTGGCCAGGCCGCGGCGCGCGAAGTCGTCGCGGTGCATGACGGAGGACACCACGCCGCAGGCGCCGGCTTGTTTCAAGTCGGCGTGCAGGCGCTCGGCGATCCAGGCGCCGCCGGTGGCGATGCCCACGAGCCGGGTAGCGGGCTCGGCGTCGAGCAGGGCCTGCACGCGCGTGCGCAGTTGCGCGTAGAGCGCTTCGGCATCGGGGGGGGTCAAGGCAGGCTCCTCAGGAACTGTTCCAGGATGATGCAGGCGGACGCGGCGTCGGCGTCTTTGGCGCCGTGCGCGTGCGCCTCGGTGGTGCTGTAGCGCTCGTCCACCTCGAACACGGGCAGGCCGTGGCGGCCGTGCAGGCGGCGCGCGAACTTGCGCGCCATGGCCGTGTTGGCGTGTTCGGCGCCGTCGGGGTGAAAAGGCACGCCCACCACCAGAGCGTCGGGCGCCCATTCGCGGATGCGCTCGGCCGCGCGTTCCAGGCGCGCGTCGCCGGTGGCGACGATGGTGGGCTGCGGCGTGGCGCTTCGGGTGAGCCGGTTGCCGGTGGCCACACCGGTGCGGCGCTGGCCCACGTCGAAGGCCAGGAAGGTCTGCAGCGTGGCGGCGGCCTCGGGCGTCTCAGGCATGGCCGGCATCGGGCGAGAGCATCCAGGGTTGCTGCAGGCCCAGCAGGGCCATGGCGCGGTCGTAGCGCTCGGCCACCGGGGCGTCGAAAATGATTTCGATGTCGGCCGGCACCGTGAGCCAGGCGTTCTCGGCGATCTCGGATTCGAGCTGGCCCTGGCCCCAGGAGGCGTAGCCCAGCGAGACGAACACGCGGCGCGGGCCAGCGCCGGCCGCCATGGCCTCCAGCACGTCCTTCGAGGTGGTCATCTCCAAGCCACCCGGAATGGAGAGCGTGGAGGCGTACACCGACTCGCCGTCCTGCTCGGGGTTGACGGCCTCGTGCAGCACGAAGCCGCGCTCCGTCTGCACCGGGCCGCCCTGGAACACGGGCAGCTCCAGCAGGTCTTCGCGCGACAGAGGCAGCTCGACCTTCTCGAACAGCTTGGGCAGCAGGATGTCGCTGGGCTTGTTGATGACCAGACCGAGGGCGCCGCGCTCGCTGTGTTCGCACATGAACACCACGCTGCGGCCGAACAACTCGTCGGTCAACCCTGGCATCGCGATCAGGAAATGATGGGTCAGGTTGGTCGGAGCAAAATCGGCGGCCATGCGCGGATTCTATGTCCCGCCCCCCGCCGACCCGGGTTCGCCGGTCGCCGCCGTTTCCCATCGCCCCATCAGCGCCGCCGGGCCGTTCCCAAGGCGCTTAGCCCCGCAGTGCGCAGCACGAAGGTAGTCCAGTGAGCCATTTCGACACCGGCCTGATGTGGTTTCGACGCGACCTGCGCGCCAGCGACAACGCGGCGCTGCACCACGCGCTGCGCCACTGCCGCCGGCTGTGGTGCGTCTTCGTGTTCGACCGCGAGATCCTGGACCCGCTGCCGCGCGCCGACCGCCGGGTCGAGTTCATTCGCGAGTCGCTGGTGGCGCTGGACGCGCGGCTGCGCGAGCTGGGCGCCGAGCACGGGCACCCGGACACCGGGCTGATCGTGCTGCACGACCACGCCCTGCACGCCATTCCCGCGCTGGCGCAGCGCCTGGGCGCACAGGCCGTGTTCGCCAACCACGACGACGAGCCCGCCGCGCTGGCGCGCGACGCCCAGGTGCTGGGCGCGCTGGCGCACCAGGGCGTGCTGCTGCGCACCCACAAGGACCACGTGATCTTCGAGCGCCGCGAGGTGCTCACGCAAGCCGACCGGGCCTTCGGCGTGTTCACGCCCTACAAGAACGCCTGGCTGAAGGCGCTCACGCCCTTCCACCTCAAGGCCTATCCGATCGCCAAGCACGCGGGCGCGCTGGCGCCGCTGCCCGAGGGGCTCTCGCGCCCCGTGCCGGCACTGGAAGAGATCGGCTTCGAGCGCACCAACCTGGCGCAACTGCCCTTGCCCCCGGGCGAAGACGGCGCGCATCAGCTCTTCGACGATTTCCTGCAGCGCATCGACCGCTACGACGAGGCGCGCGATTACCCGGCGATCAAAGGCCCCAGTTACCTCAGCGCGCACCTGCGCTTCGGCACCGTTTCCATCCGGGCGCTGGCGTCCATCGCCCATGAGCTGCACGTCCAGGGCAACCCGGGCGCCAGCACCTGGCTGTCCGAACTCATCTGGCGCGACTTCTACCACCAGATCCTGGCCAACTTCCCGCACGTGGCGCAGCGCGCCTTCAAGCCCGCCTACGACGCGGTGCGCTACGAACACGGCAAGGCCGCAGACGCGCTGTTCAAGGCCTGGTGCGAGGGCCGCACCGGCTACCCCCTGGTGGACGCGGCCATGGCGCAGATCAACCAGACCGGCTACATGCACAACCGCCTGCGCATGGTGGTGGCGAGCTTTCTGGTGAAGGACCTCGGCATCCATTGGCAATGGGGCGAGCGCTATTTCGCCGAGCACCTGATCGACTTCGATCTGGCGGCCAACAACGGTGGCTGGCAATGGGCGAGTTCCAGCGGCTGCGACGCGCAGCCCTGGTTCCGCATCTTCAACCCCGTTACGCAGAGCGAGCGCTTCGACCCGCAGGGCCGCTTCATCCGGCGCTACCTGCCCCAGCTTGCCGAACTGCCCGACCATGCGATCCATGCGCCCTGGAAAGCCTCTCCAGTGGAGCTGGCCGCGGCGGGCGTGGAGATCGGCGTCCACTACCCTGCTCCGCTGGTGGACCACGCGCTGGCGCGGGACAAAACGCTCGCGCGCTACGCGGTGGTGAAAGAGACACCGGAAAAAGGCGCGGGCTGAGGCCAGCACAAACGAAGAACCCGGCACGAGGCCGGGTTCGGGTGGGAAGCATCGCGCCGCGGGTCAGGCGTCCGCGGTGGACCGGGCATAGCGCGCCACCAGCACAAGCAGTTCGTCTTCGGAGTACGGCTTGCCGAGGTAGTGGTCCACGCCCAGCTCGCGCGCGTGCTCGCGGTGTTTTTCAGCGATGCGCGAGGTGATCATGATCACCGGCAGGTCGGCCAGGCGCGCGTCGGCGCGGATGTTGCGCACGAGGTCGAAGCCGTCCATGCGCGGCATCTCGATGTCGGACAACACCACCGCCGGGCGCTCCACCTGCAGCCGCTCCAGGGCCTGCAGGCCATCGGCCGCCAACACCACGCGATAGCCTTCGCGCTGCAGCAGGCGCTGGGTGACGCGGCGCACGGTGATGGAGTCGTCGACCACCAGCACCAGCGGGACGCTGGCCAGCGCGGTGTCGGCACCGGCGTCGCCGCCTGCGGACGTGGCTTCCACGGGTTGCTGCTGCGACAACTGCTTCTGCACCCACTCGGGCACCTGTGGTCCATAGACCGAGGCCAGGGCCACCGGGTTGTAGATGAGGGCCACTGCACCCGAGGCCAGCACCGACATGCCCGCCAGGCCCGGCAGGCGCGACAGCTGCGCGCCCAGGTTCTTGACCACGACTTCCTGGTTGCCCAGCACCTCGTCGATGTGCAGGGCCACGCGCTGCGCCGCGCTGCGAAAGATCACCACGGGCAGCGTTCGGTTCTGCGGCTCTTGCGACTGCGCCGAGGACTGCAGGAGGGCCCCGCTCCAGAAGAAGGGCACGTCTTCGCCGCCGTGGCGGATGTGGCCACTGGCGTACGCAGCCTGCAACTCCGCCGGCGGCACGCGGCGCACCACCTCGACCACGTTGGACGGCACGCCAAACATGAGCTCGCCAGCGCGCAGCATCACCACCTGCGTGACAGCGGTGGTCAGCGGCAGCACCAGCTTGAACGAGGTGCCTTGCCCCGCGCGCGTCGATGTTTCGATGCGCCCACCCAGGGCAAGCACGTCGCTGCGCACCACGTCCATGCCGATGCCGCGACCCGCGAGCTCCGACACCTCGCGTGCGGTGCTGATGCCCGCCTCGAAGATGAGCTGGGCCGCCTGTTCATCGTCCAGTTCCGCGCCGGGCGCCAACAGGCCGGCTTCGCGCGCCTTCTCGCGAAGGCGGTCGAGGTCGATGCCGCCGCCATCGTCGGCGAACACCAGCGACACGTCGTTGCGCTCCTGGTGCAACTGGATGTCGATGCGGCCTTCGGCCGGTTTGCCGCGCTGCCCGCGCACCTCCGGCGCTTCGATGCCGTGCGCGACGTGGTTGCGCAGCAGGTGCTCGAAGGTGCCGGTCATGCGGTCCAGCACGCCCCGGTCCATTTCGATGTTGCCGCCCGTGATGTCGAGGCGGACCTGCTTGCCGGTTTCCTTGGACGCCTGACGCACCACGCGGTACAGGCGCTCAGAGATGCCCTCGAACTCCACCATGCGCGTGCGCAGCAGGTCGCGCTGCAGTTCGCGTGTCTGGCGCGCCTGGGCCACCAAGTTGTCTTCCGTGGCTTCCACGGCGCGCTGCAGGTTGCGCTGCAGCGTGGCCACGTCGTTCACCGACTCGGCCATCATCCGGGTGAGTTCCTGCACGCGCGTGAAGCGGTCGAACTCCAGGGGGTCGAAGGACTGGACGTGGTCGCGCGCCTGGGCGAGCCGCGACTGCATCTGCGTCTCGGCCTGCAGTTCGATGTCGCGCAGCTGCTGGCGCAGGCGATCGAGGTTGCCCGTGAGGTCCTTGAGCGAGGTGCGCAGCGTGACGACCTCGGCCTCCATGCGCGAGCGCGAGATGATCACCTCACCGGTCTGGTTGACCAGGCGGTCCAGCAGCTCGGGTCGCACGCGCACGGCTGCCGCACTGCGCGCGGCGAGCTGGGCGGGCGCGATGGGTGCGACGAACTGGGCACCCAGGGCGTTCGTCGTGGCTGCAGGCTTCTCGCTGGCCTGCTCCTGGGGGGCATCCACGCCCTCCGGGGGGGCGACCAACTGTGCCTCAGGCGCGGACTGCACCACCGCGCCGGTCTGCGCGTCGGGGTGCCTCAGTGCCTCGAAGCGGGCCGCGATGGCGTCGAAAGCGCTCTGCAACACCTCCAGATCGCTGGCGCGCTGAACGTCGGAGCCCAGACGCTCGGCCGCCGTCTCCATGCGGTGGGCCATTTCACCCAGGCGCAAGGCACCCGCCAGGCGCGCACTGCCCTTGAGCGTGTGCAAGGCGCGCAGCACTTCACCACGCGCGGCACCGTCTTCCGGACGGGCGCTCCATTGGCGCAGCGCGGATCCCAGCTGCGGCAGCAGTTCCAGCGCCTCTTCCTCGAAGATGGGGAACAGGTCGACGTCGATGGTGTCGACGGCGTCGATGTCGTCGTCGATGTCCTGATGGACCGCGCCCGACGGTTCGGCTCGCACAGGCTCGTGAGCGACGGGAGGCTCGCGGTCGGCAAGCGGCTGCGGCGCAGGCACGACGGTCTCTTCAACCACGGGCACCGACACATCGACGGCAGCGGCCGATGCGGGCTCGTCATCAGCGGGCAGCAGCTCGATGTCGTCGGTGACGGTGAGGAAGACGTCGTCGAGCGCGCTGCTCGGCGCGGTGGCCGGTGGCTCGCTGAAAGCCAGGGGATCGTGCACCACCCGCACGAGCGCCGCGAGCAGATCGGGATTGGCCTCCTTCAAGAAGCCGGCGGCGAACTGGTGCAGGAGACGACGAACGTCTTCGCCGGCGTCCACGAACAACTGACCGAGGGCGGCCGACGCCTCGTGGCCCGCGCGCTGACGCACGGCCACCGAGCCCAGTGCATGCTCCAGTGCGCGCGCAATGCTGGACAGCGACTCAAAACCGACCGTGCCCGAACTTCCGGCCAGGGAATGTGCCAGGGCTTCCGCCGATTCCGGCACCGGCGCATGGGTTTCCAGCGCCCACTCCGACAGCCCGGTGTTCAGGCGACGGGACCACTCGTCAGCCTCGTTGAGAAAGACGTTGTAGAGCTTGTGGCCAATGCGCAGAGGGCCGATTTCGCGCATCGGCTCCTCGCTGGGCACGTCGACCACCAGCGCGGGCTGGGCGACGGGCAGCGGCGCCGGGGCCGTGAGCTCGATCTCCTCGATCTCGGCGAACCCGGATTCAACCGCCTCGCGCGGAAAATCTTCCAGTTGATCGAACTCGGGCGGCACCGTGGGCGTGGCCGACGGTGCCAGCGCATCGGCTTGCGCAACGGGCTGATCGATCGAAACTTCACGGGCTTCCACCGGCGCGGGCTGAGCCGTTGCCGCCAGCAGATCGAGGTCGATATCGGCCAGCAGCGGTACGCTCAGCGCGTCTTCGGTCAAAGGCTCGGGCATGGGCAGGTCACCCAGACCGGTGGATGGTCCGGCGGCATCATCCGTGGACGCCGGTTCGACCGGCTCCTCCAGGGGAACGTCCACCGCTTCGACGACCACCACTTCAGGCGCCTGCAAGGGCAACCACATACCCTGAACGCGCAAGGCCTCGGCGCTCGCGCGGAAGGGCTGAGAACGCCAGGCTCCCGCCTGCTGCGCGGCGATGTCCCGCACCCAGCGTTCAAACTGGTCCAGCGATTCACCCGACAGGCCGAGCAGCGGTTCGTTGGCGGGTCGTTGCTCGGCCAGCACGGCGTTGAGCAACTGCTCCATCGCCCAGGCAGCCTCGCCGAATTCGTTGAGACCCACCATGCGCGAGCTGCCTTTGAGCGTATGAAACGCGCGGCGCAGCGTGGTCAGGTGGTCGAGGTCGGAGGGCTGCTCGCGCAGGTGCGACACGGCTTCGCGGCCATTGGCCACGACCTCGCGCGCTTCCTCCAGGAAGATGTCGAGCAGATCGTCTTCGTCGGTGCCATCGTCGGCGGGCACATCGATCGCGGGGGCAGCGGGTGCCTCAGCGACGGCGGCCTCGGTCAGTCCGACCAAGGCCTGCGCGCCGACCATGGCGTCATCGCGCACCACGGCTTCGGCGGCCTCGCGCGCCGCCTTGGCCACGGCGGGCTGCTCCGCCAACGCGGCCTGGTCGGCGAGCGAGTCCAGTTGCTGGCTCAAGCCGCTGAGATCGTCGAGGCCGCCGAACACGCTGTCCACCACGCGCCGCACGCCCTGCTGCAGCGCCTCGGCATCGTCGCGAGCCGGTTGCGAGCGGTCGCGGCCCACGCTGGCACGGCCCATGAGCGGCACCAGACCGCCCTTGTCCTCGTCGAAGACGAAGAGCTTCTTGGCCAGCGACGGCTGATAGCTCAGCATGTCGACCAGGAAGCTCAGCGCGCTGAGGTTGTCGCCCAGTTGCTGGAAGGTGCCGGCTTCACGCGCCAAGGCCTCGTCCACCTCGGTATCGAGGATCTGTTCAACGCTGGCACGCATGCGGGTCACGGCCTGCACCGCATGGTCCAGGCCCAGCACGGACAGTACGCCGCGCATCTGCGCCAACTGGGTGACGGCCACATGAAGGCCGGCTTTTTCCTGCGGCTGGCGGAAGAACTGGTCGAGCGACTTCTCGACCTCGCCCAGCGACACCTTCAGCTCATCGACCACGCTGCCCATCGTCTGCCGGTCGCTGATGCGCCGGTAGAGCTGCTCCATCCAGTCGTCCAGCGGGCGGGCAGGCTTGCCTTCGATCACGCTGGTCAGGCGCTGCGCCAGTTCCTGGGTGCGCACGGCGAGCTCGGGCTCGCTGGGGTCGAAATCCTCGAACGCGGCCTCCAGGTACAAGGTGGTCGTGGCCACCTCCATCGCCAGTTCCGGCCGCACACCACCCGGCTCGTTCACCGCGCGGTCAGTGGCCTTGACAAGGGCCGACGCCAAGGGCGCGCTGGGCGCGTGCAGCTTGAGCAGCGATTCGCCGATCAGGCCGAACTGGTCGCCTACCTGGCGTGCCCGCGAATTGTCGCCACCCGAGAACAGCGACCAGGCCTCCTTGGCTGCCTGGATGCGCTTGCGGGCCTGCGCCAGCACGGCGGGGTCGTAGCGACCCAGGGTGGCCTGGTGGTAGTCGGCCGGGCGGTAGCGGTGCAAGCCATAGGCCTCGCGCACAGCCTCCAGGTGCTGGGTGGCGACGCCGGCAGGGACTTGGCTCTGGGCGCAGAAGAACAGCAGGTCGTGAAGCAGGGTTTCAGACACCTGGCCCGTTCGCGACGCCAACTGACCGAACTGCATGAGCAGCCGCGATGCCGCGCGCTTCACGTAGACGTCGAAGGGCAAGCCCTGCACCGCCGCCGACTCGAAGAAAGCGGCAGCCACCCGCCAGAAAGTGCGCTGGCGAGGCTCCTCCATAGCGGCGGACAAGCCACCGCAGAGTTTGGCCAATTGCTGGCAGGCCGCGGCGCTTTGCGTCTTGACCACCAGCAGCGTCAGACGGTCGAACAGCGAACGGACCGCCGGGGTGACCTCCAGCGCCTTGGCGTTGGGGGGGGCCGGCACATCGATCGCACGGTGATCGAAATCCCACAGATCCGAAGGGTGCACACGCTCCGCGCCCGCCAGCTCAAGCACCTCGCGGTACTGATGGAACAGGGCCACCGGCTGCACTGCCTTGTGGTTGAGGACGGCTTCGAGGTACTCGATCAGCGCGAAGCTGGCCCGCTCGACCCGAGCCGCCGCCTGTTCATCACAGATTTCGGGCTTCTGAACGAAGCGCTGAACCGCGGACTCCATGCCACGCAGCACCTGCGCGGGCGCGCCCAAGCCAACGACTTCCAGCGCGCCCACGGCCTGGTGCAGTTGCTGGCGCGCCATGCGCAAGGCCGCCGGATCGACCGCCTCCAGATCGCCGTGGCGCGACTGCTCGTTCTCGCGCACGAATCGCCGAATGGCCTTGTTGGCCGCGTCGAGCGATTTGCGCAACTCTTCGAAGACCCAGGCCAGTGGCCCGAGATCGGTGTTGGGCAAGTCCTGGAGGGCGGTTTCGGGCGCTTCGGTCATGGGGATCCCTGAAGGGTTCGACGTGGCCGGTGTCAGGCGATCTTGAATCGGGCCACCGATTGACGCAGTTCCTCGGCCATGGCCGACAGCTCGCGCACCTGTTGTGCCGTGGTGCGCGTGCCTTCGCCCGTTTGCTCGGTCACCGCAAAAATGTGCTGAATGCTGCCCGCCACCTCGTTGGCCGATTCGGCCTCGCGGGACGCGGCGGTCGAGATCTGCTCAATCAGATCCGCCAGTCGACGCGACACGCGGTCGATTTCGGACAGCGCGGTGCCGGCGTTGTCGGACAGCCTCGCTCCCGCGACCACACCCTGGGTGGAGCGCTCCATGGCGGCCACCGCATCCTGCGTGTCGGTCTGAATGGCTTTCACGAGCGCAGCGATCTGGCGCGTGGCGTCGGCCGAGCGTTCGGCCAGTCGCTGCACCTCTTCCGCCACCACGGAGAAGCCACGGCCCGCTTCGCCCGCGGAGGCCGCCTGGATGGCGGCATTGAGCGCCAGCACGTTGGTCTGTTCGGTAATGTCCGAGATCAGCTCGGTGATCTCACCGATCTCCTGCGACGACTCACCCAGCCGCTTGATCCGCTTGGAGGTTTCCTGAATCTGGTCGCGGATGGCGTTCATACCGCCAATGGCATCCTGCACGGCCTGCAGACCGGACTCGGCGGCTTCCAGGGAGGCGCGGGCCACCTGGGCCGATTCCTGCGCCTGGCTGGACACCTGGTTGATGCGCTGCGCCATGTCGAGCACCGACTGGCCGGTTTCGCGAATCTCGCGCAGCTGCTCGGTGGACGCCGCGAGCAGTTCGGTTGAGGTGTTCTCCACCGCCGACGTGGTTTGCGCCACCCGCGTGGCCGTGGCCTGCACGTTGCCCACCAGCGACCGCAGTTCTTCCACCGTGTAGTTCACCGAGTCGGCGATGGCGCCGGTGATGTCTTCCGTCACGGTGGCTTCCTGCGTCAGGTCGCCTTCGGCCACCGTCTGCAGTTCGTTCATCAGGCGAAGAATGGCCGCCTGGTTGGCGTCGTTGACGCGCTTGGCTTCCTGCTCCTGGGCTTCAGCCGCCAGCCGCTGGCCTTCGGCCATCATCTGGCGCTGCCGGCTGTCCTGCAGTTGCACGTAGGCCAGGCCACCCGCGCACAACAGCGCGAACACCGTGGACAGCGCCAGGGCCAGCAGTTGACCACCACCCAGGCCGGAGCGACCGGACAGATCCTGTTGCAGCTTCTCCAGGCCTATGCGCAGCGCCTCACTGTCCGCGACGATGGCGGCCTGCGCCTCGCGTGCGGCCACGAGGCCTTGCAGGTTGCCCAGAATGGCGCCGGCCTCGACACGGGTTTCCTCGTAGCGCTGCAGCAGCACCTGCAGTCGTTCACGCACTTGCGGGTCGCGAGCGGCCACCAATCGAAGTTCGTCGCTGCCCTTGAGCAGGCCGTCCGCGACCTCCTTGAAGGTGATCAGGTCCTTGCCGAGCAGGAACACGGCCTCGGGGCTCACACCCTCCAGCGTCAGAAACTCGTTGGCCGACTTGCCGATGCGCTGCGTCAGCATCACCAACTGACCGGAAGCGGAAATTTCGGCCGCGGGTGCGTTCTGCTGCAGCTTGAGCGAGGAAATCGTTTCGGCGATCTCCAGCAGGTCGGACGACTGGCGGTTGATCGTGCGCAGGGCGGCGCCCACCTGCGTCAGCGTGGCCTGCTGACCCAGCACGGCCGATGCGTTGCGCTCAGCGGCGTCGATGCGCGGCAGCAGCTCGTCGAGCGCTCCGCCGTATTCAGGGCCCAGCGGTTCGATCGACATGTTGCTGTCGCCCTGCTTGAGACCGCGCACGCTGGTGGCCAGAACGCTGGCACTGTCTCGCACCTCGGGGAAGGCCGTCGGGCTGCCGACCAGTGCCTGAGACACGCTCTTGGCCAGACGCTGGGACTGCATGAGGGCCTGACCGCTGGCCGCCACCTGCTGGCTGATCTTTTCCGCCTGGCTCAGCACAAAGAACGTGATCGCACCGAGCACGAGCAGCGCGAACGCCAGCAGCACCGCCAGCGAACGCTGGTGCTGTTCGGCCGGACGACGCCCGAGGATGGGCAACGACACCAGCGCGTCCTTGACGACCTCACCATCGTCCTCGGTGATCAACAAGTTGTCGTCGATATCCCCCGAGTGGGCGTCAGGCGCCAGCCGGGCCGCGGCGAGTTCGGCGATCTCCTGATCGGTCACACCGGCCAGGTCAGGCTCATCCGCCTCCTTGTTCTTCTTGGAGAACAGCCCTTGGAATCGATCAAGCGTGGCCATGGTTTACCTTCCAACTCACAACAGGTGAACAAAACGTCGGGTGCCGGGTATCGGCTTCGTCAGGCCGCAACGGCCAGGAATTCGGGTTCACTCACGAGCAGTTGCAGGTCCAGCTCCTGCCAGTCCTGCCCTTGCGCATCGACAAGAACACGGGTCACATAGCCAGGCGCCTCGGCCGGGCGCTCACCCATGGCGTTGAATGCGCCGGGATTGCGCAGACCCAACAAGCGGTCGATCCACAGCACGGCGTTCAGTCCCAGCGCGCCATGCAGACTCACCAGACGGGATTCGGATGTGATGCGCTCGGCCGGGCGCGCCGATCGACGCACCGATCCTTGAACGAGGTCCGCGAGATCGACCACGCCGTGCAAGCCGCCGCGCAGATTGGCCACACCGACGTACCACGACTTGGTATACGGCACGGCCTGCACGGTTGACCATGGAAAGATCTCGCCGGACTGCACCAGGGGAAGCAGGTAACGACGGCCCCCCGCCTCAATGGCCAGCCACGTTGCAGTCAGCGCCTCGGATTTCGCAGCCGTGAGACGCTGAGCCAGCCGTTCCTGGAGTTCTTTCAGCGACTGTCGTTTGGCCATGCTGTTGGTGATTTGGGTTGCGCGTCAGGCCAGCGCGCGGATCTTTGAAAGCAGCTCTTCGCCGTTGACTGGCTTGGTGACGT
The DNA here is from genome assembly GCF_035481345.1 of Hydrogenophaga sp. Lineage (GTDB taxonomy): Bacteria > Pseudomonadota > Gammaproteobacteria > Burkholderiales > Burkholderiaceae_C > Hydrogenophaga. The sequence continues at coordinate 35,154 of NZ_DATIGV010000083.1, read as the reverse complement.
AATCGCGAGCGCCTTGGCGCATGCCCCATACGCGATCCGTCTCCAGGTTCTTGCTGGTGCACATGACGATGGGGATGCTCGAATACTGCGGATCACGCGTGATGGCACGCGTCAACTGAAAGCCATTCTGGCCGGGCATCACCACGTCCATCAAAATGAGGTCGGGCTTTTCCTCACCAAGACGACGAAAGGCCTCGTCCGCATTCTCGGCGGTGCGCACGGTGTAGCCATTTTTGGTCAACAGATCCGACAGGACCATGAGCTCGGTCTTCGAATCGTCGACGACGAGGATCTTGTGGATGGGCATCAGGAAACTCCGTTGAGGTTGGCACCGAACTGCTGCACGGCTTGCAGCAGTTGGTCTTTGGTGAATGGCTTGGTGAGGTAGTCCTGGGACCCGACCATGCGGCCGCGCGCCTTGTCGAAGACGCCGTCCTTGGACGAAAGCATGACAACCGGAATGCCCGCGAAACGGGCGTTGCGCTTGATGATCGCGCAGGTCTGATAGCCATCCAGCCGCGGCATCAGGATGTCGCAAAACACCAGATCGGGCTGATAGTCGTTGATCTTGGCCAGGGCGTCGAAGCCGTCATCGGCCAGCAGCACCTCGTGGCCACCCTGCTTGAGGAAGATCTCGGCGCTGCGCCGGATGGTGTTGCTGTCGTCGACGACGAGAACCTTCAGGGCAGGCGATGCACTCACGATGGACGGACTCCTCACCACTATCGCGGCCGGCGCGGCCTTCAGCCGCCCCGGACACGGAACAACGGATCGACAGGCCGTCGGGCCGACGTCCGATCAGATTTGAACCATCTCGAAATCTTCCTTGCGGGCTCCACACTCGGGGCAGGTCCAATTCATTGGAACCTCGGCCCAAGGGGTGCCCGCAGGCACGCCGTGCTCGGGTGCACCTGCTGCTTCGTCATAAATCCAGCCGCAGATCAAGCACATCCAAGTCTTGCTATCGCTCATGGTTTTTGTGGTCTGTATCGTAGAATGCAACGATTGTATCCAGCCTGTTCAAGCGCTCTGCGGCGTGATTTCACAGGCGAATGGCCGGCGTTAGATGCCCTGGCACCACAGTGCCAGCGAGCCGGCGCAGCCCGCACAATTCCCTCATCATGTCCGATCCCGCCGATTCATCCGTCGACCGCGAGGCCACGACGGCCCCAGGCGAGTCCGCCCTGCCCTGCGTGATGACGTTCAACGCCAACGATCCCAGTGGGGCCGGTGGCCTGAGCGCCGACCTCACCGCGATGGCCAGCGCGTCGACCTACATATTGCCGGTCGTCACCGGCGCCTACGTGCGCGACACCTCCGCGATCCGCGACCACTTCAGCCTGGACGAAGAGGCCGTGGTCGACCAGGCGCGCTGCGGGCTCGAGGATATGCCCGTAAGGGCCATCAAGGTCGGATTCGTGGGCACCCCCGAGAACCTCAGCGCGGTGGCCCAGATCACCAGCGACTACACCGAGGTGCCGGTGATCACCTACATGCCGGACCTGTCCTGGTGGGATGAGCTCGACATCGAAAACTACCTGGACGCCTGCACCGAACTGCTGTTGCCGCAGACCACGGTGCTGGTCGGCAACCACAGCACCCTGTGCCGCTGGCTGCTGCCGGAGTGGGAGGGTGATCGCCCACCGGGCCCGCGCGAGGTGGCACGGGCTGCCGCGGTGCACGGTGTGCCCTACACCCTGGTGACCGGCTTCAATGCAGCAGACCAGCACCTCGAGAGCCACCTGGCCTCACCCGAAACCGTGCTGGCCACCGCCCGCTATGAGCGTTTCGAGGCCACTTTCGCCGGTGCCGGCGACACGCTGTCGGCTGCGCTGTGCGCCCTCATTGCCACCGGGGCCGACCTGCAAACCGCCTGCGCCGAAGCGCTGACCTATCTGGACCAGTGCCTGGACGCCGGCTTCCAGCCGGGCATGGGCCACGCCGTGCCCGACCGCCTGTTCTGGGCCCACGACGACGAGCCCGCGCCCGATGACGAATCGCCTGCCGACCCGGCCGCGCCCGACAGCGCACTGGACGCCGGTGACTTCCCCCTGGACACCACCCGACACTGACCTCATGCCCGATCGCAATCTGGACCTGTTCGAGCGCGCCAAGACCCTGATTCCCGGTGGCGTCAATTCGCCGGTGCGCGCCTTTCGCGCCGTCGGCGGCACACCGCGCTTCGTACAGCGCGCACAAGGCGCCTATTTCTGGGACGCCAACGGCCAGCGCCACATCGACTACATCGGCTCCTGGGGTCCGATGATCCTGGGTCATGGCCACCCAGCGGTGCTCGAGGCTGTGCAAAAGGCCGTGCTCGACGGCTTTTCATTCGGCGCCCCTACCGAGCGCGAAGTCGAACTGGCGCAGGCCATCGTCGAACTGGTCCCGAGCCTGGAGATGGTGCGGCTCGTGAGCTCGGGCACCGAGGCCGGCATGAGCGCAATCCGCCTGGCGCGTGGCGCCACCGGCCGGCGCAAGATCATCAAGTTCGAGGGCTGCTACCACGGCCACGCCGATGCACTGCTGGTGAAAGCCGGCTCGGGTCTGGCTACCTTTGGCAACCCGACGAGCGCGGGCGTGCCGCCCGAGGTGGTGCAGCACACCCTGGTACTCGAATACAACAACCTCGAGCAACTCGAAGCCGCTTTTGCCGAGCACGGTACCGACATCGCCTGCCTGATGATCGAGCCGATCGCTGGCAACATGAACCTCGTGCGCGCCAGCGTGCCTTTCATGAGGCGCTGCCGCGAGTTGTGCACGCGGCACGGCGCCCTGCTGGTCTTCGACGAGGTCATGACGGGCTTTCGCGTGGCCTTGGGCGGCGCGCAGAGCGTCTTCGCGAAGCTGATCCCCGGCTTCGAGCCGGACATGACCGTGATGGGCAAGGTCATTGGCGGCGGCATGCCACTGGCGGCCTTCGGCGGCAAGCGCGCGGTGATGGAGCAGCTCGCGCCGCTGGGACCGGTTTATCAGGCGGGCACGCTGTCGGGCAACCCCGTGGCCACGGCTTGCGGCCTGGCCACGCTGGCCGAGATTCGCAAGCCCGGGTTCTTCGAAGCCTTGTCGGTGCGCACGCGCCAACTGGTGGATGGCCTCAAGGCCGCGGCTGACCATGCGGGCGTACCCTTCAGCGTGGACGCCGAGGGTGGCATGTTCGGTTTCTTCCTGATGCACGAGTTGCCGCAGAACTACCAGACCGTCATGAAGACCGATGGCGCGACGTTCAACGCCCTGTTCCACGGCCTGCTCGATCGCGGCGTCTACATCGCGCCCGCGCTGTATGAGGCCGGCTTCGTGAGCGCGGCCCACAGCGAGCAGGACATCGCCGACACCGTAGCGGCGGCGCGCGAGGTGTTCAAGACGCTTTCTCGAGCGGCGTGACTTGTCGAGAGTCGCCGCGGAACCGGCTTTGCTGGGCCGCAGGCGACGCCCCCTGGAAGGGGGGAAGCGGCCCGCAGGCCGCTGCGGGGGTCAGTGCCGAAAATGCCGCACCCCGGAGAACACCATTGCCACACGGCGCTCGTTGGCGGCGTCGATGACCTCCTGGTCGCGCATGGACCCACCGGGCTGGATCACGCAGCTCGCGCCAGCGTCGACCACCACGTCCAGGCCATCGCGGAACGGGAAAAAGGCGTCGCTGGCCACCGCCGTGCCCTGCAGAGAGAGTTGGGCGTGGCCCGCCTTGATGCTGGCGATGCGCGCCGAGTCGAGGCGGCTCATCTGGCCCGCCCCCACGCCCATGGTCATGCCGTCCTTGCAGAAGACGATGGCGTTGGACTTGACGAACTTGGCCACCTTCCAGGCGAACAGCAGGTCATCCAACTGCTGCGGCGTGGGCTGCAGCTTCGTCACCACCTTCAAGTCTTCGCGCTGGAGCACGTGGTTGTCGGCCGACTGGATCAGCAGGCCCGAGCCCACGCGCTTCACGTCCGACAAGTTCAGGCCCTTGTCCCATGCAGTGGGCCCACCCGGCGGCAGATCGATTTGCAGCACGCGGACATTGGCCTTGGCCTTGAACACCGCCAACGCCTCGGCTGAGTAGCCCGGCGCCATGAGCACCTCGACAAACTGCTTGCTGATCGCCTCGGCCGCGGCACCGTCGAGCGGGCGGTTGAGCGCGATGATGCCGCCGAAGGCGCTGGTCGGGTCGGTCTGGAAGGCCTTCTGGTAAGCCTGCAGCGGGCCGCTGCCCACGGCCACACCGCATGGGTTGGCGTGCTTGACGATCACGCAGGCTGGTTCGTCGAAGCTCTTGACGCATTCCCAGGCGGCATCGGCGTCGGCGATGTTGTTGTACGAGAGCTCCTTGCCCTGCAGTTGCTTCGCGGTGACCAGCGAACCGGGCGCGGGGTACAGGTCGCGGTAGAACGCGGCCGTCTGGTGAGGGTTCTCGCCGTAGCGCAGGTCCTGCAGCTTGATGAAGCGTCCGTTGGCCTGCGCCGCGTAGGCGTTGCGCGCCGGCACCTCGGCGGCTTCGTCGAACTCGATGGACGAGAGGTAGTCGCTGATCGCGCCGTCGTAGTTGCTGATGCGGTTGAACGCCGCCACCGACAGGGCGAAGCGGGTCTTGTCGCCCAGCTTGCCGCTTGCCTTGAGTTCCTCGACCACGCCATCGTATTGCGCGGCGTCGGTGAGCACCGCCACATCCTTCCAGTTCTTCGCGGCGCTGCGCACCATGGCCGGGCCACCGATGTCGATGTTCTCGATGGCGTCCGCCAGCGTGCAGCCTGCCTTGGCCACCGTGGCCTCGAACGGATAGAGGTTCACCACCAGGATGTCGATGGTCTCGATGCCGTGCTTGCGCAGCGCGGCCATGTGCTCGGGCAGGTCGCGCCGCGCCAGCAGGCCGCCGTGCACCTTGGGGTGCAGCGTCTTCACGCGGCCGTCGAGCATTTCGGGAAAACCGGTGACCTCGGCCACCTCGGTCACGGGCAAGCCCTGCTCGGCCAGCAGCTTGGCGGTGCCGCCGGTGGAGAGCAGGGTGACGCCGAGCGTGTGCAGTGAACGGGCGAGGTCGACGATGCCGGTCTTGTCGGAAACGGAAATGAGAGCGCGCATGGAGATACGGGGAAGGTTGGGAATTCAGTCGAGAAGGCCGTGGTCGAGCAGCTTCTTGCGCAGGGTGTTGCGGTTCAGGCCCAGCCATTGCGCCGCGCGTGACTGGTTGTATTGCGCCTGGGCCATCACCACCTCCAGCAGGGGGCGCTCCACCGCCTTCAACAGCATGTCGTGCAGGTTGGCGGGCTCTGTGCCGTCGAGGTCGCGGAAATAGGCCTCGAGGCTGTCGCGGATGCACTCGTCCAGCGTATTGGTCTTTTTCATGCGGCCAGCTTCCAGTCGGCGATGGCGCCGAAGTCCGCATCGATCCAGGCATCGAAAGTCTGGCTGACGACACGGCGTTGGTCATCGATGGTGTGGGTGGCGTTGACGCCCGCGCGAAAACGCGCGGCCTCACCGGGCGGCAAAGGCAGCGACTGCACGTACCAGCCCAGGTGCTTGCGCGCGCTGCGCACGCCCGTGCTCTCGCCGTACAGGTCGTAATGGTCGTCCAGGTGCTCCAGCAGCCAGGCCTTCACCTGCGACAGGCTGGGCGGCGGCAGGTGCTCGCCAGTGGCGAGGAAGTGGGCGATCTCGCGAAAGATCCAGGGTCGGCCTTGCGCGGCGCGGCCGACCATGATCGCGTCGGCCCCGGTGCGCCGAAGAACCTCGCGCGCGGCCTCGGGGGAATCGATGTCGCCATTGGCCACGACGGGGATGCGCACGCGGCTCTTGATGTGCGCCACGGTATCGTGTTCGGCTTGGCCCTTGTAACCCTGCTCACGCGTGCGGCCATGCACGGTGAGCATCCGCACGCCAGCGCTCTCCGCCGCCAGGGCCAGCACGGGCGCGTTGCGCACCGCGTCGCACCAACCGGTGCGCATCTTGAGCGTGACCGGTACGCCGTGCGGCTCACAGGCCCGCACCACGGCCTCGACGATGCCGATCGCGAGGGCCTCGTCCTGCATGAGCGCGCTGCCCGCCCACTTGTTGCACACCTTCTTGGCCGGACAGCCCATGTTGATGTCGATGATCTGCGCGCCGCGGTCAATGTTGTAGCGCGCGGCATCGGCCATGGACTGCGGATCGGTGCCCGCGATCTGCACCGAAATCGGCGCAGGTTCGCCGTCGTGATTGGCGCGGCGCGAGGTCTTGAGGCTGTCCCACAGCTCGCGCCGGCTGGTCACCATCTCGCTCACCGCGTAGCCCGCGCCCAGCCGCTTGCACAGCTTGCGGAAGGGCCGGTCCGTCACACCGGCCATGGGCGCGACGAACAGGGCGTTGGGCAGGACATGGGCCCCGATCTGCATGGCGTGGCAGGAACTGGCGTGACGGTTCTTGGACGGGAATGCCGGGCGCAGTCCGGCGGCGGAGGGCGGATTGTATCTGCCCAAATTTTCAGCAGAAAACCGAGCGAGCGGAGCGCATCCGCGCCACTTTCTCGGCCACCGAGCCGAGTGGCGTCGGGGAACCCGATGCCCACGCCTGCAACCCAGACATCGCAGCGGCTCCCACGAGCGGCCTCGACGGTTCGACCTTCGATCCATTCGATCTTTTCATCCGCTGCACCGTTTCATCCGCCACCAGAGACCCATGCCTCACAAAACAACCGACAGCTCACACTCCTCGAGCCGCAAAACGGTCAAGTTCCAACAGCACCAGAGAAAAGTCCAGCCGACTTTGAAGAAGCCGTCGGTGACAGGTGGTACGCCCGCCCGGCGCACCCAACGCCTAGATCGCGTGCAAAGCACCAGCCAAGTGGTGCGACTGGCCAAGGAGATCAACTTCAAGAAGCGCCCGACCGCCCCTACCGCCGCCAATATCAGCGGCCTGAAGACGACGGTCGCCACGCTGGCGTTGGGCGCCAACTACGCCAAGCAGGCAGTCGACGATGAGGACATCACGCGCCTGACCCGCCCAGGGCACGAACACCCGGACTGGCAGGCTTTTGCCAAGAAGACAAAGGCCACGTTGCCGCAGCGCCGAACGGCGGAGCAGCAGGCGCAGATCACACGGTCTCGCCTGGCGGCGAACGAGGAAGACAACAAGTTGCCCGTGGCCGATCGGGTGGAGAAATACATCCGGGAGGCGAATGAAGCCAAGCGGCGGAAGGCTGCCGCACGAGCGGCCCAAAGCAAATTGGAAGTCCTGACCTCCGGCCTGGAGACCCGCCGCGATCCCGATCTGGAGCAAGCGGAGCAGGCATTGACCGCAGGGGAACGCCGGCTCGCCCCCCTCTTGCGCTCGGTCCGGGACGCTTTCCAGTGCAGCAACGCGCTTTTGCTGCTGATAAGCCCGGACACCCCCGAGGCTCGCGCGCTGTCCACCGCATTGAAGACCGCCCTACAGGAGCAGGAGGAGGACATCACACTGCGGGCAACGTCCCCGGACGATCTTCCCGGGCAATTGCTGGTGCAGCCACTTATCCGCCTGAAAATGCTCACGGACCAGTTCGAGGCGCACTGGGGCGCTGCGACGCAAGCTCAGCAAAAAATCGAGGCCACCAGGGCGGCGGGGGGGGAGCCGACGGCGGAGCAACTCGATCTCGTGCGCAACACCCGGAACGTGCTTCTAGCGTGTGCCACGGAAATCATCAACACCTCCGACAATACCTTCCACCGCCTGCTCACGGTAGGCAAGCTGTTCGTCGGAGAAAGGAACTTGCCTGCCGACCAACTGCAAGCGGTGCAAACCTACGGCGAGAAACTGCTGACCTACGCCGCCATGCTGGCCTTGCCTAGCAGCCCCCAGATGCAGTTGAAGACCATGGCGCTCGCGGTCGTCGAAGCCGACAAAGCCACGACCAAGGCGCATGCCCCGGAGAGCGTGTCCACGGTCCGGTCGGACGATGCGGTCGCAGCCACGGGCCAGGCACCCCAGCAGGCGGCCAAACCTGCGCCCAACAACAAGCGTGGTGAGCGGGCCAACGCGCTGGTGGCCGTGTACGGCCTGACGGCGAGCCCCATTCAAATGGCCGGCGGCCGGATCAACAGATCGCTGCCCCCCTTGCCACCCTTACCCGCCGCCACCTGACGGCGACATCCACGGATCCGCCAGCGCGCGGGCCTTGGCATCGATGACACAATCCGCGCGGCCCACCCGCCGCGCCCATGCCCCCCTGGTTTCAGCACCTCGCCCAGTTGCTTGCCCTGCCCGAGTACGGTCTGACGACCGTATTCGTCGTGGCCTTCGTCTCGGCGACGCTGCTGCCCATGGGCTCGGAGCCAGCAGTGTTCGGGCTCATCAAGCTCAACCCCGAGCTCTTCTGGCCCGCCGTGCTGGTGGCCACTGCGGGCAACACCCTGGGCGGCGCGGTGAGCTGGGCCATGGGCCTGGGCACCCACCGGCTGGTGGACCGCGCGCGCGGTGACAGCACCGAACTGCGCGCCCTGCGCTGGCTTGAGCGCTTCGGACCCAAGGCCTGTCTGCTGAGCTGGCTGCCCGTGGTGGGCGACCCGCTGTGCGCGGTGGCCGGCTGGCTGCGCTTCCCTTTCTGGCCTTGCCTGGCCTACATGGCGATCGGCAAGTTCGCGCGCTACCTCTGCATGACCGCCGCCCTGCTGTGGTTCTTTCCCGAAAGGCTTCCCCTGTGAGCCGCGACGCCCTGCCCCACAGCCTGTGGGCGCTGATGGTCGGCAACTTCGTCATCGGCACCGGCGTGATGGTGGTGCCGGGCACGCTCAACGACATCAGCCAGTCGCTGGAGATCTCGGTGCCGCAGGCGGGGCAGTTGATCACGGCGGCCGCCATCCTCATGGGCCTGGGCGCGCCACTGTTCGCCGGCCTGGTCGCCGGTTGGGACCGGCGCCGCCTGCTCACGTGGTCGCTGATCTGGTATGGCCTGCTGCACGCCGCCTGTGCGCTGGCGCCGAACTACGCGGCGCTGCTGCCCTTGCGCGTGCTGGCAGTGGTCTCGCCGGCCGTGTTCACACCGCAGGCGGCGGCCTGCATCGGCTTGCTGGTACCCCCGGAGCAACGCGGCAGGGGCATCACCTTCGTGTTCTTGGGCTGGTCGGTGGCGTCGGTGATGGGTATGCCGCTGGCGGCCTGGATCAGTGGTGTGCTGGGCTGGCGCTGGGCCTTCGGGCTGGTCGCAGTGATGGCGCTCGTGGTGAGCATCTGGGTGTGGCGCGCCATGCCCGACGGCGTGCGGCCGGCCGCGCTGTCGCGCGAATCCTGGGGCCAGGCCCTGGGCTCGGCGCCGCTGATGATGGCCGTGGGCGTCACGCTGCTGTCGGCCTTCGCGCAGTTCACGCTGTTTTCGTACTTCGCGCCCTACTTCGCGCAGACGCATGGCCTGGGTGGCGGCGGTCTGTCGCTGCTCTTCCTTTGGTTCGGTTCGTTCGGCTTGCTGGGCAATGTGCTCATCTCCCGCTCCATTGACCGCATGGGCGCACCACGCGCCGTGCTGATCACCCTGTGTCTGATCGCACTCTCGCTGCTGGCCTGGCCCCTGGGACGCGGCTCGGTCTGGCTGCAGGCGCTGGTGTTGGTGCCTTGGGCGCTGGGTTGCTTCTCCGCCAACTCAGCGCAGCAGGCGCGGCTGGTGCAACTCTCACCGCCGCTGGCACCGGCGACGGTGGCCTTGAACAGCTCGGCCATGTATGGGGGGCAGGCGCTGGGGGCGGCGCTGGGTGGGGTAATGATCGCGCAGGGACTGATGCTGGATCTGCATTGGGCGGGGATGGTGCTGGCCATCCTGGCCATCGGGCTGAGCGCATGGGCAGGAAATCGAGCGGTGATGGCCAAGCACTGAGGTTCTTGCATATGGGCTCGGAACCTTCTGCCGATGCTCACCACATACCGGTTCCGCGTCCTCAATACGCGCGTGGAATCTGGCCATTGGAAACGGTGGACTAGGCCATTGCCAACGCGTCGCCTGCTGAACTGGACGACGCCACTCGGCACTCAGACCACAGGTAACGGCCACGCCGCGAGCAAGGCCCAGCAGCCCATCCACAGACTTCATCGAAGGACCGTCATATGCCCAATCCTGTTCAACGCGCCATTGCCCATGTGCGGCAGCAGATCAATGTTCACAAAAGCAATACCGAGGTCAAGGCAAAGGCCACGCACGCCACGGACGAGTACCAAGCGCAGAACTTTTATGACGCCCTGGTGGTGCTTCATCACAAACATGGAGACGGGAAGAAGCTGCACATCAATCACGGCAAGACTGGTGCCTACCTGTCGAAAAATGTGCCGAATTGGGTAAAGAAGCTGGTCTATCACGGCAAAAGACAAAGCCGATCGGAAGTGGTGCAGTCTGTAGCCGACAAGGGCTTGAATTCAAACAACCCGTTGGCACAGCAGGCCGCGAAAGACCTACTCGCGCTGACCAGCGGCGGCCTCGTCAACGGCCCCGAACTCCGGACGACCGCATGGACCATCCAGAATCCGGGCAAGCCCAATCCCTATGACGAGATGGAGTTGAGTACTCCCCAGTTCGACGCTGGCCTGGACGAGGCGTATCGCAAGGATGTTGAGCAGGGCGCATTCGACGAGGCCGACAGGCTGCTCGCCCCAGCGCCTTCGTCGACAACTGTGCAGGAAAACGACACCGATGAAGACCTTATTGCCGAGATCACCGACGCGATGCGCATGGTGCTCCCCTCCCAAACGAAGGCCGCGATTGACACGACAAACAGCGAGGTCTCGGATTCCCTCGTGGATGGAGGTCGCGTCCGTTTTGCCCCCACGCTGCTGAGGAACCTGCCGCAGCCTCCGGAAGTGGAAAGCGATCAGCGCTTGAGTGATCTGGACAAGTTGAACTACTACCTGGACAAAACCAATCTGCTGGACCAAGTCGGCAAAGGTGATCGCCATGCGTTGATCGAATACCGAAGCGAACTGCTGAAAGACGAGGAAAAGAGGCAGCAGACCGTCTGACAAAAACTGCAGCCGGACGGCAGGCACTCCCTGATCCGTCCATCACACGGCGTGGCGCCTTCACAAGAGGCAGCCACGCTTTGTCATTGCATACCTGACTCAAGCCATCCCACCCGAGCGCAGGACCGCTCTCGCCCGTGACGCCAGCATCGGCCGATCGTTCTAGCCTCACAACGAGTCGAACCAATCGCCCCGCCCCGGTACTCAAGCCGGCACATCCCCAGCCACCGTCCGCCGAGGCCCCATGACCGAACTCCGCACCCCCCAAGACGCCGCCGCCTGCCTGGTGGCCGCGGCCGAACACAGCGAGGCCGTCGAGGCCGTGGTCGAACTGCGCGAAGCCACCTGGCTGGTGCACCTGGAAACCGGCGGCGAGTGCGTGGTGGAGTGGGCGCAGCACCCCACGCGCCTGGTGCTCACCACCGCGCTGGGTGAGCCCTCCGAAGCGGCGCGGCCCAAGGTGCATTCGGCCGCCCTCACCTTCAACCTGCTGTGGGGCGAACTGGGCAGCATGCGCCTGGCCAAGGACGACGAGGACGAGACCCTGCTGCTGATCAACGACGTGTTCCTGGAAGACGAGTCGAACCGGCATATCGTGCTGGCCAACGAATTGCTGCGGCTGGAAGGCCTGCGCCTGCTGTGGACCATGTACATCGAGGGAGCGGATTCGTCCAACAGCGACGCGCCCAAGGTGCCGAGCGCCATGTTGACGCGCGCCTGAGTCGTGCCGATGCTCACGCCCACTCATTCCTATTGAGGCCCCCGCATGTCCACCAACACGCCCGCTTCCGACGACGCGACCGCAGCGCCCGCCAATGCAGAGGCGGACCAGCCCACGCCAGACACCAGCCCTGTCCGAGGCAACCTGATCTTCCGCCGCCCCGGTGTGGCGCCATCCGTTGCAGCCAACCCCAGGGACAGCGCGCGCCGCGAATGGCTGCTGGACCATGTGGCACGCCGCCAAGCGCGGCGCGACGCCACGGTGGCGCTGATGCGCAGCAGCCACCTGGCCGACGCGGCGGCGGCCGATCCACAGCTGCAGTCGGAACTGAGCCGGCTCATGGCCTTCCTGCGCGATGCGCCAGGCCCGGCGGGGCCCGATCCCGAGGGCGGCGCGGACGATCGCTGAACGCCGCTTCCCCGAAAAGACAAGGGCCCGTTTCAGGGCCCTTGTCTTTGGTGCATCGCCGCGCAGGCGATGCCTCTCAACCCGAGAACAGGAAGTTCATGACGTCGCCGTCCTTGACGACGTAGTCCTTGCCCTCGGCGCGCATCTTGCCCGCCTCCTTGGCGCCCTGCTCACCACCGTGAGCAATGTAGTCGTCGAAGGCGATGGTCTGGGCGCGGATGTAGCCCTTTTCGAAGTCGGTGTGGATCACACCGGCGGCCTGGGGACCGGTGTCGCCCACATGGATCGTCCAGGCACGAACTTCCTTCTCGCCAGCGGTGAAGTAGGTCTGCAGACCCAGCAGGCCGTACGCCGCGCGAATGAGGCGGTGCAGGCCAGGCTCCTCCAGCCCCATCTCTTCGAGGAACATCTGGCGATCGTCGTCGCTCATCTCGGCCATCTCGGCCTCGAGCTTGGCGCAGATGGCCACCACCGGCGCGTGCTGGGCCTCGGCGTAGGCCTTGAGGCGATCCAGCAGCGGGTTGTTCTCGAAACCATCCTCGGCCACGTTGGCCACGAACATGGCGGGCTTGGCGGTGATGAGGAACAGCGGCTTGAGCAGCGCACGGTCTTCCTTGGACAGGTCGAGCGTGCGCACGGGCTTGGCTTCGTTCAACGCGGCCTGGCATTTTTCCAGCACCAGCAGCAGCTTCTGCGCTTCTTTGTCACCTGCGCGGGCGGTCTTCTGCGCGCGCTGCACGCTCTTCTCGACCGTGGACAGGTCGGCCAGGCAGAGCTCCGTCTGAATCACCTCGATGTCGGCGATGGGGTCGACCTTGCCGGCCACGTGGATGACGTTCGGGTCTTCGAAGCAACGCACCACGTTCACGGTGGCGTCGGTCTCGCGGATGTGCGCGAGAAACTGGTTGCCCAGGCCTTCGCCCTTGCTGGCGCCGGCCACCAGGCCCGCGATGTCCACGAACTCGACGATGGCCGGCACGATGCGCTGCGGCTGGACCACCTTCGCGAGCTGCGCCAGGCGCGGATCAGGCACCTCGACCACGCCCGTGTTGGGCTCGATGGTGCAGAACGGGTAGTTCTCGGCCGCGATGCCGGCCTTGGTGAGGGCGTTGAAGAGCGTGGACTTGCCCACGTTGGGCAGGCCCACGATGCCGCATTTCAAGCTCATGGGAGAAACCTTTTGACGAACCCGGCAGTGTAGCCCAGGGGTGTTTTCGCCCCGCGTGGCGCGATCGTTCAAGACGACCGGCCGGCCGGCGCGCAGCATGCCGGCACCTCGGTACGGAGACCCGCCATGGAACTCGATATCAACGGACACCCCCAGGCCATCGCACCGGCCTGGCACGACGAACGCCTGCTCTGGGTGCTGCGCGAACACCTCGGCCTCGTGGGCACCAAACACGGCTGTGGGCAAGGCCATTGCGGTGCCTGCACGGTGTTGGTGGACGGCGCACCGGCGCGCAGCTGCCTGCTACCGGCCAGCGCCGCCGCCGGCCGGCGCATCACCACCGTGGAAGGCCTGGCCAGCGCCGGCCCGGGCCTGCACCCCGTCCAGCAGGCCTGGCTCGACGAGCGCGTGCCGCAATGTGGCTACTGCCAGGCCGGCCAGATCGTCGCCGCGGCTGCCCTGTTGCGCGCGCACCCGATACCCAGCGACGAGCAGATCGACGCCGCGCTGGCGGGGCATCTGTGCCGCTGCGGCACGCAGCAGCGCGTGCGCGCGGCGGTGCACCGCGCCGCCCGCGCGCTGGCCGGGGCTGTTCGATGAGGCGCCGCGCCATGCTCCAGGCGGGCGCGGGCCTTGCGGTGGGCTTTGCCTTGCCGGGCTGCACACTGCCCGTGTTCCCCCAGCGGCCGGTGTCGGGCTACGAGGACGCGCTCGGCTGGATCCACCACGAACAGGAGCGCTTCACGCTGCGCCTGCCCCGCGCCGAGATGGGCCAGCAGATCGCAACGGCGCTGCGCCAGGTGGCGGCGGATGAGTTGGGCGTGGACGCCCTGACCATCACGGTCGTCCTGCCCACCACCGGCGACACGGCCCGCGTGCGCGCCACGGTGGGCAGCGAATCGGTGCGCGACTTCGCGCTGCCCCTGGCGCAGGCCTGCGCCACCTTGCGCGAAGCCCTGGCGCGCGGTGACACCCACGGGCGGCTCGCCGCGCAAGCGCTGCCCGCCTCGTCGCTGCGCGCGTTCCGCCGCCGTCCCGAACAGCGCGCGCCCCTGCCGCTCGTGCACGGCCGCGAGATCGTCACCGGCGCCCCGCTGTACGTGGCGGATGTTCGGCCTGCCGGCCTGCTGTTCGGCCGCGTGCTGCGTGCGCCGACCTCGCCCGAACACCCATCGCGGCCATTGGAATGGAACGAGGCCGCCGCGCGCGCCGTGCCCGGCTTCGTCGCCCTGGTGCGCGACGAGCGCCTGCGCCTGGCCCAGGCCCACGGCCTGGGACTCGTGGCGCGCACGCCGGGTGCGCTCGATCGCATCGAGGCCGCCCTGGCCGTGCGCTGGCAGAGCGAGCGCAGCGGCCACGACGGTGACAGCGTCGCGCGCCTGCTCGACATCGATGCGCACCGCGCGCGCGGCCGGCCACCGCACGAGGTGCTCGACAGAGGCAAGGTGGCCGACGGCTCCGCCTGGGACGTCGATCTGCGCATCGACATTCCCTTCGCGGCCCACGCGGCCATCGAGCCGCGCGCGGCCGTGGCCGCGCCGGGCGCCGACGGCGCGCTCGATCTCTGGGTCGGCTCGCAGGACGCCTGGTACCAGCGCGACGTGGTGAGCAAGGCCCTGGGCCGCGACGCGGAGCGCGTGCGCGTGCACCCCTGCCGCGTCGGTGGCGCCTTCGGCGGCAAGACGATCTGCACGGTGGAGCTCGAGGCCGCGTTGCTGTGCGAATCGGTGCGCGCACCCGTGAAAGTGCAATGGACCCGCGCCCAGGAGTTCCGGCAGGGCTTCCATCGCCCGCCCTCCAGCCACCGCCTGCGCGCGCGGCTGCGCGAGGGGCGCCTGCTCGACTGGCAGCACCATTTCGCCAGCAGCCACATCCTGTTCACCTCCGCCGGCGTACCGGCCTGGCTGCAGCGCATCACCGACACCGTGGCCGGCGACCCCGGCGTGGCGCGCGGCGCCGCGCTGCCCTACCGCGTGCCCCATGCCGACGTGCGCTTCGCGCTGGTCCGCCTGCCGGTGTTCACCGGCCCCTGGCGCGGGCTGGGCGCGGGACCGAACGGCCTGGCCATCGAATCCGCCATCGACGAGTGCGCGCGTGCCGCCGGCCAGGACCCGGTCGAATTCCGCCTCGCCCACATCGCCGATGC
Source organism: Hydrogenophaga sp. (assembly GCF_035481345.1). Lineage (GTDB taxonomy): Bacteria > Pseudomonadota > Gammaproteobacteria > Burkholderiales > Burkholderiaceae_C > Hydrogenophaga. The sequence continues at coordinate 19,782 of NZ_DATIGV010000083.1, read as the reverse complement.
GCGCCTGGCGCGCGTGCTGCGCGCCGCCGTGGCCGCCGCTCCCGCCGCGCCGAGCGGCCTGCGCAGCGGTCGCGGCGTGGCCTGCGGCACCTACAAGCAGCTCAGCCACGCGGCCGTGGTGGCCGACGTGCAGGTGGCGCTCGACGGCACGGTGCGCGTCACGCGCCTGGGCTGCGCGCACGACGGCGGCCACCTCATCGACCCCGACACCGTGCGCGCCCAGTGCGAAGGCAACCTGGTGTGGGGCCTGGGCATGGCCCTGAGCGACGCGCTCGGGGTCGCGGCCGCTGGCGTGGGCAGCGACAGCTTCGCCAGCGCGCCCATCCCGCGCATGACCGACCTGCCCCCTCTGGCGGTGGTGCTGATCGACGAAGGCGAGGCGCCGGGCGGCGCGGGCGAGACGGTCATCGTCGCCTCGGCGGCGGCGATCGCCAACGCCGTGCGCGCGGCCACCGGACACCGGGTCACGCGCTTTCCCATCGACCCGGCGGTTCTGGCGCAGACTTGAGGCCATGGACGATTTCGCACCGGCCGCGATGATGCGCGTGGTGCACCAGGGCCTGCGCCGCCAGGGCCTGGCACCGCCCCCCACCGCGCCCACCCACCTGGGCCGCGTGGCGCTGCCCGACAAACGCGCGCGCCTGCAAGCCCTGTGGCAGGCGCATGGCCCCGGCGTCATCGCGCGCTTGGGCGAAGCCGTGCACGATCTGTCGGACGACCCCCTGCTCACCGTCTTCGCGCCAGCGCGCGACCCCTTCGATCTGCTGGAACGTTGGCAGCGGCTGGAGCGCTTCGTGCATTCGCGCCACCGCGTCGAGGTGCGCGCCACGGGGCCGGCGGCGCTGAGCTGGCGCCACGTCTCGCTGCGTCGCGCGGCACCGCCCACCGACGCGGAAGACCTGCTGGTCGCCGGCCTGCTGCTGGCGCTGACACAGCGGCTGGGCGTGTCGGGCCTGCGCGCGCGACCGCTCGGCACGCGGGCCTGGCTGTTCGACGAGGGTTGGCGCGCCACGACGCGTTGGCCGTCGCGCCTGCACACCTGGGAATGGCAATGGAGCGGCACCAGCGCCCCACCGCCGGTGGACGACGCGCGCGCCCCACTCGCGCTGCTGCAGGCCGACCCCGCGCGCGGCTGGACGCTCGCGCGCCTGGCGCAGGCCATGGGACTGAGTTCACGCACCCTGCAGCGCCTGCTCGCCGGGCAGGGCGGGCACTTCAGCGGCCTGCTCGCCCAGGCGCGCCTGAACCATTCGGCGCACCAGCTCGCCGCTGGCGCGGCCTCGCTCGCCGAGGTGGGCTACCTGAGCGGCTTCGCCGACCAGCCGCACTTCACGCGGCAGTTCCGCGCCCACACCGGCCTGACGCCGGCGCAGTTCCGCGCCCAGTTCGGCACCAAGGCGTCGGGTCCGATCAGTCGAAGCGCCAGTCCGCGCTGACGCGCTGCCCCACGCGCAGCGTGCGGCCGTCGCCCTCCAGCACGATGGCATTCACGCCGAAGGTGATGGCGCCGCCCACGCGCGCGTCCGCGCGGTAGCCGCGCAGGGTGTCGCCCACCACGTGGCCCTGCAGCGCGGAATCCGGGTCGACGTCGGGGATCGAGCAGCGCGAACAGGGCTTCACCGGTTCGATCACCGCCGGGCCGTCGTCGGTGGTGATGGTCAGCGCGCCCACGCGGTCCTCGTCGTGCGACTGCAGGCCGCCGAGCACGATGTTCGGGCGCACGCGGCGCTGGTCCACCGGCGCGTGGCCATCGCCCACCAGGCGGGCGTTGAGTTCGTCGAGCGAGGCCGCGCTGGTCAGCAGCACCGCGAAGCCGTCGGCGAACTGGGTGCCGGCCTCGCGGCCACCGGTCCACTTCGGGTCGCTGGGGCGGCGCACCTCGGGGTCGAAGCGCGCCAGGCGCAGGCGCTTGAGCGGCTCGGGGGCGTCCGGCCCGAGGAAGTCGCTGAACCACTGGGCCGCGATGTCGCCCATGTCGTAGGCCTCGACGGTGTCGTTCCACACGCGCACGGTGGCCGGGTCCTCGGCCGCGTCCAGCGCCAGGTGCAGCGACAGCATGCCCGGCGCGCGCAGCACCAGTTGCCCCAGCTTGAAGCTGGGCTGGATCAGCGCCATGCGCGGCAACTCGCGCTGCGTCACGAATTCGCCTTGTTCGTCGACCACCATCCAGGCCCGGTCGTAGAGCAGGCCGGTGTCGGTCAGCTCGGCCTCCTCCAGGCGCACCCCCGCGCAGGACTTGACGGGGTAGATCCACAGTTGTTCGATGGTGGCCTGCACGTCGTCGGTGTCGCTCATGGTGGATGCGGAGGTGAATGCGGGGTATGGGTATCGGCGAAACGCCGGATTGTGCCGCGCTCCTAGAATCCCGCCCATGTCCAGTTCATCCTCCCCCCGACGCGCCGACGTGGCCATCCGCGGCGCCGGCGTGGTGGGCCAGGCGCTGGCCCTGCTGCTCGCGCAAGACCGCCTGCGCGTGGCCCTGGTGGCCCCCGACTCTCCCCCGCGCGCCCACGACGTGCGCGCCTACGCCCTGAACAAGGCCTCGCGCGAACTGCTCCTGTCCCTGCGCGCCTGGCCCGACGCCGTGCCCGGCGCCGTGACGCCCGTGCGCGCCATGCAGGTCTGGGGCGACGACGGCGGGCAACTGGGCTTCGATGCGGGCGAGCTGGGCGCCGAGGCCCTGGCCTGGATCGTGGACGTGCCCGCGCTGGAGCAGCGCCTGGCCGACGCGGTGGGTTTCGCCGCCGGCGTCGAACGGGTCACCGAGGCCCCGCCCGCCCGCCTGACCGTGGTGTGCGAGGGCCGCCACAGCGCCACCCGGGAAGCCCTGGGCATCGACTACGACACCCACGCCTATCCCCACAAGGCCCTGGCCGCGCGGCTGCGCGCCGAACAGCCGCACGGCGGGGTGGCGCGCCAGTGGTTCGCCCACGGCGAGGTGCTGGCCCTGCTGCCCATGGGCGGTGCCGACGGCCACGAACTCGCCCTGGTCTGGTCGCTGCCCGCGCAGCAAGCCGACGAATGGCTCAAAGCCGAGCCCGCGGTCTTCGCCGAGGCCGTGCAGGCGCGTTGCGCCCAGGCCCTGGGCGCCCTCACGCCGCTGGCCCCTGCACAGGCCTGGCCGCTGCAACTGTCGCGCGCGCAGCGCTGGTTCACCCACACGCCGCAGGGCGCGGTGGCCCTGGCCGGCGACGCCGCCCACGCCGTGCACCCGCTGGCCGGCCAGGGCCTCAACCTGGGCCTGGCCGATGCCGCCGAGCTGGCCCGCGTGTTGCACGCCCGCGAATACTGGCGCGAACTCGGCGACGCCAAACTGCTCAGACGTTACGAACGCGCCCGCGCGGCCGACGTCCAGGCCATGTCCGCCGTCACCGACGGACTGTTCTCGCTGTTCGGCCTGAGCGACCCGCGCGTGCAGTTGCTGCGCAACCGCGGACTCGCCGGCTTTCACCGCAGCGGCCCGCTCAAGCGCTGGTTCGCGCGCCAGGCCATGGGCCTGTCGCTCTGACCCGCCCCCTACCCGTTTCCCACGAGGCTTTCATGAATCTGCCGCTCAAGACCCTCTGGCTGCCGCTGCTCGCGTGCCTGGCCTTCGCCGCCTCGGCCAACGAAGCCACCATCCGCAAGAACCTGAGCGAGCGCCTGCCCAACCTGCCGCCCATCGAAGAGGTGAGCAAGACGCCCTTTCCCGGCGTCTGGGAGATCCGCATCAACCGCTCCGAGATCCTCTACTCGGACAGCGAGGGCAACTACCTGATGCAGGGTTCGATCTTCGACACCCGCAACCGCGTCGATCTGACCGAGCAGCGCACGCAAAAACTCAGCGCGGTCGATTTCTCCAGCCTGCCGCTGAAAGACTCGTTCAAGGTGGTGCACGGCAAGGGCACGCGCCAGATCGCCGTCTTCAGCGACCCCAACTGCGGCTACTGCAAGCGGCTGGAGAAGACCCTGGCCGACGTGGAGGACGTGACCATCCACGTGTTCATGTACCCCATCCTCGGCCCCGATTCCGTGAAGAAGGCCCAGTCGCTCTGGTGCGCCAAGGACAAGGGCAAGACCTACCTCGACTGGATGCTGCGAGGCACCGCCATCCCCAGCGCCAGCTGCGACACCGCCGCCGTGGAGCGCAACGTGGCTCTCGGCCGCGATCTGCGCATCAACGGCACGCCCACCATCTTCTTCGTCGATGGCACGCGCGTCCCGGGCGCCATCGACGCCGAGCGCCTCGAGACCCTGCTCAAGAGCGCCAAGGCCAAATGAGCACCGCACGGCCGCCCGAAAGGGCTCGCACCGCAGCGCGCTGCGCGAAGGTTGTCCTGTGACCACACGGCGCCGTTCCCCGCGCACAGAGGCCGCCGTTCACTACCGCATCGCGGTGGAGAACCCGCACAGCCACCTGCTGGCGGTCACGCTCACCGTCGACCGGCCCGCCGAGGGGCAGCGCTTCGCGCTGCCGGTGTGGATTCCCGGCAGCTACCTGGTGCGCGAGTTTTCCCAGCACCTGCAAGGCCTGAGTGCGCGCCAGGGCGGCCAAGCGGTGGCGCTCAGGCAACTCGACAAGCACCGCTGGCAGGCCGACAGCGCGGCGAACCAGCCGCTGGAACTGCGCTATCAGGTCTACGCCTTCGACGCCTCGGTGCGCACCGCTTTCCTGGACGCCACGCGCGGCTTCTTCAACGCCACCAGCACCTGCTTGCGCGCCATCGGCTTCGAAGACCAGGCCCATGCGCTCACGCTCGAACGCGGTGCGGCGCCCGACGATTGGCAAGCCGCCAGCGGCCTGGGTGCCCTGCGCGCGGACGACGCGGGCTTCGGTGACTACCTCGCCGCCGACTACGACGAACTCGCCGACTGCCCCTTCACGCTCGGGCGCTTCTTCAGCGCCGAGTTCGTGGCCGGCGGCGTGCCACACCGCTTCGTGCTCACGGGCGCGGGCGGCTGGGTCGACACCGAGCGCCTGATCGAGGACACGCGCCGCATCTGCGACGCCCAGATCGCCTTCTGGCACGGCGATGGCGCCCCGCCCTTCGAGCGCTACGTCTTCATGCTGCACGCCAGTGGCGATGGTTACGGCGGCCTCGAGCACCGCAACAGCACCGCCCTCATCTGCCAGCGCAACGACCTGCCGCGCACCGGCGCCCAGGACCGCGCGCTCAAGGCCAGCGATGGCTACACCACGCTGCTGGGGCTCATCAGCCACGAGTACTTCCACACCTGGAACGTCAAGCGCCTGCGGCCCAGGGAGTTCGCGCGCTATGGCTACGACGGCGAGAACTACACCGAGCTGCTGTGGTTCTTCGAAGGCTTCACCAGCTACTACGACGACCTGTTCCTGCGCCGCGCCGGCCTGATCGACGACGCCACCTACCTGCAGCTCGTGGCCAAGAACATCAACCAGGTGAACCAGACGCCGGGGCGCCTGCTGCAAAGCGTGGCCCAGGCCAGCTTCGACGCCTGGGTGAAGTACTACCGCATCGGCGAGAACACGCCCAACGCCACGGTGAGCTACTACACCAAGGGCGCGCTGGTGGCGCTGTGCCTGGACCTCACGCTGCGCGACGAAGGCCGCGGCTCGCTGGACGAACTCATGCGCGAGCTCTGGCGCCGCTGCGAAGGCGGCCCCATGCGAGAGAGCGACGTGCGCGCCGCGCTGCGCCGCGTGGGCGGCCGCAGCTACGACGGCGAACTCGCCGCCTGGGTGCACGGCACGGATGACCTGCCCGCCGAGCGCCTGCTCAAGGCCCTGGGCGCCAAACCGCAGCACGACGCCGCGCCGCTCGCCCAGCGCCTGGGCCTGCGCGTGAGCGAAGCGGGCGGCGCGCTCACCATCAAGACCGTGCTGCGGGGCGGCGCCGCCGAAGCCGCCGGCTTCGCAGCGGGTGACGAGTGGCTGGGCGTGGAGTTCGCGCCCGCGCGGCGCGGCGCGCCGGCGGAGGCCTGGCGCGTGCACCGCCTGGACGAGGTCGATGCCCTGCGCGGCTCGCGCGTGAAGCTCACGGCCTTGGTCTCGCGCGATCGGCAGTTGCTGCGGCTGGCGCTGAGCTGGCCCGCCGAGCAGCAGGCCCTGCGCCTGGGCGTGGACGACGCCCAGCGCCTGGGAAGCTGGCTGAGCGCCTGAGCGCCGGTGTGGCTCGGTGCCGCCTCAGGGCAGGCGCGAGGCCACGTCCTGATCGAACTGCGCGACCGTCGCGGCGTTCTTGAAGTTCAGCAGGCCGTCGCGCACGCGCGGCAGGATGGCCTGGAGATCGGCCGGCGTCTTGCACGCCTCGATGCGCATGGCCAGCGGCTCGCCCATGGGGCCCAGCTGGTCGTTGACGAAGCGGACCATCAGGCGGCGCGCGTCGGCAAAGGGCAGTGCCGGCACTGCGGGCACGGCATCGGTGAGCACCGGCACCCCCACGGGGGCGCCAACGGCTCCGTTGAGCACGGCCGCGCCCGCGGCGGCCGCCTCGCCCTCCACCCAGCCTTGCGCGGCCAGTTGCTCCAGCAGGGGGGCCGCGTCGGTCCCCAGCAGCTTGTCGAACTCGGCCACGCTGCGCTTGCCGTCCACCATGATCAACAGGGAACGCAGGCGCGGGCCCAGGCCGGCGGGGCGGCTGGTCAGGGCCTCGCGGCCCTGCTCCGTCTTGAAGAAGATGAGCTGTTTGTCCATCACATCCCAGGCTTTCGCCGGGAATGTAACGATACCCCCAGGGGGTGACCAGCGGGTTTGACCTCAATTCGCCACAAACCCGCCCCCGCCCGTGCGGTTCATCGCGGCCGCTGGTCGATCACCCGCTTGGCCTTGCCCTGGCTGCGCTCCACGCCGCCCTCGGCGATCAGCACCACCTCGATGCTGGTGCCCACGAAGGTCTTCACGTCGTGCTGCAGTTCACGCGCGGCGCCGCGCGCCTCCTCGGTCTCGGGCGACAGGCCCGGGCGCGTCTCCACGCGCACGGTCAGGCAGTCCATGGGGCCTTCGCGCGTGAGCACGCACTGGTAGTGCGCGGTCAGGGCGGCGCGCTTGAGGATCAGCTCCTCGATCTGCGTGGGAAACACGTTGACGCCGCGCACGATCATCATGTCGTCGCTGCGGCCGGTGATCTTCTCCATGCGCCGCATGGTGCGCGCCGTGCCCGGCAGCAGCCGCGTGAGGTCGCGCGTGCGGTAGCGAATGATGGGCAAGGCCTCTTTCGTCAGGCTGGTGAACACCAACTCACCCAGCTCGCCATCGGGCAGCACCTCGCCCGTCTCGGGGTCGATGATCTCGGGGTAGAAATGGTCTTCCCAGATGGTCGGGCCGTCCTTGGTCTCCACGCACTCGTTGGCCACGCCGGGGCCCATGACCTCGCTCAGGCCGTAGATGTCCACCGCGTCGATGCCCATGCGCCGCTCGATGGCCAGACGCATGTCGTTGGTCCAGGGCTCGGCGCCGAAGATGCCGATGCGCAGGCTGCTGTCGCGCGGGTCCAGGCCCTGGCGCTCGAACTCGTCGGCGATGGCCAGCATGTAGCTCGGCGTGACCATGATGATGTCGGGCCGGAAGTCCTGCATGAGTTGCACCTGCCGCTCCGTCTGGCCGCCCCCGAAGGGCACCACCGTCAGGCCCAGCTTCTCGGCACCGTAGTGCGCGCCCAGCCCGCCAGTAAAGAGGCCATAGCCGTAGCTCACGTGCACCAGGTCGCCGGGGCGCGCGCCGCTGGCGCGGATGCTGCGCGCCACCACTTGCGCCCAGGTGTCGATGTCGCGCTGCGTGTAGCCCACCACCGTGGGCTTGCCCGTGGTGCCGCTGCTGGCGTGGATGCGCGCGCAGCGCTCGCGCGGCACGGCGAACATGCCGAAGGGGTAGTTGTCGCGCAGGTCGGCCTTGGTGGTGAAGGGAAACTTCGCCAGGTCCGCCAGCGAGCGGCAGTCGTCGGGGTGCACGCCCGCGGCGTCGAACTTGGCGCGGTAGACCGGCGAGTTGGCGTAGGCGTGGGCCAGCGTGGCGCGCAGGCGCTTGAGTTGCAGCGCGCGCAACTCGTCGACGCTGGCCTTTTCGATCGGCTCAAGGGGGAAGGCGTTCATTCGTGGGCCTCTTCGGGAAACACGTGGCCGGGGATCTGCGCGCTCTTGCCGCGAAACATCGCCACCACCTCGCCGCGCTGGTTGCTGACCTTCATGTCGTAGATGCCGTGGCGGCCCGACAGCGTCTGCTCGACGCCTTCGCAGGTGAGCACGTCGCCCGCGTGCGCGGGGCGCAGGAACTCGATGCTGCAGCCGGCCGCCACCGCGTTGCGGTTGTGGCTGTTGCACGCGAAGGCGAAGGTGGAGTCGGCCAGCGTGAAGATGAAGCCGCCGTGGCAGATCTGGTGGCCGTTGAGGTGCAGCGGCTTGACCGCCATGCGCATGGTGGCGCGGCCGGGGCCGCAGGCCAGCAGCTCCATGCCCATGGTGTCCTTGCTGGCGGTGTCGACGGCGAACATGGTGGTGCCCACCTTCTCGGCGCGTTGCTCGGGCGTCATCACCCCCCCTTGAAGCGCGCGGGGCGCTTCTCGCGAAAGGCCATCACGCCCTCGATGTAGTCGTGCGTCTTGCCCAGGGCGGACTGCGTGTCGCGCTCGGCGTCGAGCTGCTGGCTGAAGCTGCGCGTGGAGGCCTCGCGCAGCAGGCCGCGCGTGGCCACCAGGGCCTTCGTGGGCATCGCAGCGAGCTTGTCGGCCAGGGCCAGTGCGCTGGCCACGCAATCCTCGGACACGTCCCAGACCATGCCCCAGTCCTTGGCCTGCTGGGCGGGCAGCTTGTCGCCCGTCATGGCCAGGGCCATGGCGCGCGCCAGGCCCAGGCGCTCCACCAGCAGCCAACTGCCGCCGGCGTCGGGGATCAGGCCGATCTTGCTGAAGGCCTGGATGAAGCTGGCGCCCGGCGCGGCGATGGCGATGTCGCAACACATGGCGATGGAGGCGCCCGCGCCCGCCGCCACGCCGTTGACGGCCGCGATCGTCGGCATGCGCAGCGCCATGAGCCGGCGCGCGGTGGGGTTGAAGGCCTGCTCGATCACGGGGCCGGGGTCGGCGCGCGTCACCAGGTCCGGGCCGGGCTCGAAGTCGAACTCGGCCAGGTCGGCGCCCGCGCAGAAGCCGCGGCCCGCGCCCGTGATGACCAGCGCACGGATCGCGGCATTGGCCTCGGCGCGGTCCAGCGCGGCCCACAGGTCGCGGTGCATGGCGCGCGTGAAGCTGTTCAGCGCCTCGGGGCGGTTCAGGGTCAGCAGGGCCACGGCCCCGCGTTCCTCGTACACCACGGTGGTGTCGCTCATCGTGTCTCCTCGTTGGGTGGCTGGGCGGCAATTTACCATTAACCAACCGATCGGTCGGCTAATATTTTCCCTGAGGCTATAGTGGCCGGCTGGACAAAACCACCACCCCCGAGGAGATCCATGAGCACCGCCCCCGAATGCATCACCGTGCGCACCGAAGGCCGCGTCGGCATCGTCACGCTCAACCGCCCCAAGCAACTCAACGCGCTGAACAACCAGCTCATGGACGAGCTGGGCGCCGCCCTCAAGGCCTTCGACGCCGACGAGCACATCGGCTGCATGATCGTCACCGGCAGCGAGAAGGCCTTTGCCGCGGGCGCCGACATCGGCGCCATGGCGACCTACACCTTCGCCGACGTCTACAAGGGCGACTACATCACCCGCAACTGGGAAACCATCCGCTCGGTGCGCAAGCCGGTGATCGCGGCCGTCAGCGGCTTCGCGTTGGGCGGCGGCTGCGAGCTGGCCATGATGTGCGACTTCATCATCGCCGCCGACAACGCGAAGTTCGGCCAGCCGGAGATCAAGCTGGGCATCATCCCCGGCGCCGGTGGCACGCAGCGCCTGCCGCGCGCCGTGGGCAAGTCCAAGGCCATGGACCTGGCGCTCACCGCCCGCATGATGGACGCCGTCGAGGCCGAGCGCGCCGGCCTGGTGAGCCGCGTGGTGCCGCTGGACAAGCTCATGGACGAGGCCCTGGGCGCCGCGCTCATCATCTGCGGCTTCTCCCAGCTCGCCGTGATGGCGGCCAAGGAATCGGTCAACCGCGCCTTCGAAAGCGGCCTGTCCGATGGCGTGATGTTCGAGCGCCGCATGTTCCACGCCCTGTTCGCCACGCAGGACCAGAAGGAAGGCATGGCGGCCTTCGTGGCCAAGCGCCCGGCAGACTTCAAGAACGCCTGAGGCCGGTTCAAACCGGCGCTTCCCATGGGCTATAATGCGCGGCTTCGGCGATATAGCTCAGTTGGTTAGAGCGCAGCATTCATAATGCTGATGTCGGTGGTTCAAGTCCACCTATCGCCACCAGACAGCGAGGCGGGTTCCGGCAACGGAACCCGCCTTTTTCATTCCCGCCGCCCGATCCGCCATGGCCCTCAAGTCCACCGTCTTCAAGGCGAACCTGCAGGTCGCCGACATCGACCACGGCTACTACGCCGACCACGCCCTCACCCTGGCCCGCCACCCCAGCGAGACCGACGAGCGCATGATGGTCCGCCTGGCGGCGCTGGCATTGAACGCGCACGAGCTGGTCGACACCTGCAAGGGCGACGGCACCCTGGCCTTCGGCGCGGGCCTGTCCGACCCGGACGACCCCGACCTGCACCTCACCGACTTCACCGGCCGCAAGCGCCTGTGGGTGGAGGTGGGCCAGCCCGAGGACAAGCCCATGGCCAAGGCCTGCGGCCAGGCCGACGCGGTGCGCGTCTACGCCTTCGGCCCCGCGGCCGAGGTCTGGTGGCGCGGCATCGAAGGCAAGCTCACCCGGCTGGACAAGCTGCAGGTCTGGCGCCTGCCCGCCGAGGCCGCGCCCGCGCTGGCGGCGCTGGCCGAGCGCAGCATGCAACTGCAGGCCACGGTGCTCGAAGGCGTGCTCACGCTGAGCGGCGAGCGCGGCAGCGTGAGCCTGGAGCCGATCCGCTGGCGGTGAAGTGAGCGCGTGAGACAATCGCGCCTTCGTTCAGCCTCTGGATCTACACCATGAACCGCTGTCTCATCCCCCTCGTGATCGCACTGGCCCTGGGGGGCGCCGCGCAGGCGCAACCGCAGATGTCCACCTCGACCACCACCACGGTGCTGCCGGCCGCCACCAGCGCCCAGCCGGGCGTTCGCCAGTTTCCCAAGCAGGCCTTGCGCGGCACCATGACCGTCAAGCAGCCGCCCTACCTCGAGATGGACGACCGCGTCACCCGCTTCACGCCGGGCGCGCGCATCCTCGACGAAGACAACCGCATCCGGCAGTCGGCCGCGTTCGTGAACCGCGAGCTCACGGTCAACTACCTCATGGACCGCCAGGGCCAGGTCACCCAGGTCTGGGTCCTCACCGAGGCCGAGAAGAAGGAGCGCCGCCCCACGCTGGGCGTGGAGCGCAACTTCACGTTCGAATCGCAGCAGGGCGCGGCCACCCCGACGACCCTGCCCGCCAAAGCCAACTGATCCCCCCGTGAATGCGCGCCCCGCCCCGGGGTGCATCGGGCGCACCGCGCCCGCAGGAGCCATGCCATGAGCGAACAGAGCCCACACAAGAAAGTGTTCATCAAGACCTTCGGTTGCCAGATGAACGAGTACGACTCGGACAAGATGGCCGACGTGCTGGGCGCGGCCCAGGGCTATGAGCCCACCGACGACCCCGAGCAGGCCGACCTGATCCTCTTCAACACCTGCTCGGTGCGCGAGAAGGCGCAGGAGAAGGTGTTCTCCGACCTCGGCCGCGTGAAGCACCTCAAGCAGAAGGGCGTGCTCATCGGCGTGGGCGGCTGCGTGGCCAGCCAGGAGGGCGAGGCCATCATCCAGCGCGCGCCCTTCGTGGACGTGGTCTTCGGCCCGCAGACCCTGCACCGCCTGCCCGAGCTGCTCGCGCAGCGCGAGCGCCAGGCGAAGCCTCAGGTGGACATCAGCTTCCCCGAAATCGAGAAGTTCGACCACCTGCCGCCGGCCAAGGTGGATGGCGCCTCCGCCTTCGTCTCCATCATGGAGGGCTGCTCCAAGTACTGCAGCTACTGCGTGGTGCCCTACACGCGCGGCGAAGAGGTGAGCCGCCCCTTCGACGACGTGCTGGTGGAGATCGCCGGCCTGGCCGACCAGGGCGTGAAGGAGGTGACGCTGCTGGGCCAGAACGTCAACGCCTACCGCGGCGCCATGGGCGACACGGCCGAGATCGCCGACTTCGCCCTGCTCATCGAGTACGTCGCCGACATCCCGGGCATCGAGCGCATCCGCTACACCACCAGCCACCCCAACGAGTTCACGCCGCGCCTGATCGAGGCCTACGCGAACGTGCCCAAGCTGGTGAACCACCTGCACCTGCCCGTGCAGCATGGCAGCGACCGCATCCTCATGGCCATGAAGCGCGGCTACACCGCCATGGAATACAAGAGCACGATCCGCAAGCTGCGCGCGATCCGGCCCGACATTTCCATGAGCAGCGACTTCATCGTCGGCTTCCCCGGGGAAACCGAGGACGATTTCAACAAGATGATGAAGCTCATCGAGGACGTGGGCTTCGACAGCAGCTTCTCCTTCATCTTCAGCCCCCGCCCCGGCACGCCCGCGGCCAACCTGGCCGACGACACACCGCACGAGGTCAAGCTCAAGCGCTTGCAGCACCTGCAGGCCACCATCGAGGCCAATGTGCGCCGCATCAGCGCCAGCCGCGAAGGCACGGTGCAACGCATCCTGGTGGAAGGCGCCGCGCGCCGGCCAGGGCCCAACGGCGCCGCCGAACTCATGGGCCGCACCGAGTGCAACCGCATCGTCAACTTCGACGGCGGTCCGCAGGGTGCGCGCCTGATCGGCCGGATGCTCGACGTGCGCATCACACAGGCGTTGCCGCATTCCCTGCGCGGTGAGGTGCTGGTGAGCGAAACCGCCTGAGGCAAGGGAGCGCGTGCGACCCTCATCGCTGTCCTTCCAGCAACTGCTGCTGGTCGCCTTCCTGCTCATCGGGGCGCTGCTCGGTGGCGCGGCGGTGCGCTCGCTGCTCTCGCTGGAGACCCTCCTGCAACAAAGCCGCGAAGGCGCGGAGCAGGCGATCGCCCTGTCCACCGCCGCCCAATCGCTGTCCGAGCGCAGCCTCACCATGGAGCGCGCGGCGCGCCAGTCACTGGTGCTGCGCGACACCCAGTTGCGCCAGCGCTTCACCGAAGCCGCGAGCGACGCGCGCAACATCCTGCAGCGCCTGCAGGACAACGAACTGCCGCCCGAGTTCGCGCAGAACTGGCGCGAGCGGATGCAGGTGGTGGCCGACCTGCTCGACGGACCGCCCGAGACCGCGCTGGACCGCGAGCGCGACGTGGCAAGGGCCTTTCGTGAACTGGACGGCCACAGCGCCTCCATCGCGCAGAAGGTGCAGTCCATCATCGCCGGGCGCAACGCCGCGCTGCAGGCGCGCTTCCAGCGCAACCAGGACCAGCTCACCCGCACGGTGACCGGGGCCATCCTGCTGGCCGCCGGCATGGCCTTGGGCTTCGGCGTCTGGCTGGCCAAGCCGTTCAAGCGGCTGGAGCGCGCCATCGTCTCGCTGGGCGAGAACCAGCTCGACCAGCCGATCGACATCGTCGGCCCGCGCGACGTGCGCCGCGTGGGCCAGCAGCTCGACTGGCTGCGCCTGCGCCTGATGGAGCTCGACGCCGACAAGGCACGCTTCCTGCGCCACATCTCGCACGAGTTGAAGACACCCCTGGCCTCGCTGCGCGAGGGTGTCTCGGTCTTGGGCGACGGCATCGCCGGCCCGCTCAACCCCGACCAGGCCGAGGTGGTCAACATCCTGCAGCACAACACCCAGGCGCTGCAGACGCAGATCGAGGCGTTGCTGCGCTTCAACGCCGTGGCTTTCGAGGCACGCCAGCTCAAGCGCGAGCGCACCGACCTGCGCGGCCTGCTCGACGACCTGGTGGAGGCGCAACGCCTGCACTGGCTGGCGCACGGCTTGCAGGTGCGCGTGGAAGGCGAGCCGGTCTGGCTGCAGATCGACCGCGAAAAAATGGCCTCGGCGATCGGCAATCTGCTGCTCAACGCCATCCGTTTTTCACCGCAAGGTGGCACCATCCGCCTGGTGCTGCTGAGCCTGCCCGGTCGCGTCAGCATCGACATCGTCGACCAGGGGCCCGGCGTGGCCCCGGCCGACCGCGACCGCATCTTCGAACCCTTCTACCGGGGCGAACGCCAGCCCGAGGGCGCGGTGCGCGGCACCGGCATCGGCCTGTCCATCGTCCATGAATACATCGTCGCCCACGGCGGCCGCGTCGAGTTGCTCGCCGGCACCCCGGGCGCCCACTTTCGCATCGAGTTGCCCCATGCCACATGACCCCGCGCGCACCCCAGCGCCCGCCCCCTTCGGCCACACCCGCGCACGGGTCGGGCTCTGGCTGGCCACCTGCGCCCTGAGCGCCTGCGCCACCACGCCCCTGCCGCCCGCCACACCCGTGAGCGCGCCCCAGCCCCCTGTGAGCACTGCCGCGCCCCAGCCGACCCAGGCACACGCCCCGGCGCCCGTGACTGCGCCCCCCACCACCGCCGTGGCGGCGTCCTCCCTGGTGCAAGCCGCGCCGGCCAGCGCGCCGGAGGGCGAGGCCGCCGCGCGACTGCTGCGCTACGCCGACCGTGTCCGCAGCCTCACGCCCGCCGAACTGGGCCTGGAGATCGCCGCCCTGGGCGACCCAGGCAGCGCGCCCGAGCGGCAACTGCAGCTCTCGCTCGCGCTGATGCACCTGAACCAGCCCGTGGAGACCGCCCGCGCGCTCGGCCTGGCCCAGCGCGTGGCCAACAACCCCGCGCCCGAAGCCGCGCCGCTCAAGCCCCTGGCCCGCCTGCTGGTCCAGCGCTTCATGGAACAGCGCAAGCTGGAGGAGGCGATGGACAAGCAGGCCGCGCAACTGCGCGACCACCAGCGCCGCATCGACCAGCTCAACGAGCGCCTGGAGGCCATGCGCGCCATCGAGCGCAGCATCAACAACCGCGCGCCGGCGCCCGCAGCGCCAGCGCCGCGCGCACCCTGACCCGGGGCCCGGCATGAGCGAACACCCGCACCACCGCGCCCGCATCCTCGTCGTCGACGACGATCCGGACATGCTGCGCCTGCTGTCCATGCGCCTGGGCTCGGCCGGCTACCAGGTCACGGCCGTGGGCTCAGCCGAGGCGGCGCTGGCCCAGCTCGAGATCGAGCGCCCTCAGCTCGTGCTGTCGGACGTGCGCCTGCCCGGGCGCGATGGCCTGGCCCTGTTCGCCGACGTGCGCGCGCGCCACCCCTCGCTGCCGGTGATCCTGCTCACCGCGCACGGCACCATCCCCGACGCGGTGGACGCCACCGCGCGCGGCGTGTTCGGCTACCTCACCAAGCCCTACGAAGCCAAGGAACTGCTCGACAAGATCGCCCAGGCCCTGGCGCTGAGCACGCCGGCCGGGCCCTCGCGGCGCGCCGACGAGGCCTGGCGCCGCGACATCGTGAGCCGCTCCAACCGCATGGACGACCTGCTGGCCGAGGCGCGCATGGTCGCGCAGAGCGACGCCAGCGTGCTGCTGCGAGGTGACTCGGGCACCGGCAAGGAGATGCTGGCGCACGCCATCCACAAGGCCAGCGCACGCGCCGGCAAGCCCTTCGTGGCCGTCAACTGCGGCGCCATCCCCGAGGCCCTGCTCGAATCCGAGTTGTTCGGCCACATGAAAGGCGCCTTCACCGACGCCGTGAGCAACCACAAGGGCCTGTTCCAGGCCGCCGACGGCGGCACGCTGCTGCTCGACGAGATCGGCGACATGCCGCCCGCGCTGCAGGTCAAGCTGCTGCGCGTGCTGCAGGAGCGCGCGGTGCGCCCGCTGGGCTCCAGCCAGTCGGTGCCGGTGGACGTGCGCATCATCTCCGCCACGCACCGCGACCTGGAGGCCGCCATGGCCGAAGGCCAGTTCCGCGAGGACCTGTACTACCGCCTCAACGTCGTCACGCTCACCCTGCCCACCCTGGCCGAGCGGCGCGAGGACATCCCCCTGCTGGCCAACCACTTCCTCGCCAAGCTGGCCGCCAAGTACGGCAAGCGCAGCTCGGGCTTCGCGCCCGAGGCGCTCAAGGCCCTGACCATGGCCACCTGGCCCGGCAACGTGCGCCAGCTCTACAACGTGGTCGAGCAGGTCTGCGCCCTGTCCACCACGCCGCTGGTGCCCCTGGCCCTGGTGCAGCGGGCGCTGCGCACGCCCTCGGTGGAGGTGCTCAGCTTCACCGAGGCGCGCCAGCGCTTCGAACGCGACTACCTGGTGGACTTGCTCAAGATGACCGACGGCAACGTGGCCGACGCCGCGCGCCTGGCCCAGCGCAACCGCACGGAGTTCTATCGCCTGCTGCAGAAGCACGCGCTCACCCCGGGGCTGTTCAAGAGCGACGGGGCCGGCGCCCCCGACAGCGGCGGGGATGAGGCTGTCGCCGATACCTGACAGCCGAAGATCATTGATTTTGTTGGGATTTTTTCCGACCACCCCACCATCCGTCGCCGATCGACGACAAATTCGAGGGTTTACCCGCATTTCAAGGGCCTGTCTGGCCAAAATGCCGATCTCGGCGGCGCCAAGCCGTTGATCTGAAAGCACTTTTCCAATTTGGCACGGGGCTTGCCCTTGAGGGGGCATGCCCTTGGTTTTTCCCCTCCCCCTGCGTGCGACGGCCTGGCGCGTGAGCGGCCTGCTGGCCGCGCTGGCGCTGGTGTCCTCGCCGGCCCGGGCCCTGAGCTGGGAGCAGCTCGCCCACCTCGCCCAGACCCGTGCCGCCGAACCCTGGCGCGAAAGCGGCGACAAGCTGCCACCCGCCCTGGCCAACATCACCTACGACCAGCTGCGCGACATCCGCTTTCGCACCGAGCGCTCCACCTGGCGCAACCTGAACCTGCCGTTCGAGGCGCAGTACTTCCACCTGGGCCTGTACCAGACACAGCCCGTGCGCATCCACGAGGTCGCGCCCGATGGCCAGGTGCGCACCCTGCCCTACCGCGCCGAGGACTTCCACTTCGGCAAGAACACCTTCGACACCAGCGGCTGGGGCGACCTCGGCCACGCGGGCTTTCGCCTGCACTACCCGCTCAACAACATCGCCTACAAGGACGAACTCGCCGTCTTCCTCGGCGCCAGCTACTTCCGCGCCCTGGGCGCGCAACAGGGCTACGGGCTGTCGGCGCGCGGCCTGTCCATCGACACGGTGGGCGGCAAGGGCGAGGAATTCCCCCGCTTCAGCGAGTTCTGGCTGCGCCGCCCCGCCGCCGACGCGCGCGAGCTCACGGTCATGGCC
The DNA here is from genome assembly GCF_035481345.1 of Hydrogenophaga sp. Lineage (GTDB taxonomy): Bacteria > Pseudomonadota > Gammaproteobacteria > Burkholderiales > Burkholderiaceae_C > Hydrogenophaga. The sequence goes on along the minus strand of NZ_DATIGV010000083.1, from coordinate 2,524 downwards.
CTGCTCGAATCGCAGCGCGTCACGGGCGCTTACGAGTTCGTCATCCGCCCCGGCTTCACCACCACCATGAGCGTGCGCCTGCGCCTGTTCGCGCGCGATGGCACCGGGCCGGTGGCCACGCTGGGCATCGCACCGCTCACCAGCATGTTCCTGTCGGGTGAGAACCAGCCCCTGCCCGGCGACTTCCGCCCCGAAGTGCACGACTCCGATGGCCTGATGCTCGTCACCGGCGAAGGCGAATGGATGTGGCGCCCGCTGCAGCGGCCCAAGGCCATCGCCGTGAGCTCCTTCAGCACCACCAACCCGCGCGGCTTCGGCCTCATGCAGCGCGACCGGCGCTTCGCCAGCTACGAAGACGTCGAGGCCCGCTACGAGCGCCGCCCCAGCGCCTGGGTGCAACCGGTGGGCAACTGGGGCGCCGGCCGTGTGGAACTGGTGCAGTTGCCCACGCCCGACGAGACGCACGACAACATCGTCGCCTACTGGGTGCCGGCGCAGCCGCTGGTGCCCGGCCAGCCGATGGAACTGCGCTACGACCTGGCCTGGCAGGGTGACGAGCAGCAGCGCCCGCCCTCGAGCTGGGTGACGCAGAGCCGCCGCGGCTACGGCTACACCAAGCTCAACGCCGCCGAACAGGCCGCCCAGCCCAAGTTCGTGCTCGACTTCGCCGGCCCCGCGCTGGACGCCCTGCCCGCCGGCGCCACCGTCGAGCCCAAGATCAGCACCAACGCCAACGGCCGCGTGCTCGAAGCCGTTGCCTACCCCAACCCGGCCACGCGCACCTGGCGCCTGAGCCTTCGCGTCGAGCGCATCGACCCCACCCAACCGGTCGAACTGCGCGCCTTCCTCCAACACCAGCAACACACCGTGAGCGAAACATGGACGCAACTTCTGCTGCCCGAATGAAGCCCCGCAGCCTCCTGCGGGAAGAGCGTCACCCGAACGCGGTGACTGCGCCCCCCATCAACCGTGGCTCCATGACGCCGCGCCCCTGGCGCGGCTTCTGGAACAGCATCGGCACCGCCCTGCTCAGCACAGCCAGCGGCCTGCTGCCCCCGTACGGCCAGAACCAGGGCCAGCGCACCGCGCCGGCGGGCGAGCCGCTGGAGCCCTGGCAGAACGCGGCCAACTGGCGCCGCGCGATCTTCGTCGGGCTCACCTTGGCCTGGACGCTGATGGCCGGCCTGATGTTCTGGCAACTGCAACCCGAAGGCGGCAACGGCCTGCTGCGCGTCGCGCAGCTCACGCTGTTCGTGGTGCTCTCGGCCTGGGTGCTCACCGGCTTCGTCACCGCGCTCATGGGCTTCTGGGTCTCGCTCTTTGGCGACCGGCACACGCTGCGCGCCGCCGAGGTGCGCGACCACGTGATGAACCCCGAGGCGCGCACCGCCATCATCATGCCCATCTGCAACGAAGACGTCGCCACCGTCTTCGCCGGCCTGCGCGCCACCTGCGAGTCGCTCGCCGCCACCGGCGAATCGAAGGTCTTCGACGTCTTCGTGCTGTCCGACAGCTACGACCCGCAGATCCAGCGCGCCGAGCGCGCCGCGTGGGAGAACCTGCGCAGCGAACTCGCCACCAGCGGCCTGCCCGCCATCGAGGTGTACTACCGCCTGCGCACGCGCCGCACCCACCGCAAGGCCGGCAACGTGGCGGACTTCTGCCGCCGCTGGGGCAAGGACTACCGCTACATGGTCGTGCTCGACGCCGACAGCGTCATGAGCGGCCGCTGCCTGGCCGACATGGTCAAGCTGATGGAAGCGCACCCGCGCGCCGGCATCATCCAGACCGCCACCCAGGCCGTGGGCCACGCCACGCTGCATGCGCGCTCGCAGCAGTTCGCCTCGCGCGTCACCGGCCGCTTGTTCACGCTGGGCATGCAGTTCTGGCAGCTTGGCGAATCGCACTACTGGGGCCACAACGCCATCATCCGGCTCGAGCCCTTCATGAAGCACTGCGCGCTGGCGCCCATCAAGGGCACGGGCGGCATGTCCGGCGGCATCCTGTCGCACGACTTCGTCGAGGCCGCGCTGATGCGCCGCGCCGGCTACCACGTGTGGCTGGTGTCCGACCTGCAGGGCAGCTACGAGCAGCAACCGCCCGACCTGCTGAGCGAGCTGCAGCGCGACCGCCGCTGGTGCCAGGGCAACCTGCAGAACGCGCGCCTGATGGCCGAGCCCGGCATCCACCGCGTGCACCGCAGCATGTTCGCCATCGGCGCCATGTCCTACCTGTCGGCGCCGCTGTGGCTGGGCTTCCTCACCATCGGCACCGCCCTGTGGGTGGCCGACAGCACCCTGCTGCCGAGCTGGCACGCCCTGCCTGCCGAGCTGCGCGGCCTGTGGGTCTGGACGCTGTGTCTGCTCTTCATGCCGCGCATCCTGGGTCTGATCGCCGTCTTCCTCAAGCGCGAGCAGCGCCAGTTCGGTGGCACCGGCACGCTGATGCTCAGCGCCGTGGCCGAGACCGTGCTGGCCGTGCTGCAGGCGCCCATCCGCATGCTGGCGCACTCGCTGTTCGTGCT